>NZ_WWJT01000568.1 GCF_009865385.1 Streptomyces sp. SID486 | reverse complement strand
GGCCATCCGGCCCCCAGCCGCACGGGTCCGGGTGCCGACGCGTCTGCGGGTCGGGTCCTGGCGCGTGCGCGGGTTCGGGTGTCGACGCGTCTGCGCGTACGGTCCTGGGGCGTGCGCGGGTTCGGGTGTCGACGCGTCTGCGGGTACGGTCCTGGGGCGTGCGCGGGTCCGGGGGCCGACGCGCCTGCCGGTCCGGCCCTGACGCATTCGTGGGTCCCGTCGGTGGCTCCGCCTGGTCGGGGGCCACTCCCTGGCGCCGCTCGCAGTGCATGGTCGTAAAAGGGCCGATACCGTCGGATCCACGGACCAGCAGGCCCCAGAGGCCGCCTGGCGGTCGATGGAGGCCCGTTCGATGGTGGAGGGCACGGCCGAGCTGCCAGGCCAGTCAGGGAGACAGGCATGAGCCGAGCCAAACGCAGGCCCCGCGGCACCCCCGGCGGAGGGGGGACACCCGAGCAGGACGGCGGCTCCGGTCCTTCCCCGCGGCAGGTGGGGCCCGTCGCACACCAGCACATACGTCCCTCCGACGAGCCCGCCGGGCGAACCTCCCCAGGGGCGGGCCCCGAGCCGCGGTACATACCGAAGGACCCGCCGGGCCTCCGTGACCGGCCGGGGCCGGTGCCGGGGTGCTCCGTCCGTCCCGGACCCGCCGCGGGTGCCGTTCACCCGTCCGGACCCATCGGTGGTGGCCGGTCGGGGGCCGCCGTCGGCGCCGCGGGCAGTCCGGCACCGCCCGGTGGTCCCACCGCACCGGGCCGGCGGGGCGCTCCCCACGCGTCGGGCCGGCGGACGATACGGCTGCGCCTGGCGGAGGCCGATCCCTGGTCGGTGATGGTGACGAGTTCCCTGCTGCTGGGAGGACTCGGCGTGGTGGCGGTCGTCACCGCGTGCGTCGCCTGGATCATGGTGGAGGCCATCGCCCCGGACATCCTGCCCGCCCTGACCACCGTCCTCGGCATCTCTGTCGGCGTCGTCAGCCTCGAAGTCGTCCTGGGCACCTGCCTGGCGACGCTGGGAGCCTTCCTCTACAACCTGTCGGCGCACTACAGCGGCGGTGTCGAGATAGCCGTGACCGACGGCGGTCTGACCGGTCCGACCGCCCCCACCGCACAGGCTCTGCTGCTCCTGGTCCGGGCCCGCGACCGCGTCCGCCGCCGTCTGCGTACGTACCACCGGTTCCTCGGAGCCGGTGCCGTACGCCAGCCGCTCGACGTCCCGGACACGGGCGCCCGGAGCGGCACCGGCCGCCCGGAGCGGGCGGAGCCCGACGGGCCGGGGAGAGCCGGCGGGGGAGACCTCAGGCACCCCTGGTCCTGACACCCGGTCACCGGCGACGGCGGCTACGCCAGGTCCAGCAGGTCCACGAACCAGCCGCCGCGGCCCAGGTCTTCGTCGACCAGGCGGATCTCCAGGATCCAGTGCGCCCGCCACCCTCCTTCGGTGGTGCGGCGCAGGGGCTCGTCGTTGTCCGGGCAGAGGAACGAAGCCGGGTCCGCGTGCCGGGCGTCCGCGGTGGGTGCCGTTCCCACCAGCCGGCCGGCGTGCTCGCCGCCCAGTGCCCAGCCCGCCTTCCCGGCGAGTGCCTGGACCTCGGCGTACAACTGCCCGCCGGTGATACCGGAGTCGGCGTGGAACGCCGAGCGCCCCGCGGCGAAGACCGTGGCCAGGTCTTCCACCAGCCGGTGCCTGGCAGGGTCGTCGCCGAGGGCGAGCGTGCGGGCGAAGTCCGATGCGTACCCCGTGAGGAGCGGACCGAGACCGGTGACCACCATGTCGTCCTCGCGGATGACGCGGTCGGGCGGTTCCTGGCCGCGGGGGAGGATCGTGTGCGGGCCGGAGCGGACGATCCCGGCGGACCGGCTCACGGCTGTTCCGAACATCCGCCTCGCCAGGTCCCCGATCCGGTGCCCGGCCTCGCGTTCCCCGCTGCCCGGTGCGATCAGGCCGCGGGCCGTGGCGCCGGCGAACACCGACCGCGCCATCCGCTGGGCCTCCACCAGCCCCAGGACTCGCAGGCGTTCGTCCATCCGGTCGGGTACCGCCATGGTGCCGTCCCTCTTCTTCCTCTTGCTCTCGTCCCTCTTGCCCGGTTCACGGGGTGGCGCGCACGATCACGAGCGACCCCTCGTACACCGGCCGGTCGCGCAGGTGGCCGAACTCCGCGTCCCAGGCCCCGGACTCCAGATCGTGGCGCAGTGTCCGGTCGAAGCGCTCGCGGACGTGGTCGTCGGCGAAGCTCCAGGCCGAACACGCCTGGCGGGCGGCCGGGTCGAGCAGCATCTCGGGACGGCCGTAGTACGCCTCGTTGAACCCGTCGGTGCAGTCCAGGGGGACGGGTACGGTCTGGACGGTCCAGGTGCCGCCCAGCGGTGCGGCCAGCTCCTCGACGGGCGGATAGCGGCGGGCCTCGATGTCCAGCACCTCGGGGGCGTACCGGTACAGCCAGAAGTCCTTCACCAGGGCGGGATCGCAGGTCAGGATGTCCACCGGACCACGGGTGACGCGCCGAATCTCGCCGAGGCCGGCCCGGACGTCGGACCACTGGTGCACGCTGAACAGCGTCATCGCCGCGTCGAACTCGCCGTCGGCGAAGGGCAGATCCTCGGCCATCGCGTCGATCGCCGGGGCGAGCCGGGTCGGCCGCCGGGCGCGCATCGACTCCGAGGGTTCGACCGCCGTCACCGTCCGGGCCGCGCTCTCGTAGGAACCGGCGCCCGCACCGACGTTGAGCACCCGCCGGGCGTCGCCCAGCGCCTCGGCGACGAGCCGGGCGATCCGTTCGTCCGGCCGGCGGTAGGAGGAGCGGCCGGGCGCGAGCGCGCCGTGGCCGACGTCGCCCGGGCTGCTGCCCTGGGTGCGTGTGGTCATGGGGGTACACCTCGCCTCGTGAGCAGGAACAGGGGAGGTGCCGCACACGCCCGTCGGTCGTGCCGGGCCGGACGTGGGGGCACGAGGGGCTACGGCCGGAGCGGGAACCGCTGCCGGCCGCACCCGGGCCGCTCGTGGCGGGCTCGGGTGTGAACGCGGCTCCGCACGGGAGGCTGTGCCGGGGCGTGGCTTTTCTCGCACCCGGCGGATGCTTCGGCGCCCCGCGGCCGCCCGCGGACCGTACCGCCGTGCTCTCCGTCCCCACTGGGCCGCCTCCTCCACAGGACACCGTCATGCCCCATCCTGCATCTGCGGCGGATATTCGACAATCACCTGGCAGATGCTTGGCTGAAGGCACAAGAAGCGTCGCGTCTGAGCAGGTGGTCTTGGAGGTGGCGACAAGGAGCGGGCACCGTCGGCCGCGCCGCTTCGCCGGGCTCTACGAGGAGCCGCCCACGCCCCCGTCCGGCACCCCCGCCTCCCGTAGCGCCCGCCACACGCGGTCACGGGTGAAGGGCAGTTCGGTGAGGCGCACCCCGGTCGCGTCACGCAGGGCGTTGGCGTAGGCGGGAGCGACCGGGTTGAAGGGACTCTCACTCATCGACTTGGCGCCCAGCGGGCCGATGGCGTCCGCGGTCTCCATGAAGTGGACCTCCGTGCGCGGGATGTCCGCGTACTGGGGGAGCCGGTAACGGCGGAACGCGGCCGTCTCGACCTCGCCACGCGCGTCGATGCGGACGTTCTCGAAGAGCGTGGAGCCGAGCGCCTGCGCGACCCCGCCCTCGACCTGGCCCCGGCACTGCATCGGGTTCATCACCTTGCCCGCGTCGGCGGCGTGCACGCTGCGCAGGATGCGGACCTCCCCGGTGCCCGGGTCGACGGCCAGCCTGAACCACTGGGCGTTGAAGGCGACCGAGCGCGGGGTGCCGCCGAAGGTGCCGTCGGCGGCCACCTCGACGCCGACCGCGCGGGCGGCGGCGTACAGCTCCTTCAGTGACAGCCGGCCGCCCGGATGCGTCACGGCCTCGTCCGCGAGCCGGCACCGCGCGCGCGGCACACGGAGGTGGGCGGCGGCGAAGTCCAGCAGCATGTCGGCGAGGGCGCGGGCGGCCCGCAGGGTGGCCTTGCCCGCGACCACGGTGCCGGTCGAGGCGAAGGCGCCGGTGTCGTGGCGCACGACGTCGGTGTCGGACTGGCGGACGGTGATCCGGTCGACGGTGGTGGCGAGTTCACCGGCCGCTATCTGCTTGTGCACGGTCGTCGTGCCGTTGCCGAACTCCGCCGTCCCCACGGCCAGATCGAAGGTGCCGTCGGGCAGCAGGGCGGCCCTGGCGTCGGCGATGTGCCCGCCGGGAGGCCCGGTGGCGATCATCGCGAGCGCGGCTCCCTCACCGACCAGCCATCCCTCCGGCGCGGGCAGGCCGGCACCGGCGTCGTCCGCCTGGGCCCGGCGGACGACGCCGATGCACTGGTCCAGACCGTAACTGGCGATGTGCAGGTCCTCCTCGTGACCGCCGGGCGTCACCATCGGCTCCTCGGCGCCGATGACGTTGCGGGCCTTGAACTCCAGCGGGTCCATGCCGATCCGGCGGGCCAGTTCGTCGAAGGCCGACTCCACCGCGAACATCACCTGCCCGAGGCCGTAACCGCGGAACGCACCCGCCGGGACGGTGTGCGTGTAGACCGAGTAGGCGTCGACCTTCTTGTTCCGGGCCCGGTAGATCGCCATGGACTCGCCGACACTGTGGAACATCACGGCCGGACCGTGGTTGCCGTACGCCCCCGTGTTCGCCACCACGCGCAGCTGCAGGGCGGTGAGGACGCCGTCGCGGCGGGCGCCCGCCTTCACGTGGATCGTGAAGGGGTGCCGGGTGGTGGCACCGTAGAACTGCTCGGCGCGGGTGTACTCCAGCTTCACCGGGCGGCGCAGCCTCAGCACGGCCAGGGCGACGATGTCCTCGACCAGCATCTCCTGCTTGCCGCCGAACCCCCCGCCGACCCGGCCCACGACCACGCGGACCTTCTCCGGCGGCAGGTCGTACAGGGCGCACAGGGCGCGGCGGGTGAGGAACGGCGTCTGGGAGCTGGTGCGCACGGTGAGACGGCCGTCCTCGTCGAACCAGGCGACGGCCCCGTGCGTCTCCAGGCTGGCATGCTGTCCGCGCTGGGTGCGGAAGGTGTCCTCGTAGACGACGTCGGCCTCGGCGAAACCGGCCTCGACGTCCCCGACCTCGCCGTGCGCCTCACCGACGACGTTGTCGCCGGGGCGGGAGATGCGGTGGAGCGTCGCGTCCTTGTCGTGGACGACGGGCGCGCCCGGCCGCATCGCGTCCTCCGGGTCGAGGACGGCGGGCAGCACCTCGTACGTCACCTCGATCCGCCGGCAGCCCTCCTCGGCGGCGCCCTCGCTGTCGGCGACGACGGCGGCGACGCGCTGGCCGATGTAGCGGACCGTGTCGTCCAGGACGCGGGTGTCGTCCGGGTCCTCCTCGGGGTGCTCGTGCCGGGCCGTGGAGAAGTGCCGTTCCGGGGCGTCCTGGTGGGTGAACACGGCGTGCACCCCCGGCACGCGCAGGGCCGCGGAGGTGTCGATCGACACGATGCGGGCGTGGGCGTGCGGGGAACGCAGCAGCTTCATGTGCAGCAGTCCCGGCACCTCGATGTCGAAGGTGTAGCGAGCGGTGCCGGTGACGACCTGCGGGCCGGCCGGAGCCGGCAGGCTGCGTCCGACGGACTCGCCGGGCGCGGGCGCCTCGACGTTCTTCACCCCGCGTACGGCGTCCTCGATGGCCCGGTAGCCGGTGCACCGGCAGAGGTTGCCCTTGAACGCCCGGGGCAGGTCCTCCAGTGCGTCCTCGTCCAGGGCGGCCGTGGTCATCAGGAAGCCGGCCGTGCAGAAACCGCACTGGAAGCCCTGGGCGTCGAGGAACCTCTGCTGCACGGAATGCAGGTCACCCTCGGGCGAGGCCAGGCCCTCGACCGTGGTGACGGTGCGGCCGTCGGCGCGGAAGGCCGGGTACAGACAGCTGTGCACCGGCCTGCCGTCGACATGGACCGTGCAGGCGCCGCAGTCGCCCTGGTCGCAGCCCTTCTTCACGCCGAACCAGCCGCGGTCGCGCAGGTAGGTGCGCAGACACTGGCCGGGATGCGGCTCCTCCTCGTGGGACCGCCCGTTGACGTCGACCTTCATCGCGCCTCCTGCTGCGCCAACTCGCGGCGGATCTCCTCCGCGTACCGGAACGTCATGTGCCGCCGCCACTCGGGCAGCCCGTGGATGTCGTCGAACCACTCGTCGTCCGCGACGGCCGAGCCGAGCGCCGCGCGCAGCGCCTGCGCGGTCGGCGGCAGCGGGAACCACAGCCGTACCGGCCGGACCGTCGAGGCGGTGACGGTGACAGCCAGGGAGCCGTCCAGCGGGTCCAGCGTGCCGATGACCAGCACACCGGAGCGCCCCAGCCCGTACAGGGACGCCTGCCGGAACGCCGTCCGGCAGGCCAGGGCGCGGGCGGGCAGGGTGACCGACCGCAGCAGCTCGCCCTCCCTCAGGACCTTGCGGCCCGCCCCGGTGACGAAGTCGACCACGCGGACCCGGCGCCGGGCGCCGTCCTGGGCGACGAGCAGGCACTCCCCGTCCAGGGCGGCCGTGAGGGAGATCATCGGGCCGGCCGGCAGGCCGTTGCACAGGTTCCCGCCGAGGGTGGCCATGTTCCAGATCTTGAACGAGGCGAGGAACGCCCGGCAGCACCGCTCGAACAGCGGCGCCGCCTCCGCCGCGAGTCCCTTGCCGAAGCCGGACAGCTCCGCGATGGTGCAGGTGGCCGCGATCTCCACCGAGCCGTCCCGGTGCCGCTGGACGGGGATCCAGCCGGTGCGGCTGAGGTCGATCAGCCGGCGCAGGTGCGGCTGCGGCTCCGAGAACAGATACGTGCCACCGCCGAGCCAGGCGTCGCCCGGCCGCCAGGGCGCCCGGTGCCGCGCGTCCCGGATCTCCACCACCGTGTTCAGGTCCATGACCGTCAGTGAAGCAACGAGAACCGGCCAAAACGACTGGTTCGCAGTACGGAAACGACGGGCGGTCCGGGCCGGTGATTGGTGGATCAACCAAGAGGCATACCGCTCACCGCGACTTGCACCTACGATGCGATCACTCACATGCACCTGGTGAATGTGAGATGCCGGGGGCCAGGTACCGCCATCCGGCAGCCGCACGAGGAGCCGGAACCCATGCACGTCGAACACCTCCTTCGAGACGAGTCCCTCGGTCTCCGTCTGCTCTGGGCCGAGGAGGCCCTGCTGAGGCGTGAGATCAGCGGCGTCACCGTCACCGACCTGGAGGAACCCGCCCGCTTCGTCCGGCCCGACGAGGTGGTGCTCAGCGGGTTGGTCTGGTGGAGCGCCGACGGAGGCAGGGACAAGGCCGAACGCTTCGTCTCCGGGCTGAAGGACGCGGGCGCCGCCGCACTGCTGGCCGGTGAGGAGACGCACGGCTCGGTGCCCGGGGACCTGATCGACGCATGCGTGCGGCACGGGGTACCGGTGGCCGGCGTCCCGGCCCACGTGATGTTCCGCGCGATCACGGACGCCGTCTACCTCAGGCAGTGGGGCGGGCTGAGCCGCCACCACGCGCTGCCCGAGCACCTGCGCACCCGGCTGGACCGGCTGGCGGCGCAGGACGCCGACCCGGCCGCGGTCCTGGCCGCCGCCTTCGCCCACCTGGACGCGGCCCCCGCCTACGTCCTGACGGCGGCGGGCCGCACCGTCGCGGCCACGCCGGGCGCCGACCCGCTGCCGGTGCCCGAGGCCGCGGCCCTGC
>NZ_WWJT01000567.1 GCF_009865385.1 Streptomyces sp. SID486 | reverse complement strand
CGCCGCGGGGGCCGCCCGCACCGCCCGGCCGGTGCCGTGCCTGCGGCGGCAGCGGGGTGCGCGGCGGTGTGCCGCGTCGCGGTCCGTCGTTCGGGGGGCGCGTTCCGTGTTGCTCCACAGGGACCAACCTAGGTCTGTTTATGTGCCGAATCGGGCCTCAGACACGCCGAGGGGACCAGCTCGGCCCGGCGTCCGACGCTCTCGTGAGCCGGGCGCGCGGGACGCCGTAAACTGGTGGATCGGCCAGTGTCGGTCTCTGGCCCCTGGCAGCCCCTGGCCCACTCAACTACGGGAAGTCGCAACGTGTCGCTCACGATCGGAATCGTCGGCCTGCCCAACGTCGGCAAGTCGACCCTGTTCAACGCCCTGACCAAGAACGACGTGCTGGCGGCCAACTACCCGTTCGCCACGATCGAGCCGAACGTCGGCGTGGTCGGCGTCCCCGACGGCCGCCTCGCCAAGCTGGCCTCGATCTTCAAGTCGGACCGCATCCTCCCGGCCACGGTCGACTTCGTCGACATCGCCGGCATCGTGCGCGGTGCCTCCGAGGGCGAGGGCCTGGGCAACAAGTTCCTCGCGAACATCCGCGAATCCGACGCGATCTGCCAGGTCATCCGGGCCTTCAAGGACGAGAACGTCGTCCACGTCGACGGCAAGGTCTCGCCGAAGGACGACATCGAGACGATCAACACCGAGCTGATCCTCGCCGACCTCCAGACGATCGAG
Organism: Streptomyces sp. SID486; assembly: GCF_009865385.1. Taxonomy (GTDB): domain Bacteria; phylum Actinomycetota; class Actinomycetes; order Streptomycetales; family Streptomycetaceae; genus Streptomyces. Next base: position 8,214 of record NZ_WWJT01000567.1, on the reverse strand, counting down.
AAGGTCCTGCCGCGCCTCCAGAAGGAGTCCCGGATCAAGAAGGACATCGCGCCCAAGGTCAAGGCCGTCGAGGAGGCCAAGGAGATCCTGGAGAAGGGCGACACGCTCTTCGCGCACGGCATCGTCCAGGGCACCGAGCGCAACGAGCTGCTGCACGACCTGCACCTGCTGACCACGAAGCCGTTCCTCTACGTCTTCAACGTCGACGAGGACGAACTGGTCGACGAGGAGTTCAAGGACGAGCAGCGCGCCCTGGTCGCCCCGGCCGAGGCGATCTTCCTCAACGCCAAGCTGGAGGCGGACCTCGCCGAGCTGGACGAGGAGGAGGCCCTGGAGCTGCTGCAGTCCGTCGGCCAGGACGAGCCGGGTCTCGCCACCCTCGCCCGCGTCGGTTTCAACACCCTGGGGCTCCAGACGTACCTGACGGCCGGCCCCAAGGAGTCCCGCGCCTGGACGATCAAGAAGGGCGCCACGGCCCCCGAGGCGGCCGGTGTGATCCACACCGACTTCCAGAAGGGCTTCATCAAGGCCGAGGTCATCTCCTTCGACGACCTGGTCGAAACGGGCTCGGTTGCCGACGCCCGCGCCAAGGGCAAGGCCCGAATGGAGGGCAAGGACTACGTCATGCAGGACGGGGACGTGGTGGAGTTCCGGTTCAACGTGTAACCGCTCCATTACTGCACGCTAAGTGATCCGCCAAGCGTGCAGGTGGGAAGGGGTCGGCTCCTCCGGGAGTCGGCCCCTTCGTCGTCACCGTGCTGGATGGGTGCTGGATGTTCTGACGCGGGGTCAGCGGCAATCAGGTCTCGTAAACGGTAGACCTGTGTCCCACATGGACGACCCACACCACGAGCTCTCCGTTGTCGATCGTGTAGACGACCCGGTAGTCGCCGACTCGCAGCCGGCGGCGTTCCGGCTGCGACACGAGCGCGGTGGTGTTGAACCCGAGGGGATCGCTCTCCAGCTCGGTCAGCTTGGCCAGGATGCGCAGCGCCATGGTGCGAGGGATCTTCCGAAGCTCGGCCTGCGCCTCCGGTCGGAAGACGGTCCGGTACTCACTCACCGCGCGCCAGCGTCTCCCTCATGACGTCCTCGATCGGGATGCCGGGTGCCGGGTTGGCCATGCGCTCGTCGATGATCCGGTTGATCTCGCGCTCTTCCCACTCCTGGTACTTGCGCAGCACCTCGATGGAGACGACGGCGGCGACTTCCTTGCCCCGGCGCGTGATGACCGTGGGTACGTCGTCGCGGTCCGCACGCTCCACGACTTCCGCCAGGTGGGCGCGCACGTCGCGGATGGACTCTATGGGCAGCGGCTGCGTCATGCGCTCAAGCGTACCGAGTGTGCCATGTGTACACAACCTGGTCCGGTCGTGTGGTGCTGGATGAACTCGCACCGTGCTGGATGGGTGGATGACCACTTACAGAGCCGTGTTTCCGCAGGTCGGAGCTCTGCATTGAACGTTCCGCTTCAACGTTTAATACGTTCGGCGAAAGGCCGTCTGACCTGCGACGGAGCGGGTTGGGCGGCCTTTGCGGTCCGCACAGAGTCCGCAGCGTGCTGGATGCCTCCGGCACGCGGGGGAGCGGTTACGCCGCTTCGTCGACCTGCGCATGGGCGTCGGCGGACTGGTCCGCGTACGCCTTGTCGACGGCGGCCCGGGTCCGCTCCTCGGAGTCGGGCCACAGGTGGGTGTGGATGTTCAGCGTCATGGCCGCATCGGTGTGGCCGAGGCGCTCGGAGACCGTCTTCGCGGACTCGCCGTGCTTGATCAGCAGGCTGGCGTAGGGTGCCGGAGGGCGTGGGGTCCGGTGCCCTTCGCTATGCCGGCCTTCGCGCAGGCGGGCCGCCAGGACCCATCCATGGAGTGCGGGTAGACCACGGGCCCGCCCTGCGGCGCCGTGAAGATCCAGCCCCCGGGCCCATTGCGGGGAAGTCCCGCGGGTGGGCCTTCATCGCATCCACCGCCATGCGGGGGAGCGGGACCGTGCGATGCGAGCGCTCGGTCTCGGGCGGACAGACGTACACGCCTTGCTTGGCGGTCTGCTGGATCTGCTGCCCGACCGAGACGGTCGTGTGCAGCAGGTCCACATGCCGGAGCTGGAGGCCGAACAGCTCGCCGGGGCGGAGCCCCGTGGCTGTGCCGAGCAGCACGAGGCCCGGCATGATGGGCGCCGGTGAGTTCTCAGGTGTCTCTAGAGGGGCGACTATGGCGTCCAAGGCCGAAGCCGATTTCGGAGTCGCCGGACGGGACGAGTGGTCCTATGCGCCGGCTGTCGGCGTGGGACCGCTCCGGTTCGGTATGACCGTCGTCGAAGTGGTCGAGGCGGCTGAGACACTCGGCCAGACGAAGGTCAGCGGTTGTGCACCGCACCACGCGATTTTCTCGCCGACCTGGAAGGTCGAGGTCCGCCGTCACGGGGCGGCTCCTTCTCCATCTGCCGTCACAACCTATGTGAGTCAAGCTGTGGGCCTCTTCTGCGTTGCTGTCGACGCCGTGTACGGTCCCCAGGTCGCATACGACGGAATCCCGCTGGTCGGGCGAGACTTGTCGGATCTGGAGAGCGACGCAATCGCGTATGCCGAGGCAATGGATGTGTACTTCCGCTACACGCCCGAGGGCTACGCAGGACCGGATGATCCCGGGGTCGTCATGCGCGGGCAACTAGTCGGGCCGGTCCTCCGGTCGCGCCCGTTGTTCATGGTGACGCGCGACGGCGCGAATACCGAATGGGACTCGATGCCCTCCGAGGAGCACCGCCTCAACGAGTCGACGGCCTGACGTGGCGTGACTCATGACGAGGAGGCCCGAATCCGCCAGCCCATCAGTCGAGGTCGCGTTCGGGCCGCCCGTTACGCACCCGGTTGCCCTCGCTGTCCGTGGCAGCGAGGGCAACAGTCGTCAGGCGGCTCGGGCCACGGGTAACTGCGCGACCCACGTCGTGACCTCAGTCAGGTGCTCGGGCTGCAGCCCGAGGTGCGGGTCGGGATGAACGAGGAGCGTCGGCGTTCCCTTGGCGGTGCGCTCCGCCGCCCAGGCGTGGTCGAGGGCGGTGAAGTCGTCGTCGATCCAGACGGCGGGGGCGTCGCCCGGCCAGGCATCGACGTGGTCGCGCTTCCAGAGGTAGCCGTTGGGGTGGCTGGTGACGATCTGCGGACGCGGGAGATCGACGCACGGCAGGGCCGGGAGGTCGAGAAGGGGCCCGATGAGGGTGGTGGCGTCCTGCCGCCAGCTGGTGCACCAGACCGGAGTGACCAAGCCGGTGCGGATGACGTCCTGAAGGCCGAGATCGGCGGCCGGTGCTGATTCTGGGCTGACTTTGATCTCCAGGAAGCGTGTTTTCGCAGGTGGGTGCCCCGGCCTGAACGTTCCGGGTCAGGTGTCGTGAAGGGGGGAGCGGTGCTCTGCGTGTCTCTGGACGGGAACGGGCTCCCCGCCGCCGTTCGTGGCGAAGGGGAGCCCCGCAGAGCCGACCGCCTACCGGATCAGTTCCCGGCCTCGTCGTCCTCGCCCGTCTCCCACGGGGTTCTCCCCTTGTCGTCCGCGCTGCTCTCCGGCGCCCAGGGCGTGAACATGTCCGTGCCGGCGTCGCCATCGGGGTCCGCGGCCGTGCCGGTGAACAGCGGGCGCTCGGGGAGCGGGGGGCTCAGGTGAGGGTTTTCAGGGCGGTTTCCGTCGTCGCCATGATCGTGCGGGTCTGGTGGGTCACCTGGTCGGCTACGGGGACCCAGCGCAGGCGCAGGGCCTTCTCGAAGTCCGTGCACCACGTGGTGAAGAGGGCGTTCAGGTCGCGGTACAGGGCGGGGGCCGCGGTGTCCCGCGCCGCGTCCAGCAGTCGCAGGAGGAGACCCGCCGCGCGGAGCGGCTGGCGGCGGGCCACGATGTCCAGGGCGGAGACATGGGCCGTGGTCAGGTGGCCCGGGGCTTCGGCCGCCTGGCGGGCGAGGGGCTGCCAGGAGTCTGCCACCAGGTCGTAGAGGCCGCCCGCCATCCACTCCAGGACGCGTCTGGGCGGGCTGTCCTCGGCCGGGGGCAGGAAGTCGCGTGCCCGGTCCAGGAGGGCGGTCACCCGGTGTCCGTCGTCCCGTACGAGCCCGGCCAGATCGCTCAGTACCCGTGCGGGGTCGGGGTGCGGGGAGACGTCGTCCGCCGTGTCCGTCGCCCACATGGGGACCTCGACGATCGCCGTGACGCCGCCGTACCGCGACGGTGCGCACCACGTGGACAAGCCGATGTTCTCGGAGCCGGACGCCAGGCGGGCGGTGCTGTCCGGCGGGGGCAGGACGTGGATGCCGGGGCTGGGGTTCTCCCAGTACAGCGCGTCGTACGTGCCGTGCTGGACCGGGATGTCCACCTCCTCGGCGGACCTTCGGAAAGGGGTGGCCAGTCCGGGGAGGGCGCGGGTCAGCTGGACCCAGCTGCCGCCCGCCTCGACGTTGTGCAGGGAGCACTGGACGAACGGGCGCAGTTCCTCGATCACGTCGAGCAGCGCACGGCTCTCCGGCAGCTGCCGCCCCTCGATGGGCGCCCACTCCGGCTGCTCCGCCGCGACCGGGCGGTAGGCCGTGCGGTAGTAGTCGTCCAGGGTGTGGTCCGGGCCCGCCGTCGCCGCCTCGATCCCCTCGCTCAGCGCGGCCCCGTCCGGGTCAAGGCACAGGATGATGTCCCAGGTGACGAGGGAGAGGTCGGTCGTCGCGGAGAGCCGGTCGCCGTGTGCCACCCGCTCCGCCAGGGCGAGCGCGGTGGCGCCGCCGACCGGTTCGTCGGGGTGCGGGCGGGAGACCACCAGCGCGTGGCGCGGGCCGTGTCCCACGGACAGCATGAGGATCGGCCGGCCCGCGCGGGACGTCCCGATCCGGCGCAGGCGGCAGGCGCCGGGGAACCGGGTGACCAGCCGTCGCGCCGCATGGGTGACTTCCGCGACCGTGGGGTAGCGGTCCATCGTTGATGTCCGGTCAGGCGCCGCCGTTGCCACCGCTCTCGCCGGTGGTCTCCTTCTTGTCCAGCGGACGGATCTCGATCTTGTTCGGCATGCCGTGTCCTCCCGACGGTGGTGGTGGCCTGCGGTGGATCCATGTGCACTTGCCAGACTTCGTTCCTCGGGTCACTGTTGTCAACGCCTGTGGGTGTACAGAGGAGTTGGGTCTGTCGAGATTGGCGCGAAGATGACGGTGCACGCGATGCGGCGGCCCCGGATCAAGCCCGAGCACCGGGCCTACCGGACGGTGGACGGCCACGTCAGGATCGGGAGCGTCGTCCACGGCATCGGTTCCGAGGTCCGTGACCCCGACGGCTGGGTGTGGACGCTGGTCGAGGCGATGGACGGCACGCGGGACGCCGAGGGCGTCGTCGCCGAGGTGGTCCGCCGGCACCCGGACCCGGAGCTGTCGGCGGCCGACGTGGTCCAGGCGATGACGGACCTGACCGCGGCCGGGTTCGTCGAGGACGCCGGTGCCGCGCCGCCGGCGGAGCTGTCCGCGCGGGAACGCGAGCGGTACAGCAGGGGCATGACCCTGCTGCGCTGGATGGATCTCCGGCCGAGGGAGAGCGCCTGGGAGCCGCAGCTGCGGCTGCGTCGCGCCCGGGTCCTGCTGATCGGTGTCGGCGGCACCGGCGGAGCCGCCGCGCGCGACCTGGTGGCCTCCGGTGTGGGGCGGCTGCACTGCGTCGAGCCGGACGTCGTCGAACTGTCCAACCTCAACCGGCAGACCCTCTTCGGCGAGCACGACCTCGGTACGCCGAAGATCGACGCGGCGCTGCGGGCGTTACGCGCGCTGAACTCGGACACGACGGTCACCGGCGAGCGCCGCGAGGTGCGCGGGCCGGCCGACCTCCACGACCTGCTGACCGGCGACCCCGATCGTGCCGACAGCCTCGACCGTGCCGGTGGCTCCGATCGTGCCGGTGGCTCCGACCGTGCCGACAGCTCCGACCGTGCCGGTGGCTCCGACCGGGCCGGCAGCCCCGACCATTCCGGCAGCCTCGACCGTGCCGGTGGCCCCGATCGTGCCGGCAGCCCCGACCATTCCGGTGGCCCCGACCGTGCCGACGGCTCCGACCCTCCAGGCGGCTCCGGGGGCCCGAGCCGTTGCGGCGATCCGAGCCGTTCCGGTGGGCGTCGCGGTGGTGGGCCGGGGTACGACGTACTGCTGCTCGCCGCCGACCGGCCCGCCGTGATCCGCAGGTGGGCCAACCAGGTCTGTCTGAGCCTCGGTACGGCCTGGGCCGAAGCCGGCTACCGCGGGCCCCTGGTGAGCGTCGGGGTCTTCACGCCCGGCCGGGGCGCCTGCTGGGAGTGCCTGCGCCGTACCGAGGCCGAGCGGCGCGACCTGCGGCTCGCGCCCGGGCAGGACGAGGACGCCGCCTCGCCCCGCATGCCGTGGAATCCGGTCAACGCCGTGACCGCGAGCCTGTCGGGCGCTCTGCTGGCCCACGCCGCCGTCGTGCTGCTGTGCGGCATCCCGCCGGTCGAGCCCGGATGCCGGTTCGGTCTGAACCTCATGCTGCCGGGCGACGGGATCATGCAGCGCTCGGCACGACGCCCCGACTGCCCCGCCTGCGGAACGGCACCGGCGGTGATCCCGGGGCCGGGGGAGCCCTCGTGACGGACACCGGGACCGAGGACCCTCCCCGGATCGAGCCGGCCACGCGTGTCCGGCTGCACGAGTTGGTGATGCGGCGCGACCGGGACGAGTGGATCGTGGGCCGTATGGTCACCCGGACCTTCGTCGCCCTGCCGGCGGCCGGGGTCCGCGTGCTGGAACTGCTGGGCGAGGGACGGAGCGTGGCCGGCGCGGCGCGGACGCTGCGTGCCGAGACCGGTGAGGAGTTCGACATCGCGGACTTCGTGCGGGACCTGGCCGCTCTGGGGTTCGTGGCGGGGATCGGGGACCGTCCGCTCCCGGACGCCGAACCGCCGCGCGCCTCCCTGCCGTGGCTGCGCCCCCGCCATGTCCGGCTCGCCCTGCACCCGGTGCCCGCCGGGTTCGTCGCGGCGCTGCTGGCGGCGGCCGTCGTGGTCCTGGTGCGCCGTCCCGACCTGGTGCCCGGCTACCGCGACCTGCTGTGGAGCCGGCACGGCAGCCTGGTCCTGCTCACCGGGGCGGCGGCGGGGTGGGCGCTGCTGCTGGCCCACGAGCTGGCGCACCTGGTCACCGCCCGCGCGGCGGGCGTGCCGGGGAGGATGCGGCTGGGGACCCGGTTGCAGTTCCTCGTCATGCAGACCGACATCAGCGGCATCGAGCTGGCACCGCGACGCCATCGGCTGACGGCCTACCTGGCCGGCATCGCCTTCAACCTGTCCGTCGCCTCGGCGCTGGTCCTCGCCCTCGCCCTGACGGAGACGGGGACGACGGTCCACCGGCTGCTGGCCGCGGCCCTGCTGCTGGCCCTGCTGCCGTTGCCCTTCCAGTGCATGGTGTTCACCCGTACCGACCTGTACTTCGTCCTCCAGGACCTGACCGGCTGCCGCGATCTGTACGGCGACGGACTCGCCTACGCCCGCTATCTCGCCCGGCGGTTGGTGCGAGCGCTCCGCCCCCGCGGGGCATCGCTGTCCGCCGGGCCGAGCGGCTGTTCCGGTGGCGGGGCATCGCTGTCCGCCGAGCCGGGCGGCTGTTCCGGTGGCGGGGCATCGCTGTCCGCCGGGCCGAGCGGCTGTTCCGGTGGGCCCACGATGCCCGGTGGGCCCACGATGCCCGGTGGGCCCACGATGCCCGGTGGGACCACGATGCCCGGTGAGCCCACGGTGTCCAATGAGCCCACGGTGTCCGGTGATCCGAGCAGCCGGCTGCCTCCGCACGAGCGCCGGGCCGTTCGTCTCTACAGCGTCGTCCTCGTGGCCGGCACCGCGGCCTGCCTCGCGTTCATGGCCGTCGTCACCCTGCCCGCCGACGTCACCCTGCTGGTCCGCGCGGTCCGGGGACTGGGACCGGGGCACGGTCTCGCGCGCAACGCCGACTCGGCGGCGGTGCTGCTCACGCTGGGCGGGGTCAACGTCCTGTGGCTGGTGACCCGGTGGCGCGACCGCCGCCCGGGCAGGTCCCGTCCGGCCGGGTGACGGTGGCCGTGGGGTGGCCCTGGTGACGGCGGACGAGGGGGCGGCCGCTCGGGGAGCCGCCCCCTTTGCCGTGCGTCACGCCTCCTCGTCGACCCAGCTCATCAGCTTGCGGAGCTGCTTGCCGGTGGTCTCCAGCAGGTGCTCGGCGTCCTG
>NZ_WWJT01000566.1 GCF_009865385.1 Streptomyces sp. SID486 | reverse complement strand
GGCCGCGCGCCGCGCGAAGGCCGGGGCCCGGCTCACCGCGGTGCACACGCGTCGAGTGCCGCGAGCCCGTCCTCCCAGCGCCGGCGGCGCTGGTCCCCGGACTGCTCCCACCACGGTGTGCCGCGTTCGCCCAGCGCGGTCTTCGCGCGGTGCACGCGCGCCCGTGCCTCGCGCTCGGCCTCCGCGTCGCCCGCCCGGGTCGCGGAACACACGGCGCGGCGGGCGCTCATGAGGTGCCGGCGCAGGCGGGCGGCGGCTTCCTCGGGAACGGCGGGGTCCGTGGCCCGCCATCTGCGCCCGCCGATGACGACGAAGTGTCCGTCGGGAGTCCGCTCCGGAGGGGGGTGCGCGTCCACACCGTCGATTGTGTCCGCCCGCGGCGGCTCGCGCGAGCCGCGCGGCTCGTCCGCCGTCCGGCGGGGCGACGGCTCACAGCCAGCCCAGGGCTCCGAACACCGCCAGGGCGAGGGCGTCGACGCCGAGGATGACGGACACCGTGACGGCCTTCGTGCGCACCCTCGGCATGTCGTGCACCGCGAACGCGGCCACGAAGAACGGGGCGTAGCCGATGAGGAAGATGAGGAGCGGGAAGCCGGTCCCCCACCAGTCCCAGTCCCAGGTGAGCACGCCGGCCTTGTTCAGCAGCACCTCCACGCCCACGGCCGCCGCGGAGTTCGCGGCGATCAGCACCGGACGGTTCGGCAGCCCCAGGACGCGCGCGTCCCGCGGCGGCAGGAACTTCGCCGCGACGATGCCCATGACGGCGAACATGAAGCAGATCTCGATGTTCAGCCCGATGAGGATCTGGTAGGCCGTGTCGCCGCGGGCGCCCCACACCGGCGCGCGCCCGGTGAAGTGGAAGACCAGCGCGTTCCATATCTCGTTGAACCAGTCCATGCCCCACAGGGCCAGCCCCGCGAAGAGCACGTTCCAGTCCCGGCGCTGCACCTCGGTGGCGTACGCGTAGAGCACCAGGAGGAGGAGCGGGATCACGTACCACTTGAACTGACTCGCGTCGCGCAGGTGCTCCAGTGCCGCCCGGGCGTCCTCGGTCATCGTCTCCCTCTCGTCCGTGCGTCGGTGGCGGCTCGCGGCGGTCTTGCGTCAGGCCTTGAGCGCGTTCCCGGCCACGGACAGTGCGAGCCGGCGCGGTGCGAGCCGCGCCGCCCCGGCCGACAGGCGGTTGCCGAGTCCGGCGATGACGCTCGGCGGGGTGCGGCGCCGCTCCAGGGCACGGCGGGTCGCGTCGACCACGTCGGCGGGGGCCGCCACGCGCCCGACCATGGCGTCCCGGGTGCCGACGACGTCGAAGAACTCGGTCTCGACCGGTCCCGGGGACACCGCGAGGACGCGCAGGCCGCTGGCGCGGGTCTCGTAGGCGAGGGCCTCGGTCAGGCTCAGGACGAAGGCCTTGGTCGCTCCGTAGACGGCCATCGCCGGGGTCGGCTGGTAGGCGGCCGTGCTCGCCACCGTCACCAGGGCCCCGCGGCCGTCGGCGGCCAGTTGCGGGAGGAAGGCCCGGGTGAGTTCGGCGACCGCGCCGACGTTGAGCTGGATCATGCGCGAGATCTCCGCGGGGTCCTGTTCACCGAAGGCGCCGTGACTGCCGAAGCCGGCGTTGTTGATCAGCGTGTGGACGGCGATGCCGCGGGCGTCGAGGTCCTCCTTCAGCGCGGCGCCGGCCCCCGGGCGGGCGAGGTCCGCCGCGACGGGCGTGGCGGTGACCCCGTACCTCCCGCCCACTTCGGCGGCGAGCGCGGCGAGCCGGTCGAGCCGGCGGGCCACCAGTACGACGTCGGCGCCGCGTTCGGCCCACTGGCGGGCGAACTCCGCGCCCAGGCCGGAGCTGGCACCCGTGATCAGTGCGGTGGTCCCCTGATAGGAGAGGGTGGTCATGGCAGCGCTCAGCTTCCGTCGTCCGGGTCGCGATGACGGCCGCCAATGTAGGCGCATGACATCATTGTAGTCAACTGACAACATCGAGGAGAGAACCGTGGCCGAAGGCTCCTACCATCACGGCAACCTGCGGGCCGCTTTGCTGGAGCAGGCGGAGACCGTGCTGGCCGAGAGCGGGGTCGGGGGTCTCTCGCTGCGCGGGCTGGCCCGGGATCTGGGCGTCAGCCACGCCGCCCCGACCCGTCACTTCCGCGACCGCCAGGCCGTGCTGGACGCGCTGGTGGTCAGCGGGTTCACCGATCTCGCCCGGCGGATGCGGGCCGCCGCGGACGCCCCCGGGCCGGTGGAGCGACGGCTGGCCGAACTGGGGCGCGCCTACGTGAGTTTCGCGACCGAGAGGGCCGCGCTGCTGAGCCTGATGTTCACCGCCAAGCACGAGGAGCGGTCGGGGGAGGAACTGCGCCGGCTGGCCCACGGCTGCCTGGACGTCGCCGCCGGCCTGCTCGCCGAGGCCCAGCGGGCCGGTGCGGTCCGTGCCGGAGATCCGACCCGGCTGGCCCAGGTCGCCTTCTCCACGGTGCACGGCCTCGCCGTCCTCGCGGTGGGCGGACTCCTCGACGACACACCGGTCACGGAGGCCACCGACCTCGCCCTGGACGTCCTGCTGGCGGGGCTGCGCCCTGGGCAGGGGGCTTCGCCCTCAGCACGGGAGAGTGCAGCCGGGCGGACCGGCGGGCCGGATGCGTGACGCGCTGACAGGCCGGGCGGACCGGCGGGCCGGATGCGTGACGCACTGACAGGCCGGGCGGACCGGCGGACCGGATGCGTGACGCGGCGCCAGGCCGGGCGGACCCGCGGGCCGCGTGCATGACGGGGCGCCAGGCCGGGCGGACCCGCGGCCCGTATGCGTGACGCGGCGTCGGGGCCGGGCGCTCAGACCGGGTGGGGCGGGCCGCTCGCGCGGTCGGCGTGGCCGACGAGGACGACCGCGGCCAGCAGCAGGGCGAGGTAGCCGGAGAACCACAGCGTCGCCGTCGCCGGGCTGCTCAGCTGTGCCGCGACACCGAGGCCGAGCGAGGTGACGACGAGGCCCGTGTACGCGGCCAGGAAGAAGGTCGCGAGGGCCTCCGCGCGCACGTCCTCGGGCGCGGAGCCCGCGACCAGCGCCACCGCGGCCTTGAAGAGCGTGCCCGCCCCGAGCCCGGCGACGGCGCCGCCCGCGACGAACAGCGCCGGGTCCCCCGTCACCATGCCCGCGGCCACGGCGCCGCACCCCACGGCCTCGGCCGCCACCCCCATCGCCTCGCGGGCCGCGGGCCGCAGCGGCGCGGACAGGAGTTCCCCCAGCACCGCGGCGGCGAACACACCGAAGACGATGGAACCCGCCACGGCCGGCGAGTCCTGGTGCAGGGCCGTGGCGACGAACCCGGGGGCCAGGGAGGTGAACAGCCCGAAGACCGCCAGGCCGGACCAGGCACAGGCGACCGCCCGGCCGAACAGCACGGGCCCGCCGTGCACACGGACCCGCTGCACCCGGTAGGGCGAGGGACGGGCGGGGCGGGCGACCGTCTCCGGCAGCGCCAGGACGAGACCGGCGGCGGTGGCGAGCAGCACCGCGAAGACCGCGTACGGCGTGCGCACCGGCGCCGGGGCGTATGCCGCGAGCAGCCCGGCCACCAGCGGCCCCACGCCGAGACCGCAGATGTTCGCCGCGCTCGACACGGTCTCGAAGCGGCCCGGCCCCTCCCCCGGCCGCGCCCGCGCGTGCAGGTCCTGGAGGTAGGCGGTGGCGGTCGGGGTGGCCGTGCCCACACCGAGTCCGGTGACGAACCGGGCGGCGAGGAGGCCCGGCAGCGCAGGCCACGCGAGGAAGAGCGACGCCGCGGCCACCTCGGAGAGCAGCGCCGCCACCAGGACCGGGCGCCGGCCGGCGCGGTCGGAGAGGTGGCCGGCGAACACCAGCCCCGCCACGACTCCGACGGCGTACACGGCGAACACGACCGTCACGGTGAACGCGCCGAAGCCGTCGCGCCGCTCGTACAGGGGGTACAGCGGGGTCGGCACGGTCGAGAACGCGACGGCCACGGTGAAGGCCACCGCCACGACCCCGAAACCCGCCCGCCGCGTCCCCTCGCGGAACCACGTCACCAGGCGCACGCGGACCAGTGAAACACCGGGGGCGGCGGCCCGCGGCCGGCAGAGCGCCGGGAGCCGCGACCACATGCGATATCACCCGTTCGGCTTATAGGGTGAGATCTCACGCTTATACGTACTCATGGGACGAGTCGGCTCGCCGGACCGCCCCGGCCGGGGCCCGGCCGGCTGCGGACCGTCCGGAGGAGGACGCGATGAGGGACGTGGCGAGCGGGCAGGACCTCGGTGAGCGCCCGGCGGTCGCCGAGCGGGTCGTGACCCTCACGGTGAACGGACGGCCGTACGCGCTGCGCCTGGACACCCGGGTCACCCTGCTGGACGCCCTACGTGACCGGCTGGGGCTGGTCGGCACGAAGAAGGGCTGCGACCAAGGTGCCTGCGGCGCCTGCACGGTCCACCTGGACGGCCGCAGGGTGCTGGCCTGCCTGACCCTGGCGGCGCAGGCCGAGGGCCGGGCCGTCACCACCGTCGAGGGGATCTCCGGCCCCGACGGACCGCACCCGGTGCAGCGGGCGTTCATGGAGCACGACGGCTTCCAGTGCGGCTTCTGCACGCCGGGGCAGATCATGTCCGCGGTGGCGCTCATGGCCGAGGGCCGGGCCGGCTCGGACGAGGAGATCCGCGAGTTCATGAGCGGCAACCTGTGCCGCTGCGGTGCCTATCCCAACATCGTCGCGGCGATACGGGAGGCGGCGGGCCGGGGAGAACGCGATGCGCACCTTTGACTACGTCCGCGCCACCGACACCCGCGAGGCTGTCCGGCTGCTGGCGGACGACCCCGAGGCGGCCTGCCTGGCGGGCGGCACCACGCAGCTCGACCTGATGAAGGACGGCGTCCTGGAGCCGCCGCGGCTGATCGACATCACGCGCCTGCCGCTGCACGGCGTCGAACGCCGGGGCGACTCGCTCCATGTGGGGGCGCTGGTCACCATGGAGGAACTCGCCGCCGACGCGACGGTCGCCGAGCGGCTGCCCGTCGTGCGCGAGGCGCTGCTGCTGGGCGCGTCGGTGCAGCTGCGGAACATGGCCACCATCGGTGGCAACCTGCTGCAACGCACCCGCTGCCGCTACTTCCGCGACCCCACCGTCCCCGAGTGCAACAAGCGGGCGCCCGGCTCCGGCTGTGCCGCGGTGCGGGGAGTGGCACGGATGCACGCCGTGCTCGGCGCCGGGGAGCGGTGCATCGCGCTGCACGCCTCCGACCTCGCCGTCGCCCTGGTGGCACTCGACGCGGTCGTGCACGTCCAGGGCCCGGAGCGGTCCCGCGGCATCCCGCTGACGGAGTTCTACCTGACGGCCGACGACAGCCCCGAGCGCGAGAACGTGCTGGAGCACGCCGAGCTGATCACCGAGGTGGAGATCCCGCTGCCGCCGCCGGACACCAGGTCGGGCTACCTCAAGGTCCGCGACCGGACGTCGTACGAGTTCGCCCTCACCTCGGCGGCCGTGCTGCTCCTCGTGGCCGGCGGCACGATCCGGCGGGCCAGGGTGGGCCTGGGCGGGGTGGGGACGAAGCCGTGGCGCGCCTACGAAGCCGAACACGTGCTGACCGGCGCGCCCGCCACGACGGCGACCTTCCTGGACGCGGCCGAGGCGACCATGCGCGACGCCTGGACCGTCCCGGGCACGGAGTTCAAGGTGCCGCTCGCCCGGCGCACCCTCGTGCGCGAGCTGCAGACAGTCAGCGGAGTGATCCCATGAGCACCGTCCAGAGCCGGCCGCTGGTCGGCGCGGGCGTCGACCGGGTCGACGGCCCCCGCAAGGTCACCGGCACCGCCCCGTACCCGATGGACTTCAGCGTGCCCGGCCAGGCCTACGGCGCGCTCGTGCAGAGCACCGTCGCCGCGGGCCGGATCGTCCGCATGCACACCGCGGCCGCCGAGGGCCTGCCGGGTGTGCTGGGCGTCCTCACCCACGAGAACGCGCCGAAGGTCGGGCAGGGCCCGATGACGGCGCTCGGGGCATCGCCTCCCGCGCCGCTGCGCGACGACCGGATCCTCCACCACGGGCAGCACATCGCCTTCGTGGTGGCCGACACGCCCGAGCAGGCGGCCGCCGCCGCGCGCCTGGTGCGGGCGGACTACGAGACGACGGAACCGCTGCTGGACCTGCAGGACCCCCGGGCCGAGCAACTGACCGACCCCTGGGGCATGGACCACTCGCGCGGCGACGCCGCCGCGGCACTGGAATCGGCCGAGGTGACGCTGCGGGCCACCTACACGACCACCGACAACACGAACAACCCGCTGGGGCTGTTCGCCACCCTGGCCGTGTGGGAGGGCGACACCCTCACCGTGCACGACACCAGCCAGTGGCCGTCGATGGTGCGCACCACCCTCGCCGTGGTCTTCGGCATCCCGGAGAGTTCGGTGCGGGTCCTCGTGCCGTACGTGGGCGGGGGTTTCGGCGCGGGGCTGCGCGCGTGGCCGCACGTGATCCTGACCGCCATGGCCGCCCGGCTGCTGAACCGGCCGGTCAAGCTGGTGCTGACCCGGCCGCAGATGTTCACCTCCGTCGGGCACCGTCCCCGCGGTGTGCAGTGGCTGAGCGTCGGCGCGACGCGCGAGGGCGAGCTGGTCGCCCTCGACCACCGCAGCCTCAGTGCCCTGGGCATGCAGGAGACCGACTTCGAGCCGTTCTCCTCGGGCACCGCCTTCGCCTACCGGTGCCCCCACGTGATCACGCGGGACCGGCAGGCACGGCTCAACATCGCCGTCCCGACGTCGATGCGCGCCCCGGCCGAGGCACAGGGCAACTTCGCGCTGGAGTCGGCGCTGGACGAACTGGCCGAGACGCTGCGCATGGACCCGCTGGACCTGCGGCTGCGCAACTACACCGACGTCGATCCGCGCAACGGGCTGCCCTGGTCCGGCAAGGCGCTGCGGGAGTGCTACGAGGTCGGGGCCCGGCGGTTCGGCTGGTACGACCGCGATCCCGAGCCGCGGTCGATGCGGGACGGCAACTGGCTCGTCGGCTACGGCATGGCGAGCGCGATGTTCCCCTGGTTCGCCCAGCCGTGCTCGGCGCAGGCCACCGTCAACCGCGACGGCAGCGCGCTGGTGCGCAGCGCGGCGACCGACATCGGTACCGGCACCTACACCGTGATGGCGCAGCTGGCCGCCGACGAGCTGGGCCTGCCCCTGGAGCTGGTCCGCTTCGACCTGGGCGACTCCGACATGCCCCACTCGATGATGGCGGGCGGTTCCGGACTGACCGGTGGCCTGGGCAACGCCGTGCACGACGCCTGCGGGGAACTGGTGCGCCGGTTCGCCCGGCTCGCGGGCGGGGACGCCGACTCACCCCTGCGGGGGGTGTCCCCGGACGAGGTGGAGTGCACCGGCGGAAGGCTGCACCTCGCGGGCCGTCCGGAGCGCGGGGAGTCGTACGCCGACATCCTCGCCCGGCACGGGCTGAGCGAACTCACGGCGCACGGCAGCAGCAGCCCGCCGGTCGCCGAGGAGATCGGCATGTCCCTGGCCGGTGCCTACGGCGCGAAATTCGTGGAGGTCCGGGTCGACGCGGACCTCGGTCTCGTCCGGGTGGCCCGGGTGGTCTCGGTGATCGACGGGGGCCGCATCCTCAACGCGAAGACGGCGCGCAGCCAGATCATCGGCGGGACGGTCGGCGGCATCGGCATGGCCCTGTTCGAGGACACGGTCACCGATCCGCGCACCGGCCGCATCGCCAACGGCACGTTCGGCGACTACCTCGTCGCCGTCAACGCCGACGTGCCGGACCTGGACGTCGTCTTCGTCGGCGAACCCGACCGCGGCACCCCCACGGGTACGAAGGGGGTCGGCGAGGTCGGGCTGGTCGGCATCGCGCCCGCGATCGCGGGCGCCGTGCACCACGCCACCGGAAAGCGCCTGCGCGACCTGCCCATCACCCTGGACTGCCTGCTGTGAGCCGCGGCCCGGCGGGCTCCCGAGCCGCGGGTCAGCCGGGCCGGACCGCGTGCAGACGGACGGCCATCAGCGCCACGTCGTCGCCACCGTCCGGCACCAGGCGGTCCAGCAGGTGCGTGCACACGCTCTCCGGGTCCGCGGGCGCCTCCCCGACCACCCGGGCGAGGGTGTCGAGGGAGTGCTGGAGGTCCTCGTCGCGGCGCTCGATCAGCCCGTCGGTGACGAGGAGGACCAGCGTGCCGGGTTCCGCGACGATCCTGCGGGCCGGCGGGTGCGGGAGGCCGACCCCCAGGAGGGGGCCGTGCTCGGGCACGAAGGAGGTCGTGCCGTCCGGGCCGCGCAGCACGGGGGGCAGATGGCCCGCGTTCGCGATGTGGAGGGTGTCCGAGCCGAACTCGATCAGGACGACGCAGAGCGTGACCGTGGCGCCGGGTTCCACGGCCGTGAGCAGGTGGTCGAGCCGCGCGAGGATCACCTCGGGCGGGTGGCCCTCGGCGGCGTAGGCGCGCAGCGCGTGGCGCACCTGGCCCATCACCATGGCCGCGTCCAGCGAGTGGCCGGCGACGTCGCCGACGGCCACCACCAGGCCCGCCGGGGTGCTGATCGCCTCGTAGAAGTCCCCGCCGATCTCGGTGCGTTCGCTGGCGGGCAGGTAGCGCACGGCCAGCTCGGCGCGTTCGGTCTCGGGCAGTCTCTCCGGCAGGAAGCTGCGTTGCAGGGTGAGGGCCAGGGCGTGCTCCTCGCTGTAGCTGCGCAGCGCCTCCAGTGCCAGCGCGCTCGCCTGGGTGAGCTGGGCCAGCAGCTGCTCGTCGTCCGGCGTCGTGACGGCGTCCCGGGAGGTGACGATGACGACCGGCGGGCGCTCGGGCTTGGCCCGTCCGACGACGGTGCGCCGCTGCGCCGGGTCCTTGAGAACGGGCGGCAGGCACGGAAGGCCGGGTCCGTCAGGCGCCGCGCCACGGGGGCCGGCCGGGTCGCGCCGCTGGGGCCAGGCCGGCGCGGAGTGCACCTGCGGCCCGCCGGGCCGTGCCGTTCCCTCCGGGTCCTGCCAGGTGTGGCCCACCAGCGGGTTGCCCTCGGGAGTGGTGAGGAAAGCGGCCACGGCGCACCGGAAGATGGCCGCCGCTCCCTCGGTGGTCACCCGGAGCAGTTCGTGGGCGTCGGAGGCGCTGTACATCGCCAGGGTGAGTCCGTTGAGCAGCCGCAGCCGGTCCGCGAGGAGTTCGGCGCGGCGGCGGGCGCGGGTGTAGCGCAGGGTCGCGGTGACGGTGGCGAGCAGGACCTCGGGGGCGACGGGGTCGACGAGGTAGGTGTCGGCGCCGCGGTAGAGGCCCTGGGCCCGGTCGCCGACGGTGATGGCGTAGGCGGAGATGTTGATGACGGGCACGCCGGCGGTGGCCGGGTCGTTCTTGATGTGCTCGCACACCTCGAAGCCGGTCATGTCCGGCAGTCGCACGTCGACGATGGCGATCTCCGGCAGGAGGCCCGGGCGTCGCAGCAGTTCGAGCGCGCTGGTGCCGTCCTCGGCCTCGGTGACCTCGTGGCCGCCGCGGCGCAGGACGGTGGCGAGGACGTACCGGCTGGCGGGGGAATCGTCCACGACGAGGATGTGCGCCGGACGGTGATCCGAGTCGGGTTGCCGAGTCATCGGTGTTCCTCGGCCCTGGACGGCGGTACCGCGGCGGTGGCCGCCCGGTCGGCGGGCGGTGCGGTCCCGTGGTGCCCCAGAACCGCGGCGAGGTCCGCGGCGGCGAGGCGGGACTTGTCCAGCACGGCACGCACCCCGGCCAGCCGTGCGTGGTCCACGTGGGGGTGTTCCAGCGCGGTCAGGATCACCACGGGGACCCCGGCCGTGGCCGGGTTCGCGGCCAGCAGCCCGTACACCTGGTATCCGTCCAGGCCGGGCATGTCGAGGTCGAGGAAGACGGCGTCCGGAGTGGCGCGTTCCACGGCGGCGACGGCCCGGCCGCCGTCGGTGAGGACGGTGACGGACTCGGCGAGCTTGTCCAGCAGCGGGCGGAACCCGGCCAGCCAGGTCTCGTCGTCGTCGACGACCACCACCGACTTCGCCAGGGGCGCCGGGGCCGCGGGCTCCTGCGGCGGCGGACCGGTGAGGAATGCGGGGACGTCGACGGTCACCAGGGTGCCGCGTCCGGCCTCGCTGTCCAGCGTGAGCCGGCCGCCCAGCAGTTCCGTCAGCCGGCGGGCGTAGGGCAGTCCGAGGCCGGTCCCGCCGCCCCGGCCGCGCTGATGCGGCCCCCGTACCTGGTAGAACTCCTCGAACACGCGCTGCAGTTCCGCGGCCGGGATGCCGACGCCGGTGTCCCGGATCCGGAAGACGCGACGGGGGACGCCCTCGTGCTCCTCCTCGGTGACGTCCAGGGTCACCGACCCCTGCGCGGTGAACTTCAGGGCGTTCGACAGGACGTTCCGCAGGACCCTGGTCAGCATGACCTCGTCGGTCACCAGCGGGCCGCGCTGCACGTGGTCCGGGATGCACAGGTCCACCCCGGGCTGCGCGGTGCCCCGCAGCGTTCCCCGCAGCTGGTACAGCAGCGCCCGCAGGTCGACCTCGGCGGGATGCGGCTCCAGCCGGCCGGACTCCGCCTTGGCGACGTCGAGGAGTTCGTCGACCAGGGCGAGCAGGGTGCTGCCCGACGCCTGTACGAGTGCCACCTGCCGGCGCTGTTCGTCGGACAGCGGGTCCGCCCGGGAGTCCAGCAGCAGCCGGGCGAGAGCGATGACGGAGTGCACCGGGGAGCGCAGCTCGTGACTGACGTTGGCCCAGAAGCGGGTCTTGTACTCGTCGGCGAGTTCGAGCTGACGGGTCTTGTCCTCCAGTTCGGCGTAGAGGGCGACGACTCCGCTGTTCGTCTCCTCCAGTTCGCCGGCCAGCTCGGAGTACAGGGCGAGGACTCCGGCGTTCGTCTCCTCCAGTTCGGCGTTCAGCCGCTGGAGTTCCTCCTGCTGTCCCTGCGATTCCTCCAGCGCCGCGAGGAGCTGGCGGTTCTGTGTGCGCAGCGCCTCGATCAGGTCGGCCGCGGCGTCGGTGCCGGCCAGCCTGCCGCGCACCTCCGCGGCCAGTTCGCCGACGGACGCCGCCGACGTGGGGGTGCGCTGCGCCAGGACGAGTGCGTGCCGGTCGCCGTCGTCCGCCGGCAGACGGCTGTGATCCAGCAGGCGGGCGGCCGCGGCCAGCAGGGCCGAGGGCGTCCGGCGTGTTCCCCGCCAGTCGAAGCGCACGGCCACCGCGGCGGCCCCGGTCTCCCCGGTCTCCTCCAGGCAGAGCTGAGCGGTGAGGTCGTCGGCGCCCAGGAGCTGCTCGCCGACCTCGCTGACCACGGTGGTCAGCCGGACCAGGGGGCTGCCCGTCAGACCCGTGGCACGGCACACCGACTGTGCGCACCGGCGCAGGGTGACCACGTCGCCCCCCTCCCGGAGGGCGATCGTGATCAACTCGTGGACGGAGGGACCGGCGTTCACGGCTGCCTGTGGAGGGCCACGACGAGGCCGGCGTCGTCCCTGCGCACGGCGGCCTGGTTGAGGAGCTGCGCGGCGGCCAGGGAGGGGTCCTGGGCGAACAGGCCGGGGAAGTCGGCGGGCTTCCAGCGGTCGCTGAGCCCGTCGGAGTGCATGACGAGGGCGGCGCCGGGCGGGAACGCTGCCTCGAAGGTGCGCGGGCGGGGCAGCTGCAGGCCGACGATGCCCGGTATGGACAGCAGCCCGCTGCGGGTGCCCTCCCTGGCCACCAGTGCCGCGATGTTGCCGGCGCCGCTCAGCTGCACGCGCTGTTCGGCGGCGTCGACCAGGGCGATCGCGACCGCCGCGCCGCGGGTGCCGCGCAGGCCCTGGTGGACGTCCTGCAGCACGGCCACCGGGCTCGTGTGGCGGCTGTCGCGGAAGGCTTCCCTGGCCCGGTCCGCGACCCGGGCCGCCAGCGGCCCGTGGCCGAGTCCGTCGCACATCATCAGCAGCAGCGCGTCCGCGCCGGGGGCACCGAGCGCGCGTACGGACCAGGTGTCGCCGCACACCTGTTCACCGCTGATGGGGCGGGTCAGCCCGCCGACCCCCACCGGGCCGGGCGCGGGCACCGGGGCCTGGGCCCAGAAACGGGCGAAGAGCGCCGTGCCCCGCCCGGGCAGGGAGTGGACGCCGGAGGCGTCGGCGAGCCGCCCGATGGCCCCCATGCCGATGCCGAGGCTGCCGGAGGCGGACGTACCGTCGCGCAGCGCCCGGTGCACGTCGTCGATGCCGGGGCCGCTGTCGAGGGACAGGCACTCCACGGCCGCGTGGCCGCCGGCACGCACCACGCGCAGGGCGAGCGAGCCGTCGTCGGCGTACTTGAGGAGGTTGGTCGCCATCTCCGTCACGCACAGCTCGACGCGCGCGACCCGCTCCTCGGGGAGGCAGATGGCGCGGGCCAGCTGCGCCGCCTGGCGGCGGGCCGCCGCGGCCAGTGCTATGTCCGAGCGCAGCCAGCACACGTCACCGGCCTCGGTGACGAGGGTTCCGTTCACCGCCCCCACTTCACAATGCGCACGGTCGTGCCCCCCGGTCCGGACTCGATGTCGAACTCGTCGACGAGCCGTCTGGCGCCGCTGAGCCCGAGTCCCATCCCGTTGCCCGACGTCCAGCCGTCCGTCAGCGCCAACTCTATGTCCGCTATGCCGGGCCCCTGGTCACGGAACTCCACGAAGACGCCGGTGCGGCCCGCGTCCGTGACGGCGGCCGCCCGTACGACACCGCCGCCGCCGTAGACCAGCATGTTGCGTCCGAGTTCGCTGGCCGCGGTGACGAGCTTGGTCTGGTGGACCAGGGACAGGCCGATGCGCTGGGCGAGGGTGCGCACCATCTGCCGCGCCGACACCACGTCGCCGCTGCCGGCGACCGACACGGTCTCGGCCGTGGCGTCCGCCACGCCGAAGTCCTTCATGCCCGGCTCGCGCTGAGGCGTCGTAGGAGTTTCAGCCCGCGCTCCAGGTTCAGGGCGGTGCGCACGCCGGTCAGCGACAGGCCGAGTTCGACGAGCGTCATGGCCACGGCGGGCCGCATGCCGACGACGATGGTCTCCGCGCCGAGGATGCGCGAGATGGAGGCGTTGGTGGCGAGCATGCGTCCGACGAAGGAGTCGACGATCTCCAGGGCGGAGATGTCGATGATGACGCCCTTGGCGCCGGTGGAGACGATGCGGTTCGACAGATCCTCCTGGAGGTCCAGGACCATCTGGTCCTCCAGGTCCGTCTGGATGGAGACCAGGAGGATCTCGCCGATCTTGAGGACGGGGACGCGGTCGGTCACAGCAGACCCCGCACGTCGTCCTGGGCGTCGAGGGCGACTTCCTTCAGCGCCTGGCGCAGGGCGTCCGACAGCGAGGCGTTGGTGGGGATGTCCCCGAACTCGATGCCGAGCGCCACGATGGTCTGGGCGATCTGCGGGCGGATGCCCGAGATGGTGCACTGCGCCCCCATCATGCGGGCGGCGACGACCGTCTTCAGCAGGTGCTGCGCGACCTGGGTGTCCACGGTCGGGACGCCCGTGATGTCGATGATGGCGTGGGTGGAGTTGCTGTCGACCAGCGTCTGCAGGAGCTTCTCCATGACGACCTGGGTGCGGGCCGAGTCGAGCGTGCCCACCAGCGGCACGCCGACGACGCCGTCCCACAGCTTGACCACGGGCGTCGACAGTTCCAGCAGCTGTTCGGCCTGCGAGGAGATGATCTCCTCACGCGTGCGGACGTACGCCTCGGTGGTGAGCAGGGCGAGGTCGTCCAGCAGCCTGGCGAACTGGAGATAGGCTCGCGCGGCCTCGCCGTCGACGGTGAGGGACGGCTCCAGCACCTCCTTGAGGGCGAACACGCCGCGGGCGGTCTCGGTGGGGGTGAAGCCCTGCCGGGCCCGGTTGCGGGACAGCTCGATCAGCAGACTGCGGGTCTCGCCGAATGCCTCTCCCCGGCCGTCCATACCGCCGTCGGCGATGGCCTGGAGGATGGCCGTGTACAGCTCGCCCAGCTCACGGCCCAGCTCGGCCACGCTCAGCCGGCCCTGCAGATCCTTGCCGACCGTGTCCGCCCACTGAGCGAGGAATACGTCACGCTGTGCGGTCAGTGTATCGACCAGAAGGTGCGTGTTGCTCTCAGTCGCCACGTCTTCCCCATCAAACACTTGAGTGAATATGCCAGGGAGACGATACGACAAACTTACTTCACCAGTGGCAACTCGGGGCGTTCCCGGGCCATCGCGCGTTTCCCCCGCCCCGCAGGGGACGGCGCGGCGGCCCTCCGCCGTGCTGCGGCGCCCGGCCACGGTTCACCGGCCTTCCGGGGGACCGTTCGCGGACGGGTCGCGCTCCTCCGGCTCCCGTCGCATCCGGGGCAGCGCGTCCCGCCCGTCACCGCCGGCGTCGAACGCGCCGGGAGCCGCCGACAGCACCACGACCATGTCCTCGTCCGTCCACACCCGCCGCTCCGACTTGTCCGGGCACAGCAGGGTGCCGCCGCCGGTGCCGTCCGGGTCGTGCGGGCGGTAGCCGATCGCGCAGTCGCCGTGCCGCAGCGCGGACGCCACCACCGTGGCGAAGGACGCCGTGCGGCCGGGCAGCACGTAGCGGCCGGCCGGACGCAGGTCGAGGGCACCGCCCCGGACGGCGAAGACCTCCTCGAACACCGGTGCCAGCGTGGGGTCCTGGGAGATCTGCGCCATCAGCAGAGCGGTCAGCTCCCCCCGCACCACCGCGTCGGACTCGGGTCCCAGCGGAGCCAGGGCCCGGCTGCGGTGGTCGCACAGTTCGGCCACCACCGGCAGCGCGCACCCCGTCTCCTCCTCCCGCCCCCGCAGCATCAGCAGGGTCAGCAGGGTCCGGTCGTCGGGCCGTTCGCCACCGGCGGCCGTGTCCGGACCCAGCACGACGACGCTGTCGTAGCCGCGTGTGTCGAGGGCCCGCAGGGTCTCGGGACGGGCGAGGTCGCCGACGCGGTGGGTGACGGCGACCCGCTCCGCGTCCGGCGGGTCCTGGGGCGGAGTGCGGACCACCCGGTCGTCCGGGCCGGTGAGGACGTCCAGGACGGACCCCGGCCGGGCGGTGCGGCGCAGGATGTCCACGATCAGCGGCGCCCGCCGGTTCCAGCCCAGCAGCAGCACCCGTGCGGCCTCCGCGACGACCGGGACGGGCGGCGCCATGACGGCGGGGTCGACGTGCCGGCGGCAGTCGACGGGCGGGCGGGCCGTGCCGTCGTACGCGACGACCACCAGACGGTCCCCGGCTTCGAGGACGCTGCCCGGCCGGGGTGTGAGGCAGGCACGGCCGTCGGCCCGCAGGAAGCCCACCACGCAGACGTTCTCGAAGCGCAGCGCGATGTCCGCGAAGGCGAGCCCCGCCAGTTCCCCGCCCTCGAGCACGTGGAACTCGGCCCCGGCGACGTCGAGGAGGTCGCGCAGCACCGCCGGCAGACCCGGCCGGCGCGCCGACTGCACCAGCAGCCGTGCCGTCGTCATGTCCGTCTCCAGGACCACCCCCCGCGCTCCGGCGGCCAGCCGCGCGGCCGGCAGATAACGGCCGTCCCGCACCGCCGCCACCACCGGCGGCCCGGCCGCCGCGCCGGTCAGCGACCGCAGCGCCAGCAGGACCCGGACCACCTCCGGATCGGCGGCGGTGTCCTCGGCCGGCAGCACCAGGACCGATGCGGCCGCGGCCGGCGCGACCAGTGCCAGGGCCCCGGGGTCTGTCAGCGATCCCGTACGGCAGACCAGCCGGGCCCGGCCCGCGCCCAGCGTGGCGGCGAGCGCCTGCTCCATCTCGGTGGTGTCCCGGTCGGCGAGCACCGCCACGACTCCCCGACCACGGCTCTGCTGCGCCGCGACCAGCTCCGCGACCACCGTGAACACCTGTTCCGACCAGCCCAGTACGACCGCGTGATCGCGCTCCAGCACGGTCGAGCGCCCACGCCGCAGCTCTGCCAGCCGTTCACCGAGTCCGGTGGTGATCACGCCCACGAGCGTGGACACGCACAGCAGGGCGACGAGTCCGAGCAGCACGGAGAGCAGCATCCGCAGCGGCGCGCCGGTCGCCTCGCCCAGCCGCAGGGTCTGCGCGCTGATGCGCCAGACCGCGGTGAGCCGGCCGGACAGCGTGCGCGGCGCGTCCGGGTCCATCCACACCAGCAGGGCGCTGACGGGTACGACGACCGCGAGGCAGCCCAGGGCGAGCCAGAACAGCAGCCTCCCCGTACTGCGGGCCAGTCTTCTGTCGAACACGTAACGTGCTCGGTCCCGTAACGGACTTTGTCGCCGCCCCCGCACATCCGCCCCCTCGCTGTCCGTCCTCGGTCCGGCGCTCCCAGCGTGCGGGGTGCGGCGGCCACGACACGCCGTGCCACCGGGCCGTTCATCCTTTCGGGAGGGTCTCGCCCGCCCCGGCGGGACGGCATGCGGTCTTGACGGCCACGGCCGCATGCGGTGAAGTCGCCCGGCGCGGGTACCGGCAGGGCGACACGTGAGGCGAGCTCTCGGAAGGGTGACGATGGGTTCGATACGGCAATTGCGACAGCTGCGGGCCGTGTACGCGGGCGGCGTGCTGGCCTGGACCTCCTGCCTGCTGATCGGCGTGGTCCGGGGCGAGGGATCGGCCCGGCAGGCGGTGGTGCTGCTGGGGCTGCTGGCCGTGTTCCTCGTCCTGCTGCTGTGGTCGACCTGGTGCCTGTGGGAAGCCGGCGGCCACCCGTCGGTGGCCCGGACCGGGACACGGCGGACACAGGCGCCCGCCGGCCCCGACGGCTCGTCCTGACCACACGGCCGCCGACCGGGGCATCCCACGGCGCAAGCGTGGAACAAGGGCCCCATGACTACTCCCACGGAACAGCAGAACGTCGCCGACTTCTACGACTTCGAGGCAGCCCTGACACAGGAGGAACGCGAAGTCCTCCGCCGCACCAGGACGTTCATGCGGGAACAGGTCCGCCCGCTGGTGGCCGAGCACTGGGCCGCCGGCAGCTTCCCCGAGGAGCTGATCGGGCGGTTCCGTGAGAGCGGGCTGGCCGGGCTGTCGTACGAGGGCTACGGCGAGCCCGGGCCGGCCGCGAGCCATCTGCTGACGGGGATGATGGCCATGGAGATGAGCCGCGTCGACGCCTCCGTGGCCACCTTCTTCGGTGTGCACAACGGCCTCGCGATGTACGCGATCCAGGTCGGCGGCGACCAGGCCCAGCGGG
Source organism: Streptomyces sp. SID486 (assembly GCF_009865385.1). Lineage (GTDB taxonomy): Bacteria > Actinomycetota > Actinomycetes > Streptomycetales > Streptomycetaceae > Streptomyces. Next base: position 884 of record NZ_WWJT01000566.1, on the reverse strand, counting down.
ACCGGTGGCTGCCGGACATGGCGAGGATGGACACCATCGGGGCGTTCGCGCTGACCGAACCGCTCGACGGCTCCGACATCGCGGCCGGCATGCGTACGACGGCCCGGCGCGAAGGCGACACGTGGGTGCTCGACGGCGCCAAGCGCTGGATCGGCAACGCGACCTTCGCCGACCACGTCGTCGTGTGGGCCCGCGACGTCGCCGACGACCAGGTCAAGGGCTTCGTCGTCGGCAAGGGCACGCCCGGGTTCAGCGCCGAGAAGATCGCCCACAAGACCTCGCTGCGCATCGTCGAGAACGCGGACATCACCCTCACCGGCGTCCGGGTGCCGGAGGCGGACCGGCTGCAGAACGTGTCGTCCTTCCGGGAAGTCGCCGAGATCCTGCGCGCCACCCGCAGCAGCGTCGCCTGGCAGGCCCTCGGCGTCATGATCGGCGCGTACGAACTGGCGCTGGGCTACGCCCGGGAGAGGGAGCAGTTCGGCCGCCCGCTGGCCGGGTTCCAGCTCGTGCAGGACCTCCTGGTCAAGAGCCTGGGCAACATCACGTCGAGCTGGGGGATGCTGCTCCAGCTCGCCCGGCTCCAGGACGCCGGGGTGTTCCGGGACGAGCACTCGTCCCTGGCGAAGGCCCACGTCACCGGCCGTATGCGCGAAGTCGTCGCCTGGGCCCGGGAGATATTCGGGGGCAACGGCATCGTCCTGGACTACGACGTGGCGCGCTTCTTCGCGGACGCGGAGGCCATCTACTCCTTCGAGGGGACGCGGGAGATGAACACGCTGATCGTCGGAAAGGCGATCACCGGGGAGAGCGCCTTCGTCTGACCGGAGGGACACGGGCACCGCCCCCCCCTGCGGCCGCCGCCCGATCCCCGGGCCTCCGCG
>NZ_WWJT01000565.1 GCF_009865385.1 Streptomyces sp. SID486 | reverse complement strand
AGGAAGTTGTGCTTGGTGATCGGCATGGTGATGCCGACGATGTCCGCCTCCTGGAAGGCGTCCGTGCCGATCGCCTTGGACGCCACCTGGCCGGTGATCGCCACCATCGGGACCGAGTCCATGTGGGCGTCGGCGATCGGCGTGACCAGGTTGGTGGCGCCGGGGCCGGAGGTGGCCATGCAGACACCGACCTTGCCGGTGGCCTGCGCGTAGCCGGTGGCGGCGTGGCCGGCGCCCTGCTCGTGCCGCACCAGCACGTGCCGCACCCGGGTGGAGTCCATCAGCGGGTCGTAGGCCGGGAGGATCGCGCCGCCGGGAATGCCGAACACCGTGTCCGCGCCGACCTCCTCGAGGGAGCGGATGAGGGACTGCGCACCCGTGACGTGCTCGACGGGGGCGGACTGCTGTCCTCCGGATCGGGGCCGCGGCTGCGGATGGGCCCCGGTGGCCTGCTCGGTCATCGGCATTCTCTTCTCGATGCTGAGGGTTTTTGCGAGGTTCGGACGGAGTTGCGGCGTTGCACGAAGGGCGCTCGTGCAACAAAAAACCCCTCGTGCCGCAAGGCAAGCGAGGGGAGCGCGCCGGGGAGGTCGCTGGGGATTCCGGATCGTCCTCCGGTGGGTCCCAGCTCAGCCGACGCGCTGTCCAAGTACGAGAATTCGGGTGCGCATGGCACTGACCCTCCCCCCGGCACGCACCACGTGTCAAGTGGGTGGGACGGGAGTCTCAGCATGTGAGCGAAGGGCACTGCCGCCTCCGAGAACAGCGGGAACACCCCCTGTGTACACCGCTTTCGACTCCCGCACACTGCCGGCGAACACCGGTTCGGCCGGGGCGTGCGGCACCGGGTAGTGGCCGGAACCGAGCGCCCGGCGCAGCCGGTACTCGTCCAGCGGACCGGCGAACGCCATGCCCTGGCCGTGGGTGCAGCCCATCGCCCGCAGTGCGACCACCTGCTCGGGCAGGTCCACGCCCTCGGCCACCGACTGGAGACCGAGATCGCCGGCGATCCGCAGCAGACCGCTGGTGATCTTGTGCAGCCGGGCGGACTCGACCACCCCTTCCACCAGGCTGCGGTCGAGCTTGAGGATGTCCACGGGCAGCCGCCGCAGGGCCGTGATGGCCGCGTAGCCGCTGCCGAAGCCGTCCAGCGCGATGCGCACCCCGAGCCGGCTGAGCGCGGTCAGGCGCCGCTCCAGTTCGTCCAGGGAGACCCGCGGGTCGGTGTCGGACAGCTCGATGACCAGTGCCCCGGGCGGCAGCCCGTGCCGGGTCAGCAGCGCCTCCACCGAGCCCATCGGGGTCGAGCGGTCCAGCAGCCGCCGGGCGCTCATCGGGACCGCGACCGGCACGACGAGCCCGGTCGCGGCGCGCTCGGCCGCCTGTTCCACGGCCTCCTGGAGGATCCAGCGGTCCAGCTCGGCGGTCCGGTCGCCCTCCTCGGCGACCCGCAGGAACTCGGCCGGGGTGAACAGCACCCCCTGGGAGGAGCGCCAGCGCGCCTGCGCGGAGACCGACGTGATCCGGCCGTTCTGCAGGCACACCACGGGCTGGTGGAGCAGCGCGAACTCGCCGTCGTGCAGTGCGGCGCGCAGCCGCGTGGCGAGTTCCGCCTTGCGGACGACGTCCTGCTGCATCTGGGGCTTGTACAGCTCGACCCGGCCCTTTCCGGCCGACTTCGCCCGGTACATCGCCAGGTCGGCGTTGCGCAGCAGCTCTCCCGCGCCCAGCCCCGGTTCGGCGAAGGCGACGCCGATGGAGGCGTTGACCCGGACGTCGTTGCCGTCGATGGCGTACGGCTGGGAGAGGGTCGCCCTGAGGCGGTCGGCGAGCTCCAGGATGTTCCGCTCCCGGGCCGTACGGTCCCGGGTGCCGTCCCCGACGATCAGGGCCGCGAACTCGTCACCGCCGAGCCGGGAGGCGGTGTCACCCTGCCGGACGGCGTCCTGGAGTCTGCGGGCGGCCTGGATGAGCAGCTCGTCACCGGCCTGGTGCCCGATCGTGTCGTTGACGGCCTTGAAGCCGTCCAGGTCGATGAAGAGCACCGCCGTGCCCCGCAGGGCGGCACCCCGGTCGGTGGCCCGGCGGCCGGACAGCGCCTGCTGGACGCGCCGGGTGAACAGCGCGCGGTTGGGCAGGTCGGTGAGCGGGTCGTGCTCGGCGTTGTGCTGCAACTGCGCCTGGAGGCGGACCCTCTCCGTCACGTCCCGGCTGTTGAAGATGAGGCCGCCGTGGTGCCGGTTGACGGTCGACTCGACGTTGAGCCAGCCTCCCCCGCCCTCACCCGGGCGGGAGGTGCCCCCGTCGCCGGAGCGGAACCGGCACTCGATGCGGGTGGTGGGCTCCTCCAGCGGGTTGGCGGCGAGGAAGCGGCGCACCTCGTGCACCACGCAGCCCAGGTCCTCCGGGTGGATGAGACCGGCCAGTTCGGTGCCCACCAGTTCCTCGGCGGGCCGGCCGTACACCCCGGCGGCGGCCGGGGAGACGTACCTGAGGATGCCGTTCGGCGCGGCGATCATGATGACGTCGCTGGAGCCCTGCACCAGGGAGCGGAAGTGGTTCTCCTTCTGCGCCAGTTCCTGGGTCAGGGTGATGTTGTCCAGCAGCATGATGCCCTGCCGGATGACGAGGGCCAGCACCACGGCGCCCGCGGTGATCAGCACGACGTGGTCGGGCCTGCGGCCGTTGAGGACGTTGTACAGGATGCCCAGGGTGCACACGGCCGCGGCGAGGTACGGGGTGAGCGCGGCGAGGGAGCCGGTGAGCGGCCGGCCGGCCGGGTAGCGGCTGAGCTCACCGCCCGGCGCGGGCGGGGGCGGCTGGGCCGGGGCCGCGTTCCGCTGGCCCGGCACGTGCTCGTGGACCACGCGCGTGTGCCCGTCGGCCGCACGCGCCTCCTGCGCGCCCCGGCGCCGGGGCGCGGCCCAGGGGGCGTAGGCGAGAAGCAGTGATCCGGCGAACCAGCCCGCGTCCAGCAGCTGCCCCGAGCGGTAGTTGCTGTGCAGCAGCGGCGAGGTGAACAGGGCGTCGCACATCACGGTGAGCGCGAGGGCGCCGATCGCGGTGTTCACCGCCGTGCGGTTGCCCGGGGCGCGCCGGAAGTGCAGGGCGAGGACCATGCTGACGAGGGCGATGTCGAGCAGCGGGTACGCCAGCGACAGCGCGGCGTGGGCCACGCTCGACCCGTCGAACCGGGCCGCCTGGGCGAGCGCCAGGCTCCAGGAGAGGGTGAGCAGTGAGCCGCCGATCAGCCAGGCGTCCAGCCCCAGGCAGATCCAGCCGGCCCTCGTCACCGGCCGCTTGGCGAGCACCAGCAGGCCCACGATGGCGGGCGGCGCGAAGCACAGGAAGAACAGGTCGGCGCAGCTCGGGCTCGGCACGGGCCGGTCCAGCACGACCTCGTACCAGCCCCAGATCGCGTTGCCCAGGGCGGCCATGGCCGAGGAGAGGGCGAACAGCAGCCAGGCCGACCGGAAGCGCACGCGCCGGCTGCGGGCGTACAGGAAGCAGGAGACGGCGGCGGTGGCCGCCGCCGCACTCAGCCCGAAGTCGCCCATGACGAGGGCGATCTGGCTCGTTCCCCAGTCGAACGCGGCTCCGACGGCGTAGGCCGCGCAGACCAGGGCGAGGACGAGTTGCTCCATCAGCCGGGTGCCGTCGCCGACGGCCGGCCGGCGGGGCGGCGGCGCCTCGTGCGGGTGCGGTGCGCGCACGGCGTCGTCGAGGGCGGTCGTCGTCGAGGGCGGCGCACTCACCGGGGCCTCCCGGTCTGCGCCGTGCCCGGGTCCCGACGGTCCCGGTGCGCCGGATGCGCGTGCCTGCGGCGGACGTTGCGCCTGCGCTGGTGGTGACTGTGATGGCTGGTGTGCTCGCCGCGTCGCCGCGCGGCCGTGCACCAGGGTCGCCGTCGGCGGCTCCGCCGCGTCGGATCGTTCGTCCATAGGCCGTGCATCGCCCGTCGCCCCCCTCACAAATCTGAAATGTCCGTCCCCGGGCGCCGATTCCCACCGGCGCAGCCCCTGTCGGGACGATACACCAGGATCGTCACTCAGGGACATAGCGTCTCTACGCTCCGTGACGACCAGGGGTTATGTGCGTACGGCCCGCGTCCGAAAGATTGCGGAGGGTGCCGGAAGGGCCCTGCCGCCCCTTTGCTCCCGGCGTTCCGGATGCGACGGCAAGGATCACTTTCCGGTCGTAAGGATCACATTCCGCAGGGGCTCCCGGTTGACGAACCGGGTCAGCTGGTCGGCCAGCAGCCGCTTGGCGCGCGGCAGGAAAGCCGAGGAGGGCCCCCCGACGTGCGGGCTGATCAGCACGCCGGGCGCCCGCCACAGGGGGTGGCCGGGGGGCAGCGGCTCCGGGTCCGTCACGTCCAGGGCGGCGGTGATCCGGCCCCGCTCCAGCTCGGCGAGGAGCGCCTCGGTGTCGACCACGGGCCCCCGGGCGACGTTCACCAGCAGCGCCCCGTCCTTCATCCGCCCGAGGAAACCGGCGTCGACCAGCCCCCGGGTGTCCGCCGTGAGCGGCGTGCAGAGGATGACGACGTCCGCCTCGGGGAGCAGGGGGAGCACATCGGTGATCGGGTGCACAAGACCGCGCTCCGTGGTGCGCCGGGAGCGCGCGATGCGCGTCACCCGCGCGACCTCGAACGGTACGAGCCGGTCCTCGATGGCGGCGCCGATGGGCCCGTAACCGACGATCAGGACGTTCTTGTCGGCGAGCGCGGGGTGGAAACCGCCTTCCCAGCGCTCCTGCTGCTGGGCGCGGACGAACCCGGGGACGCCGCGCAGCGCGGCGAGGGTCAGGGTGAGCGCCAGCTCGGCCGTGCTCGTCTCGTGCACCCCGCGCGCGTTGCACAGCCGCACGCCGGGTGCGATCACCGACAGCTGCGCGGTGATGTCGTCCACGCCGGCGGTGAGCGTCTGGATGACCCGGACGTTCGTCAGGTGCTCCAGCGGTCCCACCCGGACCGACATCCGCTTCATGTACGGCACCACGTACACGGCGCACCGCGCCGGGTCGCCGGGAAACGGCTGGTCACCGTCCGCACCGCCGTCCCAGAACAGGTACCGGGGTCCCTCGGGCAGCCCCGCGATCTCCTCGGGCGGGATGGGAAGCCAGACGTCTGCACTCATGCGAGGAGGCTATGTCAGGCGCGTATGCGCGCAGAGGTTAGGTTGGTGGCCGGGCAGAGGGAGGTTCACGAGCAGGTGGAGCGCAGGACGATCGGCGCGGGGGGACTCGCGGTGGGGGCCGTCGGACTCGGATGCATGCCGATGAGCTGGGCGTACAGCGGATCGCGTCAGCGCGGTGACGAGTCGGTCAGAGCCGTGCACCGGGCGCTGGACCTGGGCTCCGGTCTGCTGGACACCGCGGACATGTACGGCCCGTTCACCAATGAGCTGCTGCTGGGCCGGGTGCTGCGGGAGCGGCGCCGGGACGCCTTCGTGTCCACGAAGGTGGGGCTGCTGGTGGGCGAGCAGCACATCGTGGCCAACGGCCGGCCCGGCTATGTGCGGCGGGCCTGCGACGCCTCGCTGCGCCGGCTCCAGACCGACGTGATCGACCTGTACCAGCTGCACCGGGCCGACCCCGAGGTGCCCGTCGAGGAGACGTGGGGCGCGATGGCGGACCTGGTGCGGGCCGGGAAGGTGCGGGCGCTGGGTCTGTGCGCGGTGGGCGCGCGCGCCGGGCGCCGGTCGGGCACCGGGCTGTACGACACGACGCTGCGCCAGTTGCGGCGGGTGCAGCAGGTGTTCCCGGTGAGCGCGGTGCAGGCGGAGCTGTCGGTGTGGTCGCCTGAGGCGCTGACGTCGCTGCTGCCGTGGTGCGAGGCGCGCGGGGTGGGTCTCCTCGCGGCGATGCCGCTGGGCAACGGCTTCCTGACCGGCACGCTGACGCCGGGCGAGGGCTTCGAGGCGGACGACGTCCGAGCCCGGCACCCCCGGTTCACCGGCGAGATGATGGCGGCCAACCAGCCGATCGTCGTGGGCCTGCGGCGCATCGCCCGGCGCCACGGGGAGCACGTCACGCCGGCCCAGGTCGCGCTGGCCTGGGTGCTGGCCCAGGGCCGGCACGTGATCGCGGTGCCGGGCACCAAACGGGAGCGCTGGGCCGCCGAGAACGCGGCCGCCGCCGGCCTGCGGCTGCCCCCGGAGGACCTGGCGGAGATATCCCGGCTGCCGACGGCCCAGGGGTCGTGGGACTGAGACCGCCGGCCGTCCCGCCCGATCGCGGCCATCGGTCGGCCACAAGCGGGAACCCGGGAGGTGTCGGCGGTGCAGAAGAGGGAGAGGGTGTCCTTGGACCACTGCCTCGAAGGGACCGTGATCGTGCGACGTCGAGCTGTACCGGCCGTGCTGGCCGCGACCGTCCTGTTGCTCGCGGCCGGCTGCTCCTCGGGGGACGGCAGGCTCCCGGGCGCCGGGCCCGCCGCCACGACGCCGGGGGCCACCGCGCCGTCGGGGGCGGGCACCGAGCCGGCGGCCCCGGCCAAGGGGTCGGTGAAGGTGCTGCGCACGGTGACCGAGGGCCTGAAGTCACCCTGGGGACTGGCCCCGCTGCCCGGCGGCGGACTGCTGGTCTCCTCCCGGGACGAGGGGACGATCACCCGGATCGACGCCAGGACCGGGAAGGAGACCGAACTGGGTACGGTCTCCGGGGTCTCCCCCGCGGGCGAGGGCGGTCTGCTGGGCATCGCCCTCTCCCCCGGCTACGCCTCGGACCACATGATCTACGCCTACTTCACCTCGGCCTCGGACAACCGCATCGTCCGCATGCTGTACGACGAGCGGAAACCGGCCGGTGAGCGACTGGGCGCTCCGGACACGGTGTTCAAGGGAATCCCCAAGGGCTTCATCCACAACGGCGGCCGGATCGCGTTCGGCCCGGACGGGATGCTGTACGCGGGCACCGGCGAGAGCGGTGAACGCGGCCTCGCCCAGGACCGCGAGTCGCTGGGCGGCAAGATCCTGCGGCTGACCCCGGACGGCGAGCCGGCGCCGGGCAACCCGTTCCCCGGCTCCCCCGTGTACTCCTACGGCCACCGCAACGTCCAGGGTCTGGCCTGGGACGGCCGGCAGCGGCTGTTCGCCTCGGAGTTCGGGCAGGACACCTGGGACGAGCTGAACGCGATCAGGCCGGGCGACGACTACGGCTGGCCGAAGGCCGAGGGCACGTCCCCCGGCAGCGGCTTCCACGATCCGGTGGCGCAGTGGCACACCGACGAGGCGTCCCCCAGCGGCATCGCCTGCGTGAACGGCGTGGTCTGGATGGCGGGCCTGAAGGGCCGGCGCCTGTGGCGCGTCCCGCTGCACGGCACCCGGGCGGCGGCCGCCCCGCAGTCCTTCCTCACCGGCGGCTACGGCCGTCTGCGCACGGTGGCACCGGCGGGCGGCGACAGGCTGTGGCTGGTCACGAGCAACACGGACGGCCGTGGCACGCCGAAGAAGGGGGACGACCGGGTACTGGAGCTGGAGGTGAGGTGAGGTGGACCCCGGCCGCCTCGGGTGGTCCCGGACGGTCCACCGTCCCCGGGTGGGTTCCGGCGCGGTCCACCGTCCCCGGGTGGGTCCCGGGGCGGCTCGCCCTTCTCAGTCGGTTTCGGGCCGCTCCTCCGCGGTGGCCGGTTCGGGCAGCCGTATGACGGCCTTCCCGGACGTCAGGTCGATGGGGCCGCGCCCCGGGTCGTTGTCGCCGGTGTCCTCCCGGGTCAGTTCGAGCCGGTTCTGCTCGTCCCGGGTGTGCTTGCGGCCTGGCGCGAACAGGTCCTCGAAGGCGTCGAACACGGCTCCCCCTCCTTGCCGGTTTTCTCCAGCGTAGGCATCAGCCGGACGTTTCCGCGGTGACGGTCCCGGCCACGGACAGGCCCAGCCGGTGCGCCACCGCCGCCGCCTCGCCCCGGCCCGAGACACCGAGCTTGCCGAGGATGTTCGAGACGTGGACGCTCGCCGTCTTCGGGGAGATGAACAGCTCCTCGGCTATCTGGCGGTTGGTGCGGCCGGCCGCGACCAGGCCGAGGACGTCCCGCTCGCGGCTGGTGAGGCCGAGCGTCGCGACCGGGTCGGCGGGTGACGCCGAGTGTCCCGAGGCGCCGGACAGGGTGAGGCGGGCGCGCTGGGCGAGCCGGGCGACGGCGTCGGCGAGGGGGCGGGCGTCCAGGTGGGCGGCGACCGCCGCGGCCAGCCGGAGCAGCTCCACCGCACGGTCGCGTCCGTCCTCGGCACCCTCGGCCAGCAGTGCCCCGGCGAGGCGGTGGCGGACCCGGGCGAGGTCGTAGGGACGGTCCAGGCACTCGAAGGCGGCGACGACGGGGGCCCAGGTGCCGGCGGTGTCCCGGCCCTCCGCCCGCTGGAGCTCCGCGCGGGTCCACTGGCCGTACGCCTGCCACAGGGGGACGCCGGTGGTGAGGGTGCGGACGGCCTCCGCGACGCGGGCGAGGGTCTCGGCGCGGCCGGGCCGGGCGGCGGGCAGGGTGCGGGCGTCGGCCTCGGCGGTGGCGGCGGCCAGCAGCAGCGGCCAGCCGTGGCGGTGCGTCGGGCGGGAAACCGGCGTCCAGGACCGGCAGCAGTACCGCGCGGGCGTCGGCCACCCGGTCCTCCGCCGCGGCGATGCCGAGGGCGATGCGGGCCAGTGGCAGGAACTGCTGGGGCCGGGGGTCGTGGGTGCCGTACCAGGTGCGGGCGGCGGCGAGTCGCCGGCCGGCCTCGGCGAGGTCGCCGCGGGCCAGGGCCAGGTGGGCCAGGCGCAGGGCACCCGCGGCGCGGGGCTCGGCGCTGTGGCCGACCCGGGTCGCGTGCGCGGCGGCCTCGGCGGCCTCCTGCCACCGGCCCAGCGAGTACAGCGCGTCGGACAGGTTGCCCCAGGCCCAGGCGCCGGAGTCCAGCAGGCCGTAGCGGCGGCAGAACTCGACGCCCTCGCGCAGCAGCGGCAGGGCCTCCCGGTCCCGGCCGACGCTCTGCAGCCCGCACGGCAGGTTCACGTAGGCACGGCCCGCGACATGGTGGACGCCCTCCGCCCGGGCGTCCCGCAGCACCTGCCGCATCCGCGCGAGGCCGGCCTCCGGGGCGCCGGACTCCACGGTCAGGCCGCCCAGGGTGAGCAGGGCATGCAGTTCGGTCTCGCGGGCACCCACCATCCGCGCGTACTCCACGGCCCGCTCGGCGGCGGCGAGGGCCTCGGGTCCGGGCCGGTGCTGCATCGACCAGTTGGCGGCGGCCGCCAGCACCTCGGCGTGCACCTCGGACGGCGGCAGGCCGCGCACCAGGTCCTGGGCGGAGGCCAGCTCCTGCCAGCCGTCGCCGCGGCCCTGTGCCTGCACCAGGCGGGAGCGCTGGACCCAGAACCAGGCGGCGCGCAGGGGGTCCGGCTCCTCGTCCAGCAGGCGCAGCGCCCGCTTGGTGATCTTCAGGGCGCGTTCGCGTTCGCCGCCGAGGCGGCCCGCCACCGCCGCCTCGGCCATCAGGTCGAGATAGCGCAAGCCGGTGCCCGCCGGGCCGGTGTCGCACGGCGGGCAGCCCTCGGCGTAGTCGACCGGGCGCAGGGCGGCGCGCACCTCCTCCGGCGCGCGGTCCCACAGTTCCATCGCCCGCTCCAGCAGACCGAGTTGTTCGGTGTAGGCATGCCGGCGGCGGGCGACGACGGCGGCGGCCAGGACGGCGGGCAGGGCCTTGGCCGCGTCGTGGGCGTGGTACCAGTAGCTGGCCAGGCGCATCACGCGCGCGTCGGCGGGCACGAGCGCGGGGTCGGCTTCCAGGGCCTCGGCGTAGCGGCGGCTGAGCCGGGAGCGTTCGCCGGGCAGCAGGTCGTCGGCCACGGCCTCGCGGACCAGGGAGTGCCGGAAGCGGTAGCCGTCGCCGGCCCGGGTGACGGTGAGGATGTTGGCGCCGACCGCGGCCCGCAGTGCCTCGATGAGGTCGTCCTCGGTGAGCTGTGCCACGGCCGCGATCAGCGGGTACTCCACCGTGGAGCCGCCCTCGGCGACGATCCGGGCGATCCGCTGGGCGCTCTCGGGCAGCGTCTCGACCCGGACGAGGAGCAGGTCGCGCAGGGAGTCGGTGAGGCCGGTGCGGTTGCCCTCGCAGCAGGCGACGGCGAGTTCCTCGATGAAGAAGGCGTTGCCGTCGGAGCGTTCGTAGATCTCGTCGGCCTGGGCGGGGTCGGGTTCGGCCGCGAGGATGCCGGCGAGCTGACGGCCGGCCTCCTCGCGGGTGAAGCGGGCGAGTTCGATGCGGCGGACGGTGCGCAGCCGGTCCAGTTCGGCGAGCAGGGGGCGCAGCGGGTGACGGCGGTGGATGTCGTCGGAGCGGTACGTGGCCAGGACGAGGAGGCGGCCGGCGCGCAGGGTGCGGAACAGGTAGGCGAGCAGGTGGCGGGTGGAGGCGTCGGCCCAGTGCAGGTCCTCCAGGGCGAGGACGAGGGTGTGCTCGGCGGTGACCCGCTCCAGCAGCCGGGCCGTGAGTTCGAACAGGCGGGCCAGGCCCTGTTCGTGGTGGCGGCCCGCGGTGGCCTCGCCGAGGTCGGGCAGCAGCCGGGCCAGTTCCTCCTCCTGGCCGGCCGCCGCGGCGGCGAACTCCTCGGGCAGAGCGTCGCGCAGGGCGCGCAGCGCGGTGGAGAAGGGGGCGAAGGGCAGCCCGTCGGCGCCGATCTCCACGCAGCCGCCGACGGCGACGACGGCGCCGCGGCCGGCCGCGGCGGAGGCGAACTCCTCCACGAGGCGGGTCTTGCCCACGCCCGCCTCGCCACCGAGCAGCAGCGCCTGCGGCTCGGCGGCGCCGGCGCGGGCGAGCGCGTCGTCGAGCGTGGCCAACTCGTCGGTGCGGCCGACGAACACGGGACTGACGGACCTGGTCTCCACGGGGCCGAGCATCGCATGAGGCCAGGACGGCACGGCACCGGTTTTCCACAGGCCCTGGGTGATGGTCGTACCAGTAGTACCGGTATGGGGTGGGGTCGTCGGCGGCGCCGGGAGCGCCGCGGGAAGGGCCGTACCGGCGGGCGGAGCGGCGGGCGGAGCCTCCGCGGACGGAGCGGACGGAGCGGCGGGCGGAGTCTCGGCGGACGGAGCGGGCGGAGCGGGCGGAGTCTCGGCGGACGGTGCGGGCGGTGGCTCGGCGGGCGGAGTCTCGGCGGACGGAGCGGGCGGAGCGGGCGGTGGCTCGGCGGGCGGAGTCTCGGCGGACGGAGCGGGCGGGGCAGACGGCAGGGCCGCACGGCTCCGCTGGGGAACCGTACGGCCCTGCCGTCCTGAGCGCCCGACCCCCGTCCGGTCGCTCCGCGCCCCTGCCGTCACGCCGTGCGCGCGGGCCGGAGCCGCCGGGGGCGGTCGGTATGCGACTCGGCGGCCGGGGTGCCGTTGCCGGCATGCTCCGCGCGGCGGGCGGCACGGCGGGCGCGGACGGCCTCGCGGGCCAAGCGCTCGCGCTGGGCCGTGCGGCGCAGTTCGGCGGACCGGAAGCGGTGGAGTTCGTACTCGTACATGGCGTTCCTTCGGGAGACTCGGTGTCGTGCGTCGCTCTCTGCGATGCCTCTACCTTCGTCTCCCAGGGGGGTCCGCCACATCGGGAGAGTTCCGCATCTTCGGGCGGCCGGCGTGCCGCGGGCGCGCGTAAGGGGCCTCAGGGCGTCCGTAAGGTGGTCACGGATTACCTAAGGCCCCTGTGAGCTGTGCTTTCTCAGCCGGCCGAGGGCAGGCCGAGCAGTGCGTCGGAGTACTTCAGGACGGCCAGGAGCAGTCCGATGACGCCGAGCGAGACGCCTGCCCAGGCGACCGACCTGATCCAGGGTGCCTGGGGGCGGCCGGGGGCTCCGAACGCGGGCCGGATCAGCACGACCACACCGGTGACCAGTGCGGCCAGTGCGAACAGGCCGGCCCACAGGGCGGTGGTGTGCCAGGCGTCGCCGTAGACCTCCTTGAGCTGCCGGCCGACGCTCGCGGTGGAGGACGTCTGCAGCTGGCCGACGAGCTGCTCGCGGGCGGAGGCGACGGTGCCGACCCAGCCGCCGGTGAGCGAGACCAGGCCAAGCGCGGTGGAGACGACGGCTCCGGCGCCCTGGCCGACCCCGGTGGGCGCCTTGGCACCGGCACCGTCCGCCGGCTCGGCGGTCTCCTCCGCCCCACCGGCCACAAAGTCACCGGGGTTCCCGCCTTCCTCGGCGTGCGCGATGTCCGAGGTGTCCTCGGCGTCCCGTCCACCGGCCTCCGCGGCACGGAGGTCCTGCGCCTTCCCGGCGGTACCGGCCGCCGCCGTCGTCTCGTCGTCCCTGCGCGCCTCGGAACCGGCCTCGGCGCCTTCCGCTGTCTTCGTTGCCATGCCTGGCACCGTACGGACGCTCTCTGAGAGGTCTCTTAATGATCGAACAGCGGCCTCGGACGCCGTCGTGCGCGCTACGCGCGTGCCGCACGCCACTCGGGCGCGAGCAGCGCCCAGATCTCGGTGCTGGTGCGCACGTCCCGGTGCGGGTAGTTCTCGCGCAGCACGCCCTCGCGGGTCATGCCCAGGCGACGGGCCACGTTGATGCTGGGCTCGTTGGCCGAGGACACGTACCACTCCACCCGGTGCATGCCGCGTTCCTCGAAGGCCCAGTCGAGCAGTACCCGCAGGCCGCGCGTGACCAGTCCGCGTCCGGCTGCCGCCGGTTCCAGCCAGCAGCCGGCCTCGCAGACCCCGCTCGGGGTGTCCCAGACCCGGAACAGCAGGCCGCCGACGAGGGTGCCGTCCAGCCAGACGCCGTGCAGGCTGCCGGCGTCGGCGGCCCGTTTGTCGGCGTAGGACTTCAGCCAGGCACGGGCACCGTCGAGATCGCGGACGGCGTCCGCGAGGCCGACGTGGCGGCCGACGAACTCCCGTCCCCGGTCGATGTTGGCGAGGAGCTGCTCGGCGTGCCAGACCTCCAGGGGCCGCAGTTCTGCGCCGTCGTCCCCGAGCGAAGTCGCGTACATCGTGCCGTTCTTCCTTCCACGGTTCGTCCGCCGGCCTGCCGGTTCGTGCACCGGGGCCCGGCCGAGCCTCTCACAGGGCTCGGGGACGTCAGTCGAACTGGTCCCCGAGCGCCATGACCATCGTGCCGACGATCAGCAGCCACAGGGCCCTGCGGGTACGGCCCCTGATGGCGAGCACCGCGGCGAGCGCGCACACGGCGGCCCCCACGGCGTAGGCGACGGGCACCAGCGCGGGGGCGGATCCGGCCGCCCGGAGCAGCGCGGCGGCCAGCCCGGCCAGCGTCAGCAGCGCGCCGGTACCGGCGGCGGTCCAGCGGGCGCGCCGGGCGTCCCCGACGTACTCCTCGCCGTCCCCGCTGCCCTCGCCGTCCCCGCTGTCCTCGCCGTCCTCACTGCCCTCGCCGTCCCCGCTGTCGTCGGTGTTCCCGCTGTCGTCGGTGTTCCCGGTGCGCGTGGTGGCCGTGGCGCCCGTGGTGACCGTCGTGTCCGTGGTGACCGTCACGCCCGTGGTGTACGTGGTGTCGTCGGCGTCCGCGGCTATCACGGGATCGGTGTCGGAATCGGTGCGTCCACTCATGGCGGGCGAGCGTACCGCCTCCGCCGGCGAAAACCCGGGGCGGGGCGGCACCTTCGGCTGCCGCGGATCACTCGTCGCGCGGGGGCCATGCGGGCGGCCGGGAGGGCCGCCCGGCGGGAGCGGAAGTGCGGCCGGGAAGACCGTCCACAGAAGCCGACGTGCAGCCGGGAGACCGTCCACAGCAGCCGACGTGCAGCCGGGAAGGCCCGTCCGCGGGAGCGAGCGGGCGGCGGGGAGGCCGTCCGCGGGGACGGACAGGCGTGCGGCCCCGGAGGGGGTGCCTCCGGGGCCGCACGGCGTGGTGCGGGGGCGGCTCAGCCCTCGCTGACGCCCAGCCGCTCCAGGATCAGTTCCTTGACGCGGGCCGCGTCGGCCTGGCCGCGAGTGGCCTTCATGACCGCGCCGACCAGGGCACCGGCCGCCGCCACCTTGCCGCCGCGGATCTTGTCCGCGATGGCCGGGTTGCCGGCGATGGCCTCGTCGACCGCCGTGCCGAGCGCCGAGTCGTCGGAGACGACCTTCAGCCCGCGCTTGTCGACGACCTCGTCCGGCGTGCCCTCGCCCGCGAGGACACCCTCGATGACCTGGCGGGCCAGCTTGTCGTTCAGGTCACCCTTCGCGACCAGCTCGGTGACCCGGGCCACCTGCTCCGGCGTGATCGCCAGCTCGTCCAGCGACGTGCCGGACTCGTTCGCGCTGCGGGCCAGCTCGCCCATCCACCACTTGCGGGCGGAGGCCGCGTCGGCACCGGCGTCGATGGTGGCGACGATCGGGTCCAGCGCGCCGGCGTTGAGGATCGCCTGCATGTCGGTGGCGGAGATGCCCCACTCGGCCAGCAGCCGGTTGCGGCGGGCCAGCGGCAGCTCGGGCAGGGCCGCGCGGATCTCCTCGACCCACTCGCGCGAGGGAGCCACGGGGACCAGGTCGGGCTCCGGGAAGTACCGGTAGTCCTCGGCCTCCTCCTTGACCCGGCCCGAGGTCGTGGACCCGGTGTCCTCGTGGAAGTGGCGCGTCTCCTGGATGATCGTGCCGCCCGAGGACAGCACGGCCGCGTGCCGCTGGATCTCGAAGCGGGCCGCACGCTCCACGGACCGCAGCGAGTTGACGTTCTTCGTCTCGGAGCGCGTCCCGAACTTCTCGGTGCCGTTCGGGCGCAGCGACAGGTTCACGTCGCAGCGCATCTGGCCCATCTCCATGCGCGCCTCGGACACACCGAGGGCCCGGATCAGCTCGCGCAGCTCGCGGACGTACGCCTTCGCCACCTCGGGCGCGCGCTCGCCGGCGCCCTCGATCGGCTTGGTGACGATCTCGATGAGCGGGATGCCGGCCCGGTTGTAGTCCAGCAGGGAGTGGGACGCGCCGTGGATACGGCCCGTGGCGCCGCCGACGTGCGTCGACTTGCCGGTGTCCTCCTCCATGTGGGCGCGCTCGATCTCCACGCGGAAGGTCTCGCCGTCCTCCAGCTGCACGTCGAGGTAGCCGTCGAAGGCGATCGGCTCGTCGTACTGGGAGGTCTGGAAGTTCTTCGGCATGTCCGGATAGAAGTAGTTCTTCCGGGCGAAGCGGCACCACTCGGCGATCTCGCAGTTCAGCGCGAGACCGATCTTGACGGCGGACTCGACGCCGGTCGCGTTGACGACCGGGAGCGCGCCCGGCAGGCCGAGGCAGGTCGGGCACGTCTGCGAGTTGGCGTCGGCGCCGAGCGCGGTCGAGCAGCCGCAGAACATCTTGGTCTTGGTGCCGAGTTCGACATGGACTTCGAGGCCCATGACGGGGTCGTACGACGCCAGCGCGTCCTCGTACGACACCAGGTCGGTCGTGGTGGTCACGGTGAAACTTCCCTCTCAGCCCAGCAGGACGTCGTCGTCGCCCAGCCGCTTCAGCTCGCGGTAGAGGATGGCGAGGCCGGTGGCGATGCCGGCGGCGGTGACGACGGCGTCGACGAGTCGCAGCGTGTCGTTCTCGGCGCGGGCCTTCTTGATCTGCTTCATGGCGCCGACCGCGCCGAACGCGGTCGCGGCCATGGACAGGTACGTACCGGACTTGGACTTCTTGAAGCCCTTGGCCTTGGTCAGTGCGCTCACAGCGACGGTGCCTCCTCCAGCAGCGGGTGCCCCCACTTTTCCACGAAGGCGGCCTCGACGGCGGCGCCCACCTTGTACAGCCGGTCGTCCTGCATCGCCGGGGCGATGATCTGCAGGCCCACCGGGAGGTCGTCCTCCGGGGCGAGACCGCAGGGCAGGGACATGGCCGCGTTGCCCGCCAGGTTGGTCGGGATGGTGCACAGGTCCGCGAGGTACATCGCCATCGGGTCGTCGGCGCGCTCGCCGATCGCGAAGGCGGTGGTCGGGGTCGTGGGGGAGACGATCACGTCGACCTGCTCGAAGGCCCTCTCGAAGTCCCGCGTGATGAGCGTGCGGACCTTCTGCGCGGAGCCGTAGTACGCGTCGTAGTAGCCGCTCGACAGGGCGTACGTGCCGAGCATGATGCGGCGCTTCACCTCGGGGCCGAAGCCCGCCTCACGGGTGAGGGAGGTGACCTCCTCGGCGGAGCGCGTGCCGTCGTCACCGACCCGGCGGCCGTAGCGCAGGCCGTCGAAGCGGGCGAGGTTGGAGGAGCACTCGGACGGCGCGATCAGGTAGTACGCCGACAGGGCGAGGTCGAAGGACGGGCAGTCCAGCTCGACGATCTCGGCGCCCAGCTCCTTCAGTAGCTCGACGGACTCGTCGAACCGCTGGATGACGCCGGCCTGGTAGCCCTCGCCGCGGAACTGCTTGACCACGCCGACGCGCATGCCGGCGACGGAGCCGTTGCGGGCGGCCTCGACGACCGGCGGGACCGGGGCGTCGATGGAGGTGGAGTCCAGCGGGTCGTGCCCGGCGATGACCTCGTGCAGCAGTGCCGCGTCCAGGACCGTGCGGGCGCAGGGGCCGCCCTGGTCGAGGGAGGAGGAGAAGGCGACCATGCCGAAGCGGGACACCGCGCCGTACGTGGGCTTCACGCCGACGGTGCCGGTGACGGCGGCCGGCTGGCGGATGGAGCCACCGGTGTCGGTGCCGATGGCGAGCGGGGCCTGGTAGGCGGCGAGCGCGGCGGAGGAACCGCCGCCGGAGCCACCGGGGATCTTCGTGAGGTCCCAGGGGTTGCCGGTCGGGCCGTAGGCGCTGTTCTCGGTGGAGGACCCCATGGCGAACTCGTCCATGTTGGTCTTGCCGAGGATGACGACGTCGGCGGCCTTGAGCCGCTTGGTGAGCGTCGCGTCGTACGGCGGGATCCAGCCCTCCAGGATCTTCGAGCCGACGGTCGTGGGCACGCCCTCGGTGGTGAAGATGTCCTTGAGCGCGAGCGGGACGCCGGCCAGCGGGCCGAGCTTCTCGCCGCGGGCCCGCTTCTCGTCCACGGCGCGGGCCTGGGCGAGAGCGCCCTCACGGTCGACGTGCAGGAAGGCGTGCACCTTCTCGTCGACGGCCTCGATCCGGGCGAGGTGGGCCTCGGTGACCTCGACGGCCGTCAGCTCGCCGGAGGCGATCTTCTCGGCGATCTGCGCGGCCGTGAGCTTGATGATGTTGCTGTCCGTCATGGTGGTCACTCCTCCCCCAGGATCTGCGGCACCTTGAAACGCTGCTGCTCCTGGGCCGGGGCGCCGGAGAGCGCCTGCTCGGGGGTGAGCGAGGGACGGACCTCGTCCGCGCGCATGACGTTCGTCAGCGGGAGCGGGTGCGAGGTCGGCGGTACGTCTTGGTCGGCGACCTCGCTGACGCGGGCGACCGCGCCGATGATGTCGTCGAGCTGTCCCGCGAAGTGGTCGAGTTCTTCGGGCTTCAGCTCCAGACGCGCCAGCCGGGCGAGGTGGGCGACCTCCTCGCGCGTGATGCCAGGCATGCAGCGTTCCTCTGGGGTGAGTGCGTGTGGTTTGGGGCCAATCCTATGGGGCGGGGGACGGTGTCCGTGAAACGGTTTCCCCGGGCACCGTCCTCACCGGTGCCGGCGGTCCCATGCCTCGCTCTTCAGGAAGTGATTGTCGTACAGCTCCTGGACCTCCAGGAGGCTCTCCGGGGTGGCCTCGCCGAGGCGGATGCGCTGGAGGTGGCGGAAGTACCCGAAGCGCTCGACGCCGGGGGCGATGACGATGAGCAGGTCGGCGGTGGCGCCGGGGACGGCGGCGAAGGCGTGGGGCCGGTCGGGCGGGACGATGACGAGGTCGCCGCGCCCGGCGGTGACGACGTCGTCGCCGGAGAGCAGCTCGGCCTCGCCGTCGAGCAGGTAGAACATCTCGGCGGAGTTGTGGTGGACGTGCGGGCGGGCGCCGTCGGCGCCCTCGGCGAGGGTGACCCGCACGGTGGACAGCGCGCCACCGCTGGCACTGCTGTCCGCCAGCAGCTTGACGCCGACCGGGGCGCCGCCGAGGACCTCGGCCCCGGCGTCCCGGACCAGCACGGTGTCGTCGAACCTGGGCACGAGCAGTGACATGGCGTTTGTCCCCCTGTAGGCGTCGTCCACGAGGCGTCGGACCGCGAGGAGCGGGCCGGCACCGGCCGGTACAACCACCACGGTGCCGGAACGGATTCCGGGGGCGACGGCCGGGAGGGCTATTCGGCGGCCGGCAACGCGGCACGCGGCCGCTGCCACCCGCGTGACCCCCGGGCCCGCAGCCAGGCGGTGGTCTCCTCCGGAGGCATGGCGGCGGCGACCAGCCACCCCTGCACGGCGTCGCAGCCCAGGTCCCGCAGCCGCTCCCAGGTCTCGTCGTCCTCCACGCCCTCGGCCACCACGAGCAGGCCCAGCGAATGGGCGAGGTCGACGGTGCAGCGCACGATCGCGGCGTCCTCGGCGTCGACGGCCAGCCGGGCCACGAAGGAGCGGTCGATCTTCAGCTCGCTGACGGGCAGCCGCCGCAGGTGCACCAGGGACGAGTACCCGGTGCCGAAGTCGTCCAGGGACATCTTCACGCCGTGCCCGGTGAGTCCGGCGAGGGTGTCGGCGGCCCGCTGCGGGTCCTCCAGCAGGACGTGCTCCGTGATCTCCAGCTGGAGCGCCCCGGCGGGGACGCCGTGCCGGGCCAGCCGGGCGGCGACGGAACCGGCGAAGCCGGGCGTGTGGACGTCGCGCGGGGAGACGTTGACGGCGACCGGCACCCGAAGGCCCTGCGCGCGCCAGAGGGCGACCTGGCCGAGGGCGGTCTCCAGGACGTACTCGGTGAGGTGGGGCATCAGCCCCGAGGACTCGGCTATCGCTATGAACTCGTCCGGCGGCACCTTCCCGCGCTCGGGATGCACCCAGCGCACCAGTGCCTCCAGGCCGGCGACCTGGCCGTCGAAGCGGACCTTGGGCTGGTAGTGGAGCTGTACCTCGTGGGCGTCCAGGGCCCGGCGCAGGTCGCCCAGCAGGCCGAGGCGGTCGGGGGTGTTGGAGTCCCGCTTGGACTCGTACACCTCGACCCCTGTGCGGTCCCGCTTCGCCTGGTACATCGCGACGTCGGCGCGGCGCAGCAGCCCTTCGGCGTCGAGCGCGTGATCGGGGAAGACGGCGACGCCGGCGCTGGCCTCCAGGACGAGGGTGAGTCCGTCCAGGTCGAGCGGGGAGCTGAGGGCGGCGACGAGGCCGCGGGCGACGCGCGTGGCCGACGTGGTGGAGTCGGCGACGGGGAGTAAGACGGCGAACTCGTCACCGCCGAGCCGGGCGGCCTCGGCGCCGCGCGGCAGCGCGAGCCGGAGCCGGTCGGCGATCTGGAGCAGCAGCCGGTCCCCGGCCAGATGACCGAGGGTGTCGTTCACCGACCGGAAACGATCGAGGTCGATCAGCATGAGCGCCGCGCGGGCCCCGATGCGCTCGGCGTCGTCCAGGGCGGTCCAGATCCGCTCCAGCAGCCACTGCCGGTTGGGCAGTCCGGTCAGCGGGTCGCGCAGCTGCTCCTCGGCGCGGGCGCGGGCCATCCACAGCGTGGAGTCCAGGGCGATGAGCGGGATGGCGAACAGCGGGAGCAGGACCGGCTGGGCGTCGGCGACGACGCACAGCAGGGGCGCGATGCCGAGCAGCGCGACGGCGACCAGCCCCTGCCGGACCAGGGCGGTGCGGGCGGCGGTGGGCACCCTGCCGCCGCGCGGGGCGTGCAGGTACCACAACAGGCCCCGGCTGACGGCCAGGTAGGCGACCGCGACCAGGACGACCTCCGGCACCGTGGTGATGCTCCAGCTGCCGGGCCGCCAGGGCTCCTCCACGCTCGGGACCCGGCCGAACGCGCCGAGCAGCAGGGCGCCGACGCCGATACCGAGGACGTCCACCGCGCCGTGCAGCACGCCCTGGCGCCAGTGGTGCCGGCGGGCGACGCCGACCAGGACGACGACGGTGAGGCTGACCAGGCCGGCCGCGACCCAGCCGTACAGCAGCAGGACGGCGAGGGTGAGGGCGGCGCCCGATCCGGTGCCGCCCCACCAGCGGGCGCGGCCCAGCATCACGAGGTGGCCGACGATGACGCCGGTGAGCAGGGCCAGCGCCCAGCCGACCGTGCCGCAGGGGAAGAGGGCGTGGTGGGTGCTGTAGGCACGGAAGAAGCCCGCGCCCAGGGCGAGTCCGGCGGCGACCACGACGGCCGCGGGGAGCGCGGGCCAGGACAGGTGCCGTTCGGCGTCGGTGCCCGCGAGGCCGGGGTCGGGCGCGAGGCCGGCCGGCCGGGGGGTGTGGGGTTCGGTGGCGGTGCCGGGTCCGGCGGGACGTGTCCGCGCGCCCGCCCGTCCCTCGTCCCGCCCGGTCCACCGGTGCCCGCGCCACGCGCCCGCGCGGCGGCGCAGGCGCAGCCATGAGTCCGGGGCGGCGCTCTCGGTCGGTTCCATTCCCGTCCCTCTCACTGCCGGCGGTGCCCACGCCACGCGGCCCGATGCCCGACAACCATCAGCAGCTCCGCGCCGAAGAAACCTTCCCCGGGCCTCTGGAGGGCACGGAGATGCCCCAGCCGTAGCTGGGCACGGCAGGCGCACACCTCAACAGTAGGCCGCGGAAGGCTTCCACGGGCAGCGGTCTCCGACGGTTGCCCGAATGCGCCCGGGCCACCCGTATGCAACTGATATGCGCCGAACGGGTGGCCTTCAACCGCTACTCCCCGGTCGGAAGCGCGACTTCCGCCGCCGCTTCGGGGCCCTGCTCCAAGAGGACGCGGAAACCGTCCTCGTTCAGAACAGGAACCTTCAATTGCATGGCCTTGTCGTACTTCGATCCAGGGTTGTCACCCACGACGACGAACGAGGTCTTCTTCGACACCGAACCGGTCACCTTCGCGCCCTGGCCCTGCAGTGCCTCCTTCGCGCCGTCCCGGGTGAAGTTCTCCAGCGTGCCGGTGACGACGACCGTGAGCCCCTCCAGCGGGCGCGGTCCCTCGTCCTCGCCGGTCGACTCCTCCTCCAGCGGGACTCCGGCCGCCTTCCACTTGCGGACGATCTCGCGGTGCCAGTCCTCGGCGAACCATTCCTTGAGCGCGGCGGCGATGATCGGACCGACGCCGTCGGTCGCCGCCAGTTCCTCCTCGCTGGCCTGTTCGATGCGGTCGACGGACCGGAACTCGCGCGCGAGGGCCTGCGCGGCCACCGGACCCACGTGCCGGATGGACAGTCCGTTGAGGAAGCGGGCGAGCGGACGGGCCTTGGCCTCCTCGATGTTCGCGAGCAGGGCGAGGGTGTTCTTCTTCGGTTCGCCCTTCTGGTTGGCGAAGACCGTGACGACCTTCTCCTCGCCGGTCCTGGGGTCGCGCTTGGGCAGGCCGCTGTCGGGGTCGAGGACATGGGCCTTGATGGGCAGCAGCTTCTCCACCGTCAGGTCGAACAGGTCGCCCTCGTCCACCAGCGGCGGGTCGGCCGGCTCCAGCGGACGGGTGAGCG
Source organism: Streptomyces sp. SID486 (assembly GCF_009865385.1). Lineage (GTDB taxonomy): Bacteria > Actinomycetota > Actinomycetes > Streptomycetales > Streptomycetaceae > Streptomyces. The sequence continues at coordinate 17,041 of NZ_WWJT01000565.1, read as the reverse complement.
CGGCGGCGGCCACCGCCCCGAAGTGCTCGATGTCCAGGCACTCACGCCCCGCCAGGTACGAGACGCGCTCACGCAACTGCGCCGGGCAGGTGCGGGCGTTGGGGCAGCGGAGGTCGATGTCGCCCTCCTTCATGGGCCGCAGCGCCGTGCCGCACTCGGGGCACTCTCCCGGCATCACGAACGCGCGCTCGCTGCCGTCGCGCAGGTCGACCACCGGGCCGAGGATCTCCGGAATGACGTCACCGGCCTTGCGGATGACGACGGTGTCGCCGATGAGCACGCCCTTGGCCTTGACGACCTCCTGGTTGTGCAGGGTGGCGAACTCCACCTCGCTGCCCGCGACCGTGACCGGCTCGACCTGGGCGTACGGCGTGACGCGGCCCGTGCGGCCGACGCCCACCTTGATGTCGACGAGCTTGGTGTTGACCTCCTCCGGCGCGTACTTGTACGCGATCGCCCAGCGGGGGGCGCGCGCGGTGGAGCCGAGACGGCCCTGGAGCCGGATCTCGTCCAGCTTGACCACGACACCGTCGATCTCGTGCTCGACGGAGTGCCGGTTCTCGCCGTAGTACGCGATGAACTCGCGTACGCCGTCGAGGCCGTCGACCACGCGGTTGTGCGGGGAGGTGGGCAGGCCCCACGTCTTCAGCAGGTCGTACGCCTGGGAGAGCCGGGTCATGCCCGAGTAGCCCTCCAGGGCGCCGATGCCGTGGACGACCATGTGCAGCGGCCGGGTGGCGGTGACCCGGGGGTCCTTCTGGCGCAGCGAACCGGCGGCCGCGTTGCGGGGGTTGGCGAAGGGCTTGTCGCCGGCCGCGACCAGGCGCTCGTTCAGTTCGAGGAACTTCTCCATCGGGAAGTAGACCTCGCCGCGGATCTCCACCAGGTCGGGCACCTCGTCGCCCGTGAGGCGGTCGGGGATGTCCGCGATCGTGCGGACGTTCGGCGTGATGTCCTCGCCGGTGCGGCCGTCGCCGCGGGTGGCGGCCCGGGTGAGGCGGCCGTGCTCGTAGGTGAGGTTGACCGCGAGGCCGTCCACCTTCAGCTCGCACAGGAAGTGGTACTTCTGGTCGCCCAGTTCCCTGGCGATGCGGTCGGCCCAGGCGGCCAGCTCCTCGTCGTTGAAGGTGTTGTCGAGGGACAGCATCCGCTGGCGGTGCTCGACGGCGGTGAACTCCGTCGCGTACGATCCGGCGACCTTCTGGGTGGGCGAGTCCGGGGTGCGCAGCTCCGGGTACTGCTCCTCCAGGGCCTCCAGAGTCTTCAGGAGTGTGTCGAACTCCGCGTCGCTGACGACGGGGGCGTCCTTCACGTAGTACCGGAAGCGGTGCTCCTCGATCTGCTCAGCGAGCTGCGCGTGCCTGTCACGTGCCTCGGCGGGCACTGCCGTCTCCGCCTGCTGCTTGTCGCCGGCCACCGTGTTGTCCTCCCGTTACTCTGGGTTGTCCGCGAGGGATCTCGCCGCCCGGGCGCAGTGGGCGAGCGCCTCGCGTGCGTAAGCGGGGGAAGCGCCCGCCAGACCGCACGCCGGGGTCACCGTGACCGCCTCCGCGAGCAACCCCGGATGCAGCCCCAGCCTGCGCCACAACGTCCTGACACCCATGACGCTACCGGCAGGGTCTGACAACGGGCCGTCCGTGCCCGGCACGACACCGGTGAACAGCCGGGTGCCGCCCTCGACGGCTTCGCCGATGGCGTCGTCGTCACGCTCGGTGAGGAGTGAGAAGTCGAAGGAGACGGCCGCCGCCCCGGCCCGCCGGAGCAGCGCGAACGGCACGTCCGGGGCACAGGAGTGGACGATCACGGGTCCGCCTGCGTGCGCCGCGACGACGTCCCGCAGCGTGGCCTCCACGATCTGCCGGTCCACGGCGCGGTGGGTGCGGTAGCCGCTGGCGGAGCGCACCCGGCCCTGCAGGACGGCGGTGAGGGAGGGTTCGTCGAGCTGGAGGACGAGCCGGGCGCCGGGGACGCGGCGCCGCATCTCGTCGAGATGCAGCCGCAGCCCCTCGGCGAGCGAACCGGCCAGGTCCCGGCAGGCCCCCGGGTCCGACAGGGCGGCCTCGCCGTTCCTCAGCTCCAGGGCGGTGGCGAGCGTCCAGGGCCCGACGGCCTGCACCTTCAGGTCGCCCTCGTAGCCCTGGGTGAACTCCTCCAGGGCGTCGAGGTCCTCGCCCAGCCAGGACCGGGCCCGCCGGGTGTCCCGGCCGGGCCGGTCCCCGATCCGCCACCCGCTGGGCTCCACGCGCGCGTACAGCTCGACCAGCATCCCGGCGGTACGTCCGATCATGTCGGCCCCGGGCCCGCGCGCGGGCAGCTCCGGCAGGAAGGGGAAGTCCTCGAAGGACCCGGTGGCGGTCTTGGCGGCTTCGCGGGCGTCGCCGCCGGGCAGCGACCCGACTCCGGTGGCCCCGGCGAACCTGAACTGGCTGTTTTCGCTCACCCGCGAAGCCTACGGAACCGCCGGGCGGTGCTCACCGCCCCGGCCGCACCGACAGGTCGTTCACCTCGGCGTCGGCCGGCAGGTCCAGGGCCATCAGGATCGTCGTGGCGACCGACTCGGGGTCGATCCACCTGGCCGCGTCGTACTCCTTGCCCTCCTGCTGGTGCACCTTGGCCTGCATGGGGCTGGCGGTGCGGCCGGGGTAGACCGAGGTGACGCGGACGCCGGCCGGGTGCTCCTCCTGGCGCAGGGAGTCGGCGAGGGCCTTCAGGCCGTGCTTGGAGGCGGCGTACGCGGACCAGCCGGCGTGCGCGCTGAGACCGGCGCCGGAGTTGACGAAGATCACATGGCCGCAGGCCGCCCGCAGCTGCGGCAGGAAGTGCCGGGTCAGTTCGGCGGGGGCGATCAGGTTGACGTTCAGCTGGTGGCGCCAGGACTTCGGGGTCAGGTCGCCGACGTCGCCGAGGTCGACGACTCCGGCGACGTGCAGCAGGGAGTCCACCCGTTCGGGGAGCGTCTGGTGGGAGAACGCCCAGGACAGCTTGTCCGGGTCCGCGAGGTCGCCGACCAGGGTGCGCGCGCCGGGGAACAGGGCCGCCAGCTCCTTGGCGCGGCCCGCGTCGCGCGCGTGCAGCACGAGTTCGTCCCCGCGCGCGTGCAGCCGGCGGGCCACGGCCGCGCCGATGCCGGAACCGGCCCCGGTGATCACATGAGTAGCCATGCCCGCCATGCTCGCATCAGCGGGCGCCCAGCTGCTCCTCCAGGTGGGCCAGCGCCCCGGCCGGCTCGTCGGCGAAGAAGACCAGCTCGGCCAGCGGACGAGGCAGGAAGCCCTCGGCCGCCATCCGGCGGAACTGCTCGCGCAGGCCGTCGTAGAAGCCCGCGGTGTTCAGCAGGACGACCGGCTTCTCGGTGCGGCCGTGCTTCTTCAGCTCCAGGATCTCGGTGGCCTCGTCCAGCGTGCCGGTGCCACCCACCATGATCACCACGGCGTCGGCCTTCTCCAGCAGCAGCTTCTTGCGTTCGGCGAGGTCGGCCGCGACGACCATCTCGTCGGCGCCGGGCCGGGCCTTGTTCGCCAGGAACTCCACGGAGACCCCCAGCAGCCGGCCGCCCGCCTCCTGGACCCCGTCGGCGACCACCTTCATCAGGCCGGTGTCGGAGCCGCCCCAGACGAGGGTGTGCCCGGCCTTGCCGATCAGTTCCGCGAACTCGCGCGCGGGGCGCGTGTAACGCTCGTCGAGGTCGGCGGCGGACAGGAAGACGCAGATGTTCATGACCTCTACCGTACGGTCCACGCGCGGGCGGGAAGAAGCACGGCCCGTCCGGTGCTGATCCGGTATGAGCCAAGGACACACGATCACGATCGAGAAGAGCGAGCGGCACGTGCGCGTGGTGCACGGCGGCCGGGTGCTCGCCGAGACCGACCGCCCCCTGGAGCTGCGCGAGACGGGCTGCCCGGTGCGGTACTACATCCCCGCCGAGGACGTGCGCCTCGATCTGCTCACGCCCTCCGAGACGCACACCGTCTGCCCCTTCAAGGGCACGGCGTCCTACTGGTCGCTGCCCGACGCCCCCGACCTCGTCTGGGGCTATCCGGATCCCAAGGCCGGCGTCGCGGAGATCAAGGACCACTACTGCTTCTACGAAGCCGACGTGTCGTGACCCGATGAGTACCGTGCCGTGCGGCAGTCTGCACGGGCATGGACAAGAAGACGACTTCCCGCGACGGCACCTCGATCGCGTACGCAGTGAACGGCCAGGGCCCCACGGTCATCCTGGTGAGCGGCGCGATGTCCACCGGCGGCACGATGGCGCCCCTGGCGCAGCGCCTCGCCGACCACTGCACGGCCGTCGTCTACGACCGCCGGGGCCGCGGCGAGAGCGGCTCCACGGCGCCGTACGCGGTCGGCCGTGAGATCGAGGACCTGGGCGCGCTGGTCGACGCGGTCGGCGGCGACGCGGCGCTGTTCGGGGTCTCCTCGGGCGGCGCGCTGGTCCTGCACGCGGCGGCGAGCGGGCTGCCGGTCCGCCGGGCGGCGGTGTACGAGGTGCCGTACGCCGATCACCTGGCGGACGGTGCCGCGCGGGAGGCCGCCTACAAGGAGCGGCTGAACGAGGCGCTGGGCGAGGGCAGGCACGGGGACGCGGTGGAGCTGTTCCTGCGCCTGACGGGCCTCGGCGAGGAGATGATCCGGGGCGCCCGCCAGTCCCCGATGTGGGCCGGCATGGAGGCCGTCGCCCCCAGCCTCGCCCACGACGACGCGGTCATGGGCGACGGGCTGCTCCCCCGGGACCTGCTCGCCGCGATCACCGTGCCCGTGCTCTCGGTGGCGGGCGGCGCGAGCCCGGAGTGGATGCGCACGGCGTCCCGGGAGATCGCGGAGACCGTGCCGCAGGGCGCGTACCGGGTCCTGGAGGGCCAGACCCACATGGTGGAGCCGGACGTGCTGGGACCGGTGCTGGCGGAGTTCGTCGCCGGCTGACGGTCCGCACCGGGGCCGGCGCCCCCGTCGGGTCAGATCGCCGGTGCCGTCGCGCGCGTGGTGGACGCGATCGTCGCCGAGCCCACCACGCGCGTGCCGTCGTACAGCACGATCGCCTGGCCCGGGGCCACCCCGCGGACCGGCTCGGTGAACGTCACGCGCAGTTCGCCGCCGACCGGCTCCGCGGTCACCTCGGTCTCGCCGCCGTGGGCGCGCAGCTGGGCGGTGTAGGTACCGGGGCCGGAGGGGGCGGTACCGCACCAGCGCGGCTTGATCGCCGTCAGGGCGGTGACGTCCAGCGCGGCGGCCGGGCCCACGGTGACGGTGTTGGTGACCGGGGAGATGTCGAGGACGTAGCGGGGCTTGCCGTCCGGGGCCGGGGTGCCGATCCGCAGGCCCTTGCGCTGGCCGATGGTGAAGCCGTACGCGCCCTCGTGCGTGCCGACCTTGGCGCCGGACTCGTCGACGATGTCGCCCTCGGCCCGGCCGAGGCGGTTCGCGAGGAAGCCCTGGGTGTCGCCGTCGGCGATGAAGCAGATGTCGTGCGAGTCGGGCTTCTTGGCCACGGCCAGGCCCCGGCGCTCGGCCTCCGCGCGGATCTCCTCCTTGGTGGTGACCGTGTCGCCGAGCGGGAACATCGCGTGCGCCAGCTGCTTCTCGTCCAGCACACCGAGGACGTACGACTGGTCCTTGGCCATGTCGGAGGCGCGGTGCAGCTCGCGGGAGCCGTCCGCGTTCACGATCACCTGGGCGTAGTGGCCGGTGCAGACGGCGTCGAAACCGAGGGCCAGCGCCTTGTCCAGCAGCGCGGCGAACTTGATCTTCTCGTTGCAGCGCAGGCACGGGTTGGGGGTGCGGCCGGCCTCGTACTCGGCGACGAAGTCCTCGACGACGTCCTCGCGGAAGCGGTCGGCGAGGTCCCAGACGTAGAAGGGGATGCCGATGACGTCGGCCGCGCGGCGGGCGTCACGCGAGTCCTCGATGGTGCAACAGCCCCGCGCGCCGGTGCGGAAGGACTGCGGGTTCGCGGAGAGCGCCAGGTGGACGCCGGTGACGTCGTGGCCCGCTTCCGCGGCGCGCGCGGCGGCGACGGCGGAGTCGACGCCGCCGGACATGGCGGCGAGGACGCGGAGGGGGCGGGTGCGCTGCGGGGTGTCAGTCATAACCCTTCCAGGGTACGGGGGCGCGGGAACCCGGTCCGCCCGATATCCGTTGACGATCACATGGGGCAGTCGACAGAGGTGGCGGCGAAGGACGGGGACCGGCGGCTGGGGCGGCGCGCCCTGCTCGTCGGCGGGACCGCGGCCGCGGTCGGTTCGGCCGTGCTCGCCCGCGAGGCGCTGTCCCGGCTGTGGTGGCGGCTGCCGGGGGTGGCCAGACCGCGGGTCGCGGGCGCGGTGGACTTCCGGGGCGCCCGCTGGGTGGCGGCGTCGTCCGCGAACTACCGGCGGGCGGACCGCCCGGACGACTATCCGGTGGACCGGGTCGTCGTCCACGTCACGCAGGGCGGCTACGCATCGGCGGTGAAGGTGTTCCAGGACCCGGCGCACGGGGCGGCGGCCCACTACATCGTGCGTGCGGACGGACGGATCACCCAGCTGGTCCGGGAGCTGGACGTGGCCTTCCACGCGGGCGACCGGCAGTACAACGAGCGCAGTGTCGGCATCGAGCACGAGGGCTTCGTGGAGGACGCCGCGTCCTTCACGGACGCCATGTACGCGGCCTCGGCCCGGCTGACGGCGGCGATCTGCCGGCGTTACGGCATACCCGCCGACCGGGAGCACATCATCGGGCATGTGGAGGTGCCGGGGACGGACCACACGGACCCGGGGCGGTTCTGGGACTGGGAGCGGTACATCCGCCTGGTGCGCGCCGAGCCCGGCGGCTAGGTGAGTCCCGCCGCCCGGGCCCGCTCCACCGCCGGGCCGATGGCCTTCGCCACGGCTTCGACGTCCGCCTCTGTGGAGGTGTGGCCGAGCGAGAAGCGCAGGGTTCCGCGGGCCAGGTCCGGGTCGGTGCCGATGGCGAGCAGGACGTGGCTGGGCTGGGCGACGCCGGCGGTGCAGGCGGAGCCGGTGGAGCACTCGATGCCCTGGGCGTCCAGCAGGAGCAGCAGGGAGTCGCCCTCGCAGCCGGGGAAGGTGAAGTGGGCGTTGGCCGGGAGCCGGCCCTCCGGGGCGGGGTCACCGCCGAGGATCGCGTCCGGCACGGCGTCGCGCACGGCGTCGACCAGCCGGTCGCGCAGGGCGCCGATCTCGCGGGCGAACCACTCGCGCTGCTCGGCGGCGAGCCGGCCGGCCACCGCGAAGGAGGCGACGGCGGGGACGTCGAGCGTGCCGGAGCGTACGTGCCGCTCCTGCCCGCCGCCGTGCAGTACGGGCACGGGGGTGTACTCGCGGCCGAGGACGAGGGCGCCGATGCCGTACGGGCCGCCGATCTTGTGGCCCGACACCGTCATCGCGGCCAGGCCGGAGCCCTCGAAGTCGACCGGCACCTGTCCGAACGCCTGGACCGCGTCGGCGTGCAGCGGGATGCCCGACTCGGCGGCGACCTCGGCGAGTTCGCGGACCGGCAGGACCGTGCCGATCTCGTTGTTGGCCCACATCACGGTGGCCAGGGCGACGTCGTCGGGATCGCGGGCGATGGCCTCGCGCAGTGCCTCGGGGTGGACCCGGCCGTAGGCGTCGACGGGGAGGTACTCCACGGTGGCGCCCTCGTGCTCACCGAGCCAGTGCACGGCGTCCAGCACGGCGTGGTGCTCCACGGGGCTGGCCAGGACGCGGGTGCGGGCCGGGTCGGCGTCGCGGCGGGACCAGTACAGGCCCTTGACGGCGAGGTTGTCGGCCTCGGTGCCGCCCGAGGTGAAGACGACCTCGCTGGGGCGGGCGCCCAGCGCTTCCGCGAGGGTCTCGCGGGATTCCTCGACCGTGCGGCGGGCCTGCCGGCCGGATGCGTGGAGGGAGGAGGCGTTGCCCGTGATGCTCAGCTGGGCGGTGAGTGCCTCTGCCGCCTCCGGGAGCATCGGGGTGGTCGCGGCGTGGTCGAGGTAAGCCATGGTGAGGTGATTCTACGGCTCCCGTCCGGCCGGGCTCGGCCGCGTGGGCGCGGGCGCGGCAGCGGTTCCCGGTGGACCGGCGGCCCCGTCGTCCTCGGGGCCAGGTCCTCGGTCACAGGCTCCAGGAGACCGTCCCCGAGATCTCCATGACCGTCACGAGGACCACCAGGTCGGCGATGCCCAGCGTCAGACCCAGGTAGGCGCGGCCCGGGCGGCCCGTGCCGCGCCAGAGGGCGGCCACGGCGAGCACGATGGCGGTCGGGCCGAGGAAGAGGTTGAGGACGAGCAGGCCGAGGAGGCCGAGGATGAAGGACGCGACGGCCATGCCGTCGGCGTCCCGGGTGCGGGTGCGCACGGGGGTGCGGGGACGGGTGTCGGTGCGGCCGGGGGCCGGTGCGGTGAGATGCATGGTGCTCAGCTCCTGAGGTCTTCCTGCGGTCAGTCGGCCGAGGTGCGCCGGCGGGCGTGGCGCTCGCGGAGCGCGAAGACGCCGAGCCAGAGGGCGATGACGGCGGCCAGGACGCCGGTGACGGTCAGCGGCGCGTGGGCGACGGTGCCCAGCGCGACTCCGAAGAGCATGAGTGCGGCGACGAGGAACAGCATGGGATGGGATCCCCCCTCCGAGATGCCTGGTGTTCTGCCGGTGTGAAATTTCGGTGAACAGTTGTAGTAACAGTTGTTCACTGACTTCGAGTCTAGCGCTCTTCGCGGCTTTTCAATTCCAGAGAACAGTTGTTAACTGGATGACATGAGTCACACCCTCGGCATCCGGCAGGCCCAGAAGCAGAAGACCCGGCAGGCGTTCCTCGACGCGGCGCTCGCACTGCTGGAGGAGCAGAGCCTGAGCAGCCTGGGCCTGCGCGAGGTCACCCGGGCCGTCGGCGTCGCCCCGACCGCCTTCTACCGGCACTTCCGCTCCACCGCCGACCTCGGCGTGGCGCTCGTCGACGAGGCACTGGGCAGCCTGCATCCGATGGTGCGGACGACGGTGTCCACGACGGGCGACAGCGAGGAGCGCATCACGCGCGCCGTCGAGCTGATCGCCCGGCACGTGGCGGCGTATCCCGCGCACGTGCGCTTCATCGCCCGGGAACGGCACGGCGGTGTCCAGCCGGTGCGCGAGGCCATCCGGGACCAACTGCTCAGGTTCGCGCAGGAGGTGAAGGCCGAGCTGGCCAAGGACCCGGAGGCGGCGGGCTGGGACGACGACGACCTGCTGATGCTGGCGCACCTGTACGTCGACCAGATGCTCATCACCGCCTCCCTGTTCCTGGAGGCGCTGGAGGCCCCGGAGGAGGAGCGGGAGCGGGTGACGCAGCTCGCCACCCGGCAGCTGCGGCTCATCACCATCGGCCGCGGCCACTGGCTGGACTGAGCCACCAGGTGCGGCTCAGCACCAACGGCCGCGGACGAGGGCACGGTCGAGCCGCCCACCGCGGCTCAGCGCCAGCGGCCGCGGTCAAGGGCACGGTTGAGCCGTCCACCGCGGCTCAGCACCAACGGCCGCAGTCCAGGGCACGGTTGAGCCCTCCACCGCGGCTCGGCACCAACGACCGCGTTCACCGGCTCGGTCGAGCCGTCCGCGCGGCCCCGCCCGGGGCCCGTGCCGGGGCGGGGCGGGGCGGGGGCCGGCTCAGCCGAGCCGGACGCGGGCCAGCTGGCGGGACTGCGCGACCAGCCGGTCCTCGCTGTCCCACACCTCGGCGTCCTCCTCCAGGAAGCCGCCGGCGAGGTTGCGGGTGGTGATCGACACCCGCAGCGGGCCGGGAGCAGGGCGGTGGCGCACGTGGACGGTGAGTTCCACGGTCGGGACCCAGCCCTTCAGGCCGAGCTCGAAGGCGGTGGGCGGCAGGGCGTCCACGGCGAGCAGCAGCGAGAGCGGATCGGCGTCACGGCCGTCGGCGAGGCCGAACCAGGCACGCATCTCGCCCTTGCCGGACGGTGTGCCGAGGGCCCAGCCGAGGGTGGCGGGGTCCAGCTTGAGCATCAGCCGGTCGGCGATGGCGGAGCTGCCGTCCACCGGTGCGGGCCCGTCCTCCGGGCCGAAGCACTGTTCCATCGGCGGGATGCGGGGCGGGGTGGCGGTGGTCCGGACGTCGTCGGGGAGGCCGGCGAGGTCGCCGTAGGAGGCGAGGACGCGGATGCGTTCGACCTCGTTGCCCTCGTCGTCGTACTGGAAGAGCGAGGCCTGGCCGGTGGAGAGGGTCCGCCCGGCCCGGACGGTCTGCGTGCGGACGACCGCGGGGCCCGGCTGGGAGGCGGTCAGGTAGTGCGCGGAGACGGAGAAGGGATCCGGGTGCGGCAGCGCGTCCGCGAGGGCCCGGCCGAGCACGGCCAGCAGGTAGCCGCCGTTGACGGCGCTGATGATGGTCCAGCCGGCCGAGAGGTCGATGTCGTAGACGCCGGGTTCACGCCGGGTCACCGCCGTGTCCCGGTCGAACTCGCTGTCACCGATCACGGCCCGCACTGCGGGAACGGTAGCTGCTTCTGACATGCGTGAACGGTACAGCAGGCAACTACTAAGCGGTAGCTTTTCTCTGCCTCCCGCCCTGGGCGTGATCTTCCCTCCGGGTGAGAGTCCGGCAATATCTCGGTAAGTGCCCCGAAACGTCCCCAACCCCAGCCCCCCGATCTCCCTCTATGGGGACATGAGCCTCACCGGGACTCCCTTCCTCTGCACGACCGTCGTACTGGCCGCGGCCGCCCTCGTACTGCCGCTCGTGCTGTGGTCGCGGACGCGCGGGCCGAGACACCTGCGGGTCGCCGCCCGGCTGCTGATGCTGCTGTTCGCGCAGGGCACGGCCGTCACGCTCGTCTTCGTGCTGGTCAACGACCAGAACGACCTGTACGACGACTGGGCCGACCTGCTCGGCACCGGCGACCACGTCCAGCAGGCCGCCGACCTCGGCCCCGACGGCACCGGCGGCATCGCCCTGCGGCGGCTGCCGGCGGTCCGGCAGACCTTCACGGCCGCCGGCGGACCCGGCATGAACGCGGCCGGCGGCGTACGCGTCACACAGCTCAGGGGCCGCGTCTCCGGAGTGAACGCCGAGGTCTACGTCTGGCTTCCGCCGCAGTACCACGACCCCGCCTACCGGCACCGGCGGTTCCCGGTGGTGGAGCTGCTGCCCGGCTACCCGGGTTCGGCGAAGGCGTGGTTCGGGGCGATGCGGGTCCATGAGCAGCTGCTGCCGCTGATGCGCGGCGGCGAGGTGGCGCCGTTCGTCCTGGTGGCCCCGCGCACCAACCTGCTGGCCGGCGTGGACACCGGCTGCGCCGACGTCCCGGGCCAGGTGAACGCCGACACCTGGCTCAGCGTCGACGTGCCGAGGATGGTCAGGGACAACTTCCGGGTCCAGCCGGCCCCCCGCGGCTGGGCGGTGGCCGGCTACTCCGCGGGCGCGCACTGCGCGGTCAAGCTGGCCGTGGCGCACCCCGGCCGGTACCGGGCCGCGGTGAGTCTGTCCGGCTACAACGACCCGATCGGCGAGCGCCACTCCCTCGCCGCCCAGACCCCCGCCCTGCGCGCCGCGAACAACCCCTTCCTGCTGCTCCGCAAGGCTGCCGTGCCGCCCGCGGTCGCGCTGTACCTCTCCGGCCAGTCCGGCGACGGCTACCAGGCGGGCGCGGCCCTGGAGTCCGTCGCCGAGGCGCCCACCACCGTGCGTGTGGTGTTCCTGCCGCGCAGCGCGGGCGGGCACACCATGGAGCTGTGGCGCCCGCAGGTCGGCACCGTGTTCCGCTGGCTGACCCTGCAGATGGGCCAGAGCCGGGCCAGGGGCCGCGACACCTCGGTCGCCTGGGTCACTCCTCGGTCACCGTCGAGCGGCGGTTCCAGGCACGCGGCGCCCGCCAGTGGAACCGCATCGCGAGAAGCCGCAGCACGAAGGCCGTGACCACCGCGAGCCCGCTGGTGAACGGGGTCAGCATGTCGTAGCGCAGGCACAGGACGACCATCGTGGCACCGACGATCGCCGGGACCGCGTACAGGTCGCGGTCCCAGCGCAGCAGTGAGGGCACCTCGTTGGCCAGCACGTCGCGCAGCACACCGCCGCCCACCGCGGTGGCGAGGCCCAGCGTCGCCGACGCGGTCAGGCCGAGGCCGTAGCTGTACGCCTTCGTCGTACCGCTGACACAGAACAGGCCGAGGCCGGCCGCGTCGAAGACCAGCACCGCCGCCTGGATGCGCTCCACGTGCGGGTGCAGGAAGAAGACGACGAGCGTGGCGATCAGCGGGGTGAGGAAGTACCCGAGGTCCGTGAAGGCCGCCGGGGGTACCGCCCCGATGACGAGGTCGCGGAACAGCCCGCCGCCCAGCGCGGTGACCTCGGCGAGGACGGCGATGCCGAAGACGTCGAAGTTCTTCCGGACGGCCAGCAGCGCGCCGGAGATCGCGAACACGAAGATGCCGATCACATCGAGCGTGTGCTGGACGGAGGGACTGAAGAGTTGCTGGAGCTGCACCCTGACATTCTCACCTGTCAGGAGGGGTGAACCTTACAAAGCCAGGCTCACAGGGCGGGCTTCCCTGGGGTGAAGAGCCAGGTGGCGAAGAGGTCGTCCAGCTGTCGTCCGCTGACGTGCTCGGCGAGGCGGATGAAGTCGGCGGTGCTCGCGTTGCCGTACCTGTGGAGCCTGGTCCAGGCGGGGAGCAGCCGGAAGAAGGCGGTGTCGCCGATCCGCTCGCGCAGCACCTGGAGCGTCATCGCGCCCCGGTCGTACACGGCGGAGGCGAACATCGTGTCCCGCTGCGGGTCGGCCACCTTGATCTGCCAGAACGACGACGTGGCGGGCCGGGCGTTGTAGTCGGCGAGGAAGGAGTCGTGGGCGGAACGGGTGCCCCGGTGCTCGGCCCACAGCCACTGGGCGTAGGTGGCGAAGCCCTCGTTGAGCCAGATGTCCTTCCAGCGCGCCACGCTCACCGAGTCGCCGAACCACTGGTGGGCCAGCTCGTGCACGATGGTCGACTCGCTGCGCACGGCCGAGTACGCGGGCTTGCTCTGCACCTCCAGGGAGAACCCGGCCTCGGGCATGTCGTCGACGATGGCCCCGGTCTCCTCGAAGGGGTACGGCCCGAAGACCTGCGACCAGTAGTCGGTGGCGGCGGCGGTCACGCCGTACACGTCGACGCTGTTGGCGTTCTTCAGCACCGGGTCGACGGCTACGTACATCGGGATGCCGCCCGGGGTCCGCCCGGTGCGCACGTCGAACTTCCCGATGGTGGCGGTGGCGAGGTAGGTGGCCATCGGCCGGCTCTCCCGCCAGTGCGTGTACGTCGAGCCGTGCCGGTCGTACGTCGACACGAGCCGGCCGTTGGAGACGCCGGTCAGGCCCTTGGGCGCCTTGATCCGGATGTCGTACGTGGCCTTGTCGGAGGGGTGGTCGCTGGAGGGGAACCAGGTGGAGGCGGCGTTGGGCTCGCAGGCGACGAAGACGCCGTCGCCGGTCTTCATCCAGCCGTACCGGGAGCCGAACACGATCGGGCCGCCGAGGGCTTCGGGTACGCCGCCGTAGGTGACGGTGACGGTGAACGCACGGCCCTTGCGCAGGACGTCGCGCGGGCTGACGGTGATCTCGTCGCCGTCGCGGGTGAACCGGGCGCGTCTGCCGTCGACTTCGACGCGGGTGACCTGGAGCCGCTGCAGGTCGAGGTCGAAGGAGGAGAGGTTCTGCGTCGCCCGCGCGCGCAGGGTCGTACGGCCGTCCAGCCGGCCGGTGTCCGGGGTGTACGCGATGTCCAGGTCGTAGTGACGGGCGTCGAAGCCGCCGTTGCCGAGCTGGGGGAAGTAGGGGTCGCCGATGCCGGATGCGCCGGGGGTGGGGGCGGAGGAGGCCGCGATGACGAAGAAGGAGGCCGCCGCGGTGACGACAGCCCCGATACGTGCCGAACGGGAGAGTGCCATGATCGTCCCTTTCGAGCGTGTGCCGATCGATGCTCGGACACGGACGACTCTGCACTCTCCCGTTCAGGCATGTACATGACTTTGCTCAGTCGTCATGTGCGGGGGGACCACTCACAGTGCGCCGGGCTTCGGTCTCTCGCGGTCCAGTGCGCCCGGCCACCGCTGCGACCGCACCATGGGCGTGGATGCGACCCGGACGCCGTCCGCCGGGCAGTCGCACCAGCCGCACCCCACCTCGCTCGCTCCGTACAGGTGCGGACACTGCACGCGGGTGAGCTTTTCGAAAATTTGACGTCGATTATCGTCAAATAAAGCGGAGACCTCAATTCTCCCTCAAACCCTTTGAAATAAGATTGACCATTCGCCGTCAAAATCCATAGGCTCACCAACGCTCGACCGGATTGCGCCAAAGCGAAATCCGGATCAATCACATGGGGGGATCCATGCGTAAGAGAGCATTACTGGCCGCGCTCGTCATGGCTGGAACGGTGCCGGTTGTGGCGGGCGCAGCGCCGGCATCTGCGGGTGTCACGCCGAAGAGGTCGTGCCCGGTCACCTACGGCGTCCTCATCACCTCGCACAAGCCGTACCGGCTTCCCGCCAAGGGCCAGTACTTCAAGGACGGGCCGGGCGGGACCATCAAGGTGTCGGTGACCCAGGCGTCCACCATCACGTACAGCCTCTCCGCCTCTCTGGAGGTGAGCGCGAACTACCTGTTCGCCTCGGCCAAGGCATCCGTGAGTGGCAGTATCACCAAGTCCGTGGCCGTGACGAGGGGCCACGAGTACTCGCACGACGTCCACTCCCGCAAGTACGGCAACATGCAGTACGGCTCCAATGGCTTCCTGGTCGGCTGGCAGTCCAACCGCACGAACCCGAACTGCAGGAATACGGTGCTGGCGACCGGAACCGCGAAGCTTCCGGCCAGTTCCGTCGGGTGGCACTTCTGGGAAACCAGCTCGTGATCTGAATAAGCTCAGATATACGTACGCCCTGGCAATAGAGGTCAATGCCAGGGCGAACGTCCTCAGTGACTCGTCTTACTTCTCTCCGGCCTCCGTGGCCGCGGAGTCTGAAGTGGACTCGATACTCGCCTCGGCCGGTTCAGCGGCCGCCGGCTCCTCGGCGGGGGCGTCGGCACCGGCCGCGGGCTTCCCGGCCGAGACCTTCGCACCGGGACCGGTCTTCTCCCCGGCCACCTCGGCCTCGGCCTCCGCCGGAACCTCGGCCTCCGCAGAAGCCTCGGCCACCGCGGAAGCGCCGGTCTCCGAGGAGGCTTCCGCCTTCTCGGCAGTCTCCGTCTTCGCGGGAGCCTCCGCCTTGGCGGCAGCCTCCGTCTCGGCGAGAGCCTCGGACTTCGCCGGAGCCTCGGCCGGTTCGGCAGTCGCCGTCTCGTCCGCAGCCGCCGCCTCTTCCGCGGCCGCCGCCTCTTCCGCGGCCGCCGTCTCGTCCGCGGCCGCCGTCTTCCCGGCCGGACCGTCGGAGACGACCGCGTCCGGTACCAGCTCCGACGCCTTCTTCGCCGCCGACAGCAGGACCGTGTCCTGCGGGGCCTGGTCGGCGAAGTTCTCCGGGTGGTGGCAGGCGACCCGCTGGCCCGGCCTCAGCTCCACGAGCTGCGGCTCGGTCGTCCGGCAGATCTCCGTCGCCTTCCAGCACCGGGTGTGGAACCGGCAGCCGGAGGGCGGGGCGATCGGCGACGGGACGTCACCGCGCAGCAGGATGCGCTCGCTCTTCTGGCCCCGGCGCTTCGTGTCCGGCACCGGCACCGCCGACATCAGCGCCTTGGTGTACGGGTGCATCGGCGCCTTGTACAGCGAGGTGCGGTCGGCGAGTTCCACGATCTTGCCGAGGTACATCACCGCGATGCGGTCCGAGACGTGCCGGACGACCGAGAGGTCGTGCGCGATGATCACGTAGGTCAGGCCCAGCTCCTGCTGGAGGTCGTCCATCAGGTTCACGACCTGAGCCTGGATCGACACGTCCAGAGCGGAGACCGGCTCGTCCGCCACGACCAGCTTCGGCTTCAGGGCGAGCGCGCGGGCGATGCCGATGCGCTGGCGCTGGCCGCCGGAGAACTCGTGCGGGTAGCGGTTGTAGTGCTCGGGGCTGAGCCCGACGAGTTCGAGGAGCCGCTGGACCTCCTTCTTCACCCCGCCCTCCGGCTCCACGCCCTGGAGCCGGAAGGGCGCCGAGACGATCGAGCCGATGGTGTGGCGGGGGTTCAGGGAGCCGTAGGGGTCCTGGAAGATCATCTGGATGTCGCGGCGCAGCGGACGCATCTGCCCGGTGCTGAGCCGGGTGATGTCCTGGCCCTCGAAGGTGATCTTCCCGCCGGTCGGGTCCTGGAGGCGGGTGATGACCCGGCCCATGGTCGACTTGCCGCAGCCCGACTCGCCGACCACGCCCAGGGTCTCGCCCTTGCGCACCTCGAAGTCGATGCCGTCGACGGCCTTCACGGCGCCGACCTGGCGCTGCAGGATGCCCTTCTTGATCGGGAAGTGCTTGGTCAGGCCCTCGACCCTGAGCAGCACCTCACGCTCGTCGGGAGCCGACGCCTGCTTCGGGACCGCGGCCTCGGCGACGGTGTCCGTCTTCTTGGTCTCACTCACAGCTTCGGCGCAATCTCTTCGGTCCAGATCCGCTCACGGTCCTCCGCCGGGAGGTGGCACGCGGACCAGTGCCCGGTGCTCACCTGCTCCAGCTCGGGGCGCACCGTGCGGGTGACGTTCCCCTTGGGGATGTCCGCGTACGGGCAGCGCGGGTGGAAGGCGCAGCCCGAGGGGACGTTGATGAGGCTCGGCGGGGAGCCCTTGACCGGGATGAGCCGTTCGGAGGTCTCACGGTCGATGCGGGGCATCGAGCCGAGCAGGCCCCAGGTGTAGGGGTGCTGCGGCCGCTCGAAGACCTCGCCGGCCGAACCGCGCTCCACGCACCGGCCGGCGTACATCACGAGGACGTCGTCGGCGATCTCGGCGACCACCCCGAGATCGTGGGTGATCATGATGACCGCGGAGCCGAACTCCTTCTGCAGGTCCCGGATCAGGTCGAGGATCTGCGCCTGGACGGTCACGTCGAGCGCGGTGGTCGGCTCGTCCGCGATGAGCAGCTCGGGGTTGTTCACCAGCGCCATGGCGATCATGGCGCGCTGGCGCAT
>NZ_WWJT01000564.1 GCF_009865385.1 Streptomyces sp. SID486 | reverse complement strand
ACCGGCCCGCACCTGCACTTCGAGATCCGCACCACCCCGAACTACGGCTCCGCCGTCAACCCGGTCGCGTTCCTGCGCGCCCAGGGCGTGACGGTCTGACCTAGTCCGTCTCGCGGGCGTGCTCGTGCGCCTGCGTGACCAGGTCCAAGGCGACCTCGAGAACGGCTTCGCGCTTCTTCTCGGGGTCGCCTTCCAGGTCCTGCATCACGAACATGCCGGCGTGCAGCGTGAACATCGCGCTGACCGAGCGCACCTGGTCCACGAGCTGGGCCTCGGGGTCGATCAGGATGTCCCGCAGGCCGCGCATCCGGTCCTTGAACGTGTCGCCGATGCGCAGTTCCCGCACCGTCGCCTGGTTCTCCTGCATGAAGCGGAAGAGCGGTTCGGCCCCGCCGAGCGCCTCGCTGTAGCGGCGGATGATCTCCTGCTTGGTGTCCAGGGTGTGCGGCTGCCGCCTGCCCCACTCGATCAGGAGCTCGATCGGCTTCGTCAGGTCCTCGAAGAGGCTGACGATGATCTCCTCCTTGGTCTTGAAGTGGTAGTACAGGGCCGCTTTGGTGACGTCGAGACGCTCGGCGATCTCCCGCAGGGAGGTCTTCTCGTAGCCCTGCTCCGCGAAGAGTTCGAGTGCGACGTCCTGGATGCGCTGGCGGGTGTTGCCGCGGCGCTGCTGCTTGGTGCCGTCCATGGTGACGCCCATCCTCGTACTCCTCGCGCTCCAGCGGAAACTTACTTGACGCCCGGCTAGTAGCGCGTCTACCTTCCCAGTGTAGTGAGTACTAGCCGGGCGGCAAGTAAGTAAGTCGCCGGGGGATGGGTGAAGACGATGGCGGACACGGTGGAACAAGCGAAACAGGGCAAGCAGCCCAAGAGTGTGCGGGTGGTGCTGCTCGCACTCATGATCGCGATGATGCTCGCGATGCTCGACAACATGATCGTGGGCACGGCGATGCCGACGATCGTGGGCGAACTGGGCGGCCTGGAGCACCTCTCCTGGGTCGTCACCGGCTACACCCTGGCCACCGCGGCCTCCACCCCGGTCTGGGGCAAGCTCGGGGACATGTTCGGGCGCAAGGGCGCCTTCCTCAGCTCGATCGTGATCTTCCTGATCGGCTCGGCGCTGAGTGGCATGGCCCAGGACATGGGCCAGCTGATCGGGTTCCGGGCCGTGCAGGGCCTCGGCGCCGGCGGACTGATGGTCGGCGTCATGGCGATCATCGGTGACCTGATCCCGCCCCGGGAGCGGGGCAAGTACCAGGGCCTGATGGCCGGTGTCATGGCGCTCGCGATGATCGGCGGCCCGCTGGTCGGCGGCACCATCACCGACAACTGGGGCTGGCGCTGGTCCTTCTACATCAACCTGCCGCTCGGCGCGGTCGCCCTCGCGCTGGTCACGGCCGTGCTGCACCTGCCGAAGAAGCGGTCCAAGGCGGGCATCGACTACCTCGGCGTCGTTCTGCTGACCGTCGGCATCACCTCGATCGTGCTGGTCACCACCTGGGGCGGCACCGAGTACGCCTGGACCTCCGCGCGGATCATGGAGCTGATCGGCATCGGCGTGGCCGCGCTGATCGGGTTCGTGTACTGGCAGACCCGGGCCGCCGAGCCGGTCGTGCCGCTGCACATCTTCAAGAGCCGCAACTTCACCCTGATGTCGGTCATCGGCTTCATCACCGGCTTCGTGATGTTCGGTGCCACGCTGTTCCTCCCGCTGTACCAGCAGGCGGTGCAGGGCGCCTCCGCGACCAACTCCGGTCTGCTGCTCCTGCCGATGCTCGGCGCGATGCTCGTGACCTCGATGGTCGCCGGGCGGGTCACCACCAGCAGCGGCCGGTACAAGCTCTTCCCCGTCGTCGGCGGTGCGCTGATGATCGTCGGGCTGTACCTGCTGTCCCTGATGGACACGGAGACCACCCGGCTCACCTCCGGCGTCTACATGGCCGTGGTCGGCGCGGGCATGGGCTGCCTGATGCAGATCACCATGCTGGTCGCGCAGAACAGCGTGCAGATGAAGGACATGGGCGTGGCGTCCTCCTCCACCACCCTGTTCCGTACGCTCGGCTCCTCCTTCGGCGTGGCCATCATGGGCGCGCTCTTCAACCACCGGGTCCAGGACGTCATGGCCGAGCGGGCCGGCGCGCTGGGCAAGAACGTCACCCAGCAGTCGGCGCAGCTGGACGCGGCGAGCCTCGCGAAGCTCCCGGCCGCGGCCCGGGAGGCGTACCAGCACGCGGTGTCCGCGGGCACGCACTCCGCGTTCCTGCTCGGCGCCTGTATCGCGGTTGTCGTGCTGATCGCGGCACTGTTCGTCAAGGAGGTGCCGCTCAAGGGCGGCCCGCAGAAGCCCGCGGCTGACGGCTCCGACGTCACGCCGCCGGTCGTGGTCGAGGCCGTCTGACCCTCCCCGAACCCCGAACCCCGAAGGCCCCGGCGGGTGTCCGCCCCGGGGCCTTCGGCCTGTCCCGGGGCCTTCGGCCTGTCCCGGGACCTGGTCGCTCCCGGACTACGGCAGCATCGGATAGCTGCCGGTGTTGGTCGGGGCGTGCTCCGGCAGCCACAGGACGGCCACCGCGCCCTCCGAGGGAATGTGGGCCGGCGCGCCCGCGGGCCGTACGTTGCGGAAGGTCAGCCGGGCGCCCAGCACGCGCGCCTGCCCGGCGGCGATGGTCAGCCCCAGCCCGTGGCCCTTGCCGGCGCGGTCCTTGCTGCCGGTACGGAACCGGCTCGGTCCCTCGGCCAGCAGCTCCTCGGGAAAACCGGGGCCGTGGTCGCGGACCCGGATGACCCGGCCCTCCACGGTGACCTCGATCGGCGGCCTGCCGTGCCGGGCGGCGTTGGCCAGCAGGTTGAACAGCACCCGCTCGAGCCGCCGCGGATCGGTGGTCACCTCCGACTCGTGCACCACCCGTACGACGATCTCCGGATCCTTGGCCGCCACGCGGCGCGCGACGAACTCGCCCAGCATGATGTCCTGCAGCTCCGCCCGCTCGGAGGCGCTGTCGAGCCGGGCCACCTCCAGCACGTCCTCGACCAGCGTGCGCATCGCCTTCGCCCGGTCCAGGACGAGTTCCGTGAGCCGGGACGGCGGCAGCAGCTCGGCGGCCGTCAGCAACCCCGTCACGGGGGTGCGCAGCTCGTGCGCGATGTCGGCGGTGACCCGCCGCTCGGCCTCCAGGCGTTGCCGCAGCGCGTCCGCCATGGCGTCCACCGCCCGCGCGAGGTCGTCGGTCTCGTCCCGTACGACCCCGCCGATGGCCGCCCGCACCCGGACGTCGGTCTCCCCCTTGGCCACCTGGTTCGCGGCGGCTGCCGCCTTGCGCAGCCGGCGGGACAGCTGGCCGCCGATCAGCACGCCCAGCGCGCTGCCGCCGAGCACCACCGCGACCGAGCCGATCACCAGTGCCTGGTCGAGGTCGTTCAGCATGTCGGCGCTGCGGTCCGGCAGATGGATGTGCACGGACAGCACGTGCCCGTCCTTCACCGGCACGGCCGCCCAGATGTCCGGCTGCCCGCCGCGCTCGGAGACGTCACTGACCCGCCGGCCCCGCTCGACGCTCTCGCGCAGCGCGGCCGGCAACGCCGGGTCGTTCACCCTGACGTACGGGAAGACCGGCCCCCGGTTCAGCTCGTAGTTGCGCTGGGCCAGCAGGAGCCGGTCGTTGGCCAGCTCGCGCGCGTTGTCCAGCATCGAGACCCGGGCCGCGTTGTGCACGACCAGGCTCAGCACGACCGCCACCAGACCGGCCACCAGCGCGATCGCCGCGCTGAGCTTCCATCTCAGCCCGGTGCGCAGGCCCGCGCGCTCCACACGCCGGACCGGATGCCGAAGAAACCCCCGCATACCGTCGCTCCGCTCAGGCCTTCAGCTTGTAGCCGAAGCCGCGGACCGTCTCGATCCGGTCCTGGCCGATCTTCTGCCGCAGCCGCTGCACATGCACGTCCACGACCCGGGTGTCACCGCCCCAGCCGTAGTCCCAGACGCGCTCCAGCAGCTTGTCGCGCGAGAGCACGGTGCCCGGCGCGGCGGAGAACTCCAGCAGCAGCCGCATCTCGGTCGGGGTGAGCGCGACCGGCTGCCCCGACCGGCGCACCTCCATACCGTCGGTGTCGATCTCCAGCTCTCCGAAGGCGAGTGTGCCGGCGACCGCGGGCTCGGGTGACTCCGTCTGCGCGGCCCCGCCGGCGTGTCCGAAACGGCGCAGCACCGCACGGATCCGGGCGACCAGCACGGCACCGTCGAAGGGCTTGGTGACGTAGTCGTCGGCGCCCGCCTCCAGACCGAGGACGACGTCGATGGAGTCGGCGCGCGCCGACAGCATGATCACCGGCACCGTCGACTCGTCCCGGATCCGACGGCACAGGCTGACCCCGTCCAGACCCGGCACCATGACGTCCAGCAACGCGATGTCGGGGCGGTGCGCCCGGAACGCCTCCAGGCCCGACAGGCCGTCGGGCATCGCGGTGACCGCGAAGCCGTCCCGCTCCAGGGCGAGCTGGGTGGCCTCGCGGATGACGTCGTCGTCCTCGACGAACAGGACGTGGGTCTGGTCTGCCATCCCGGTGCTCTCAGTCCTCATGGTGTGCTGTGGGCGATCAGTTGTCCGGCACGGGCTGCGCGCCCCCGTCGGTGGCGTTGCTGTACTCGTTGCGGGTCGGCTTGCCCGGGGCGAACCGCCCGTCCTTCCAGGTGTACGGCGTCACGATGTCACCGGACGGGCTGGAGATCGGGTCGTCCCGCTCGTAGTACTGCCGGAAGACGGACAGGGTGCCCTGGTCGATCTCCGCGTAGACGGGGGAGTCCTCGCTCTTGAAGACGTTGGTGAACCTGCCGTCCTCGTCCCGGTACACGTACGAGGCGATGCCGAGCCAGTCGGCGCAGGTCATCACGTTGACGACGACGTCGTCGACCGTGGCGTCGGTCAGGTCGCCGTAGGAGACGTCGACCTGGTACTTGTCACCGTCGCACGGCTTCAGCTCCCGTTTGACCGCCTCGGACACCTGGGGGTCGTTCTTGAGCAGCTCCACGGCGTCCACCCGCCGGTAGCGCTGGGCGGGACTGGGGGAGGGGGAGGGGGAGGTGACGGTTCCCGCCACCGCCGAGCCGTGCGCCGGCCCCTCGTCCCGGGCGCCCGTGCCCCCGCTGCCGCACGCGGCGACGAAAAGGGCGAGGGCGGCGAGCGCGGTCCCCACCGCGATCACCGCCTGTGTACTGCCTCGGACCCGGTCGGATCCGGCCCCGGTCAGGCCGCGCAACGCTCCCGCTCCTCACGCTCCAGCGCGCGTGCGTCCAGATCGCGGGCCTCCAGCTCCTCGCGGAGCCGGGCGAGCGCCCGGTGCAGCGTGCTCTTGACCGTACCGGCCGACATGCCGAGGGCCGCGGCCGTCTCCTCTGTGGACATCTGCTCCCAGTGTCGCAGCACCACGACACTGCGCTGCTTCGGTGCCAGCACCTTCATGACGTCCATCAGCAGGGCGCGGTCGGCGTGCTGCTCGGTGGAGTCGTCCACGGAGGCGTCCGGCAGCTGCTCGGTCGGCACCTCGTCCAGCTTGCGGGCCCGCCACCACTCGGTCCGCGTGTTGATCATGACACGGCGAAGGTAGGCGTCGGCGAGCCGCTTGTCGGCGATGCCGTCCCAGCGGCCGTACGTCCGTACCAGCGCGGTCTGCAGCAGGTCCTGGGCGTCGACCGGGTCCGGCACCAGTCGGCGGGCGCTGCGCAGCAGCGCGTCCTGCCGGGTGCGGACGTACTCCTCGAATTCGAGCACCTCGCCCTGCGCCATGATCAACCGCCTCCGTTCCCCGTCGTCCCTCCGGCTCGTACCGGAAGTCCCGCTGTTCCCGCGCCCGGTGGTCCGCCGGGCACGGAGAAGAAGTTACGGAGTGGTTGTCACGGGGCTGTGCGGACCAGCCTGCGGCTGGCACTCGGCTATCCGTCGGTTGTGTAACAGATAGGGAAGAGGGGTAAGGCGGAGGAGAGTCATGTCCGATTTGGTGGCGATTTGCCGGGCCGACTCCTTCGTAACGTACCCCCGGGGACTGTCACCTGGCTGTGTGTCAGCCTGACGGCAGCCGGTACAGGCCGCCGGGCAGCGGCTCCACCAGACCGTCCGCGACCAGCCCGTCGAGCGCGCGGGCCCGCTGCACGGGCTCGTGCCACACCCGGTCCAGCGTCCCCTGCGGCACCGGCGTGCGCGCCTCCCGCAGTACGGCCAGCAGCTTGCCGCGCACCTGCCGGTCCGTACCGGCGTACGTCTGCCCGCGTCGCGGCGGCCCCGCGTGCTCCGGCTTGCCCGCGAGCCGCCAGGCGCACTGCGCGGCGATCGGGCACCGCTGGCACCCCTCGTTCCGTGCCGTGCACACCAGCGCGCCCAGTTCCATGGAGGCGGCCGCCCACCGCGCGGCGGTCCCCTCGTCCTGCGGCAGCAGTTCCCGCGCCAGGCGCCGCTCGGCGGCCGTCGTGGCGTTCGGCGGGTACTGCACCCCCGTCACCGCCCGCGCGAGGACCCGGCGGACATTGGTGTCCAGTACGGCGTGCCGCTGCCCGTAGGCGAACGAGGCGACCGCGGCGGCCGTGTACTCGCCGATGCCGGGCAGCGCCAGCAGCTGCGCGTGGTCCGTCGGCACGTCCCCGCCGTGCCGTTCCGTTATGGCGACCGCGGCGCCGTGCAGGCGCAGCGCGCGGCGCGGGTAGCCGAGCCGGCCCCAGGCCCGCACCGCCTCGCCCGGCGCCTCCTTGGCGAGGTCGGCGGGGCGCGGCCAGCGGGACAGCCACTCCTCGTAGACGGGCAGGACCCGGCTCACCGGAGTCTGCTGGAGCATGAACTCGCTGACCATCACGCCCCACGGTCCCGCCTCCGGGCGGCGCCAGGGCAGGTCGCGGGCGTGGGCGTCGAACCAGGCGATCACGGGGGTGTGGAGCATCTCAGTCATGTCCCTTCCGATCCTGCCATGGGTTGGCGGGCGGAACGGGTGACGGCGCGGTCACCGACCGTGGCGAAAGGCGAAGAACCGCACCGCCCGCGGAAGTTGCCGGGATGATGATCCGGAAAAGTTGGCGCCGGCGCGGCGGGTGGCGCGAGCAAGCGCTCGGATCTCTCGTACAGTTTGGGCCGTGGGATCTCTGCGCAATCCGGTCGGGCCGCTTCCCTCCACCATCTACTGGCGTCGGAGGGTCGTACTGCTGTCCGTGGTCGCCCTGTTGGCGCTGGTGGTCACCTTGGTCGTCACCGCCGGCGGCGGAGGCGGCAAGAAGGACGCCGACGGGTCCGACGGCAAGAATCCCGCGCACACCATCACCCCCGGACCCAACCCGTCCGGTTCCGCGAACAGCCAACACCCGGGCGGCCGCGACGAGTCGGGCGGCGGCAGCACCGGGTCCGCCGGTTCCGGATCTGGTCCGGGTGACGGCGGCGGCTCGACGGGTGCGGCCGACGGCACCTCCGGCGCTGCCGGCTCCACCGGGTCCGGCGACGGTTCGGGCACGGCTTCCGGGGGCGGCGCCGTCGGTGCGGGCGACGCGCTTCCCGCCTCCTCCACGCTGCCCGACTGCACGTCGGCGGCGGTGGTGTTGAGCCTGCGCAGCGAGCGCAACTCCTACTCGCCCGACCAGACGCCGACCTTCGAACTCACCGTGAAGAACAGCTCGTCGGCCGACTGCAAGGCCGATCTCGGGCCGAAGAGCGCGGTGTTGACGATCACGCCGGCGGACGGCGACGACGCCTACTGGTCGTCCGCCGACTGCCCCGAGGGCGCCGGGAGCCTGGTGTTCCGGGTGCCCGCGGGCGAGAGCATCACGTACACCGCGACCTGGGACCGCAAGCCGAGCGCTCCGCGGTGCGCGACGCCCGCCGCGGGGTCGGCGAAGCCGGGCACGTACCTGCTGGAGGCCAAGGCGCCCGGGTACGCGAAGCAGCAGACCTCGTTCGTGCTGTCGGCCGACTGAGGACCGGGGCCGCGCTCCGCCGCCGGCTGAGGACCGGGGCCGTGCTCCGCCGACGACTGCCGGGACGGGGGGCGCGCTCGCGCAGATCCCCCTGCCCCGGGCAGGTCACGGGCCGCCTCGCACAAGAGGCGCCCGGCCCCGCTCAGACGTACCGCTCCAGGATCGAGGACTCGGCCAGCCGGGACAGCCCCTCGCGAACGCTGCGGGCCCGGGCCTCGCCCACGCCGTCGACGGTCTGCAGGTCGTCCACGCTCGCGGCCAGCAGCTTCTGCAGGCCGCCGAAATGCTCCACCAGCCGGTCGATGATGGCGCCCGGAAGACGCGGAACCTTGGCCAGCAGCCTGAAGCCCCGCGGGGACACCGCGGAGTCCAGGGTCTCGGGGGAACCGGTGTAGCCCAGCGCGCGCGCCACCGTGCCCATCTCCAGCAGCTCCGCGTGGCTCAGCGCGTCCAGCTCGGACAGCGCCTCGTCGACCGTGCGCGAACGCTTCGCCGTCGGCTCGGGGACGTAGTCCCGGACGACCAGCTCGCGGTCGGGCTCGACACCGGCGATCAACTCCTCCAGCTGAAGGGCGAGAAGCCGGCCGTCCGTGCCCAGTTCGACCACGTATTCGGCGATTTCGGTGGCGATGCGGCGGACCATCTCCAGTCGCTGCGCGACCGCCGACACGTCCCGGACCGTCACCAGGTCCTCGATCTCCAGGGCGGACAGCGTGCCCGCGACCTCGTCGAGCCGCAGCTTGTACCGCTCCAGGGTCGCCAGCGCCTGGTTCGCGCGGGAGAGGATCGCCGCCGAGTCCTCCAGGACGCGGCGCTGACCGTCCACGTACAGGGCGATCAGACGCATCGACTGGGAGACCGAGACGACCGGGAACCCGACCTGCTTGCTCACCCGGTCCGCCGTACGGTGCCGCGTGCCCGTCTCCTCCGTGGGGATCGTCGGGTCCGGCACCAGCTGGACGCCCGCCCGCAGGATCTTCGACAGGTCCGAGGACAGCACGATGCCGCCGTCCAGCTTGCACAGCTCCCGCAGCCGGGTGGCGGCGAACTCGACGTCCAGCACGAAGCCGCCCGTGCACATCGCCTCGACCGTCTTGTCGGAGCCGAGCACGATGAGCCCGCCGGTGTTGCCGCGCAGGACCCGCTCCAGGCCGTCACGCAGCGCCGTACCGGGTGCCACGGCGCTCAGCGAGGCGCGCATCATGCCATCGGAACCGGCACTCCCACCGGACTTCCCGGGAGCTGCTGCCCGGTCGTTGGCTGCCACTGCACTCCTCCGGTCGCAGGTTCTGCCACGCTCCCGTTCCCGCACTCGGTTCGTACGGACGGGCGAGACCTGGGCAAAGTCTACCGGCGCTCTTCCGCCTCCTGCGGGGCCTCTCGGCGACGGGAGCGCGGCAGGACGCGGAGCGCGTCCCCCATGTCCGCGACTTCCAGCACCTTCATGCCGGCCGGCACCTTGCCCGGATCGCCCGGTACGAGCGCGTGCGTGAAGCCGAGCCGGTGCGCCTCGGCGAGCCTGCGCTGCACGCCCGTGACCCGTCTGACCTCGCCCGCGAGCCCCACCTCGCCGATCGCCACCAGGTTCTTCGGCAGCGGGGTGTCGCTCGCGGCGGAGGCCAGCGCGAGCGCGATGGCGAGGTCGGCGGCCGGCTCCGACAGCTTCACCCCGCCGACCGTCGCCGAGTAGATGTCCCGCTTGCCGAGCGCGCTGATCCGGCCGCGCTGCTCCAGCACCGCCAGCATCATCGACACGCGCGAGGTCTCCAGGCCCGACGTCGTGCGCCGGGGGGAGGGGATCTGGGAGTCGACCGTCAGCGCCTGCACCTCGGCCACCAGCGGGCGGCGGCCCTCCAGGGTGACGGTCAGGCAGGTGCCCGGGACCGGCTCGGCCCGGCGGGTCAGGAACAGGCCGCTGGGGTCGGCGAGGCCCGTGATGCCCTCGTCGTGCAGCTCGAAGCAGCCGACCTCGTCCGTCGCCCCGTAGCGGTTCTTCACGCCGCGCACCAGGCGCAGGCGCGCGTGCCGGTCGCCCTCGAAGCTCAGGACGACGTCCACCAGGTGTTCCAGCAGGCGCGGGCCGGCGATGGCGCCGTCCTTGGTGACATGGCCCACCAGCAGCGTGGACATGCCGCGCTCCTTGGAGGCGCGGATCAGGGCACCGGCGACCTCCCGGACCTGGGCCATGCCGCCGGGCGCGCCGTCGATCTCCGGGGAGGCGACCGTCTGTACCGAGTCGAGGATCAGCAGGGACGGCTTGACCTCGTCCAGGTGCCCGAGGACGGCGGCCAGGTCGGTCTCGGCGGCCAGGTACAGGTCGTCGTCGAGAGCGCCGATGCGGTCGGCGCGCAGCCGCACCTGGCTCGCCGACTCCTCCCCGGTCACGTACAGGGTGCGGTGCTCCGCGCTCGCCGCCTTGGCGGCCACGTCCAGCAGCAGGGTGGACTTGCCGACGCCCGGCTCGCCCGCGAGCAGGACCACCGCGCCCGGGACGAGGCCGCCGCCGAGCACCCGGTCCAGCTCGGGCACGCCG
This sequence comes from Streptomyces sp. SID486, assembly GCF_009865385.1. Classification (GTDB taxonomy): domain Bacteria; phylum Actinomycetota; class Actinomycetes; order Streptomycetales; family Streptomycetaceae; genus Streptomyces. The sequence goes on along the minus strand of NZ_WWJT01000564.1, from coordinate 9,487 downwards.
GTGGAGCGGGCGGTGGCCTGCCGCCCGTCGACCTGGCCGATGGGCAGCGCGGAGGTGGACACGCGGCCCGGTGCCGTCGTCCGGACCGCGGGCGCGCCGTACTCCTCGACCGTGCCCCATGCCTGGCACTCGGGGCAGCGGCCGAGCCACTTGGCCGTCTGCCAGCCGCACTCGGTGCAGCGGTAGGACGGGCGGTCCTTGGTGGTCTTGGTACGGGCAGCCATGCGGAAACCGTAGCCCGCCGCACCGACAACGGGGCCGGGGGCCGTGCCCGGCCGGCCCGGGGGCGCGGACGAGTGGTCCGTTCTCGGCCACCCTCTGCGCGTTCCGGCCGCGGAACAAAGGGTTCCTGTCCCCTTATGAGGGATCGTTTCACCCGTACGGATTAAAAGTGCTCAAGGTTCCGGAAGGGGTGCTGCGCAGCCGCCTACGGTCGCACGGGTGATGAGCAGCAGTCCGGAGACGACCACCCGCACGACCGGAGCGCACCGGGCGCACCGCGAGCCGCGGGACGCACGACGCGAGGCGCGAGAGGCGCGCGACCGCGCCGCCGCCCGCACCCTCGCCCAGCGCACGCCGGCGCGGTACGAGCCGTACCTGGACGGCCTGTTCACCTACTGCATGTCGGTGCTGTGCGACCACGACGCGGCCACCGCCGCCCTGGGCGACGTCCTGGCCCTGGCCGAGCGACGCGGCCAACGCGGCCCCGAGGCCCCCGGCGACCGCAGGGCGTGGCTGTACGCACTGGCCCGCTGGGCGTGCCTGCGCAAGCTGGCCGAGACCAAGCAGAAACGTCAGGGCACGCACGCGGCGGGCCGTACCGCGGCCGGGCGGGGCGCCGCGAAAGGGAACCGGACGGGTGCCGGGGCGGGGGCGCGGTCCGGAGCGGGTGCCGGTGCCGGGGCGGCCGCGGGAGCGGGCGCCGGCTTCGGGGCGGCGGCAGGGGCGGGCGCAGGACCAGGCTTCGGACCAGGGGGACGGGCGGGGGCCGGCGCGGGTTCCGGCGCGGGACCCGCCGGAGGTGCGGGCGCGGGGATCGCGGCGCCGGGCGCACCCCTCGGCGAGGACGTCCAGGAGCGCAGACGCCGCGAACTCGCCCTGCTGGCCTGGCCCGAGGCCGCCGGCACCACCCCCGAGCAGCGCGAGGCCCTGGAACTGGCCGTCCGCCATCACCTCGCGCCCCACGAGGTCGCCGCCGTCCTCGGCATGGAGCCCGCCGCCGCGCGTGAGCTGCTCGCCGCGGCCGCCTGCGAGGTCGAACGCACCCGCGCGGCCCTCGCCGTGGTGGAGACGGGCGGCTGCCCGAGCGTGGCCCATCTCACCGGTGACAGCCGGCTGGTCCTCAGCACGGCCCTGCGCCGCGAGCTGGTCCGGCACGTCGACGAATGCCCGCGCTGCCGTCGCACCGCCGAGCGCGCCGTCGCCGGCCGCTGGCCCGGCGCCACGGTCACCCCCGCCGAGCTGCCCGTCCTGGAGGCCCCGCGGGGGGCCCTGCGCCCGACACCGGCACACTTCACGCGCGCACGTGGCGTGGCCCTGCCCCGCTTCGACCGGCGCGGCTTCCCGATGGACCCCAAGGACCGCGCGGCCCGCCGCGACCGCCTCCGCGCGCGTGCCGTCACGACGACGGTCGTCGCCACGGTCGTCGCGGCACCCGTGCTCGCCCTCTGGGCCGCCTACCGGGGCGGGCCGGCCGGGGAGAGCGACGGGCCCTCCGCGACCGCGCGTGAGGCGCAGGGTCCCGACGCGCTCGGCGGCGACACGGCGGGCGGTTACGAGAACGCGGGCAACGCCGACACGAGACCGGGCGGCCCGCGCGTCGGCAAGGACGGCAAGGCGGACGTCTCCGTGGAGGTCGTCAGCGTCGGCGGGACGGGCGAGAAGGGCCCGGGACAGCTGGCCGTCAGCGCGGCCGGCGACGGCGACACCACCCTGATCACCCTCACGGCCTCCGGCACGTCCGAGGTCCGCTGGTCGGTGTCGACGCCGGCGGCCTGGCTCTACTTCAGCCGGTCCGCGGGCACCCTCGCCCCCGGCCGGACGACGACGATCAAGGTGTACGTCGACCATCTGCGCGAGCCGTCCGGCCACTGGCAGGCGCGGGTGGCGGTGGCCCCGGCGGGCGCGGTGGTCTCGATCGACGGGTACGGCACGGCACCGAGCCGCCCGACGACCCGCCCTCCGTCCGCCGACCCCGACCCCACCACTCCGGCCCCACCGAGCACGCCCCCCACCGAGCCGCCCGTCAGCCAGTCCCCGCCCCCCACGGACCCGACCCCGACGCCGACGACCCCACCGCCCTCCGACACCGCGACGCCCACCCCGACGCCGACAGCGACGTCGACGGACACCGGGACTCCCGGGCCTTCGGGCGGCTAGGCGGCGAGGGGAGGGGTCACGGCGCCGGGTCCGCCGGGTGCGGGGCCACCAGCGGCAGCTGGGACGCCAGCCGTTGTTCGCACAGCTCGACCAGACGGTCGTAGCCGGCCTTGCCCATCAGCTCGATCAGCTCGGGGCGGTAGGAGACGTACACCGGTTCGCCGGCTCCGTGCGCCGACGTCGCCGAGGTGCACCACCAGTGCAGGTCGTGGCCGCCCGGGCCCCAGCCCCGGCGGTCGTACTCCCCGATGGACACCTGGAGCACGCGCGTGTCGTCCGGCCGGTCGATCCAGTCGTACGTGCGCCGGACCGGCAGCTGCCAGCACACGTCCGGCTTGGTCTCCAGCGGCTCCCGGCCCTCGCTCAGCGCGAGGATGTGCAGCGAGCAGCCCGCCCCGCCCGCGAAACCGGGCCGGTTCTGGAAGATGCACGAGCCCTGGAAGGGCCGCGTCTGCCGGGACCCCTCCTCGTCCTCGGAGACCCAGCCGCCCCGCGTGCCCTCGTCGTGGTGCTGCCAGATCTCCGGCGTGAGCCGGGACACGTGCCCGGCGACCCGCTTCTCGTCGTCCTCGTCGGAGAAGTGGGCGCCCAGCGAACAGCAGCCGTCGGCCGCGCGGCCCGCCTGGATGCCCTGGCAGCCACTGCCGAAGATGCAGTTCCAGCGGGAGGTCAGCCATGTCAGATCGCAGCGGAAGACCTGCTCGTCGTCGGCCGGATCGGGAAACTCCACCCAGGCGCGGGCGAAGTCGAGCCCCTTCTCGTCGCTCATCCCCGCCTCCTCGGACGGCTTGGCGTCCTTGCGAATCCTGCCCGCCTTGTCCGGCTTCTCGACCTTGTCCGACTTGCCGGCCTTCGCCTTTTTCGTCTTTGGCACCCGTCCAGGGTAAGCGGCCCGGCACCGCTCCGGGGACCGAGGACGAACGTTCTGGCAGTAGCGTGCCGTACATGAGACTCGGTGTCCTGGACGTGGGTTCGAACACGGTGCATCTGCTGGTGGTGGACGCCCACCCCGGCGCGCGCCCGCTGCCCGCGCATTCGCACAAGGCCGACCTTCGGCTCGCCCAACTCCTCGACGACAGCGGTGCCATCGGCGACGACGGCATCGACAAGCTGATCGCCGTCGTACGGGACGCGCTCCAGGCAGCCGAGGACAAGGGCGTCGAGGACCTGGTGCCGTTCGCGACCTCGGCCGTCCGCGAGGCCACCAACGCCGACGACGTCCTCGCGCGCGTGGCCGAGGAGACCGGCGTACGCCTCCAGGTGCTCAGCGGCGCGGAGGAGGCCCGGCTCACCTTCCTCGCCGTGCGCCGCTGGTTCGGCTGGTCCGCCGGCAAGCTGCTGGTCCTGGACATCGGCGGCGGCTCCCTGGAGATCGCCTACGGCATGGACGAGGAACCGGACACCGCCGCCTCCCTGCCGCTCGGCGCCGGCCGCCTCACCGCCGGCTGGCTGCCCGGCGATCCGCCCGCCCCGCAGGACGTCCGTGCCCTGCGCCGGCACGTGCGCACGGAGATCGCCCGCAGGGTCGGCGAGTTCAGCCGTTCCGGCACCCCCGACCACGTGGTCGCCACCTCCAAGACCTTCAAACAGCTCGCCCGTATCGCCGGCGCCGCCCGCAGCGCCGAGGGCCTCTACGTCCAGCGCGAACTCAAGCGCGAGTCCCTGGAGGCGTGGGTCCCCCGCCTCGCGGGCATGACCGTGGAGCAGCGCGCCGAACTCCCCGGGGTCTCCGAGGGCAGGGCCGGCCAGCTGCTGGCGGGCGCGCTGGTGGCCGAGGGCGCGATGGACCTCTTCGGCGTCGAGAGCCTCGAGGTCTGCCCCTGGGCCCTGCGGGAGGGCGTGATCCTCCGGCGCCTCGACCACATGGGAAGCGACTAGCGCCCCGACGGGAAGGAGGGGGCGCGTCGGACGGCGGACCCCACTGTGACGTACTCGCGGGCGCGTACATGGCAAAGCTCACACCGGTCAGCGGGCACCCCGCACCGGCACCACCCGACGCCGTAAGGTGACGGACGTGGCTGAACCAACTGACGTGCGCATCGCGCTGTCGACCGCCTCCGTGTACCCGGAGTCGACGGCGACGGCCTTCGAGATCGCCGCGCGCCTCGGTTACGACGGCGTCGAGGTCATGGTGTGGACCGACCCGGTCAGTCAGGACATCGAGGCGCTGCGCCGCCTCTCGGACTACCACGGCGTGCCGGTCCTGGCCGTCCACGCCCCCTGCCTGCTGATCACCCAGCGGGTCTGGTCCACCGACCCCTGGGTGAAGCTCCAGCGGGCCCGGGCCGCGGCCGAGAAGCTCGGGGCCTCCACCGTCGTCGTGCACCCGCCGTTCCGCTGGCAGCGGCAGTACGCGCGGGACTTCGTCGACGGCATCTGGCGGATGGCGGACGAGACGGACGTGCGGTTCGCCGTGGAGAACATGTACCCCTGGCGCTACCGCGACCGCGAGATGCTCGCCTACGCCCCGGACTGGGACGTCACCAACCACGACTACCGGCACTTCACCATCGATCTCAGCCACACGGCGACGGCCCGCACCGAGGCCCTGGACATGGTCGCCCGCATGGGGGACCGCCTCGGCCACGTGCACCTCGCCGACGGCCGGGGCTCGGCCAAGGACGAGCACCTGGTGCCCGGCCGCGGCACCCAGCCCTGTGCCGAGCTGCTGGAGCGCCTGGTCCACACCGGGTTCGACGGCCATGTCGTGATCGAGGTCAACACCCGGCGCGCGATGTCCGGCGCCGAGCGCGAGGCCGATCTCGCCGAGGCGCTCGCCTTCACGCGCAAGCACCTGGCCGCGGCGGTACGGGTGCCCCGGCGATGAGCGAGACCACCCCCCGCCGCCGCGGCCGTCCCCCGCGCACCGAGTCCGGCGACACCCGCGACCGCATCCTCGGCGCCGCCCGCGAGGAGTTCTCCGTGCGCGGGTACGAGAAGACGTCCGTACGCGGCATCGCCAAGGCGGCCGGAGTGGACTCCGCGCTCGTCCACCACTACTTCGGCACCAAGGAGCAGGTCTTCGAGGCGGCCGTCGAGGTCGCCTTCGCCCCCGCCCTGAACTCGTCGGGCGAGGTCGCCGAAGGCCCGGTCGACGGCGTGGGGGAGCGACTCACCCGCTTCCTCCTCGGTGTCTGGGACGACCCCACGACGCGGGCGCCCCTCCTGGCGATCCTGCGGTCCGCCGTGAACAACGAGACGGCCGCCGCCGTCTTCCGCCGGCTCGTCGCCTCCCAGCTGCTGCGCCGCGTGGCCGCCCGGTCGGACCTGCCGGACGCGGAGCTGCGCGCCGAGCTGGCGGCGGCGCAGATCGTGGGGACGGCGATGATGCGCTACGTGATCAAGCTGGAACCGCTGGCCTCGGCGGACCTGGAGCAGATCGTCGCGCGGGTGGCGCCGGTGGTGCAGGCCCACCTCACCCAGCCCTGACCGCGTCGGTACCCAGCCCTGACCGCGTCGGTCCGTGAAACGCTTGTCCCGCATTTCGGACAACCGTGTCCAGCCCTTGGAGCACCGGCGTACGCTCGACCGTACAGTCAGAACTCTCTGGCAGCTGGTCTAGAAGGAGCGAGCGACGATGCCCGAGCTGAGGTCCCGCACAGTCACCCACGGCCGCAACATGGCGGGCGCCCGCGCCCTTATGCGCGCCTCCGGTGTACCGGGCGCGGACATCGGCCGGAAGCCGATCATCGCCGTCGCAAACTCCTTCACCGAGTTCGTGCCGGGCCACACCCACCTCCAGCCGGTCGGCCGGATCGTCAGCGAGGCGATCACGCAGGCCGGCGGCATCCCGCGCGAGTTCAACACGATCGCTGTCGACGACGGCATCGCCATGGGCCACGGCGGCATGCTGTACTCCCTGCCCTCCCGCGACCTGATCGCGGACTCGGTCGAGTACATGGTCGAGGCGCACTGCGCCGACGCCCTGGTCTGCATCTCCAACTGCGACAAGATCACCCCGGGCATGCTGATGGCGGCCCTGCGCCTGAACATCCCGACCGTGTTCGTCTCCGGCGGCCCCATGGAGTCCGGCCGCGCCACCCTGGTCGACGGCACGGTCCGCACGCTCGACCTGGTCGACGCGATCTCCGACGCCGTGAACGACAAGATCTCCGACGAGGACATCCTCCGTATCGAGGAGAACGCCTGTCCGACCTGCGGCAGCTGTTCCGGCATGTTCACCGCCAACTCGATGAACTGCCTGACCGAGGCCATCGGCCTGTCCCTGCCCGGCAACGGCTCCGTCCTCGCCACCCACACCGCGCGCAGGCAGCTCTACGTCGACGCCGCCCGCACGGTCATGGACATCACCCGCCGCTACTACGAGCAGGACGACGACACCGTCCTGCCGCGCAACGTCGCCACCTTCCGGGCCTTCGAGAACGCCATGGCCCTGGACATCGCGATGGGCGGCTCCACCAACACGATCCTGCACCTGCTGGCCGCCGCCCAGGAGGCGGGCGTCCCGTTCGGCCTGGACGAGATCGACGCCGTCTCGCGCCGCGTGCCCTGCCTGGCCAAGGTGGCGCCGAACATCGCCAAGGACCGCACGTACTACATGGAGGACGTGCACCGCGCCGGCGGCATCCCGGCCCTCCTCGGCGAGCTGCACCGCGCCGGTCTGCTCAACGAGGACGTGCACGCCGTGCACAGCCCCTCGCTGGCGGACTGGCTGAAGACCTGGGACGTGCGCGGCGGTTCCCCGTCCGCCGAGGCCGTCGAGCTGTGGCACGCGGCGCCCGGCTGCGTCCGCTCCGCCGAGGCGTTCTCCCAGTCCGAGCGCTGGGAGGCCCTGGACGACGACGCCGAGGGCGGCTGCATCCGCTCCGCCGAGCACGCCTACTCCAAGGACGGCGGCCTGGCGGTCCTGCGCGGCAACCTCGCCGTCGACGGCTGCGTGGTCAAGACCGCCGGCGTCGACGAGTCGATCTGGACCTTCGAGGGCCCGGCGGTCGTCTGCGAGTCCCAGGAGGAGGCCGTCCAGCGGATCCTCACCCAGGAGGTCAAGCACGGCGACGTCGTCGTCATCCGCTACGAGGGCCCCAAGGGCGGCCCCGGCATGCAGGAGATGCTGTACCCGACCTCGTACCTGAAGGGCCGCGGCCTCGGCAAGACCTGCGCCCTGATCACGGACGGCCGCTTCTCCGGCGGCACCTCCGGGCTGTCCATCGGCCACGCCTCCCCCGAGGCCGCCTCCGGCGGCACCATCGCCCTGGTCCAGGACGGCGACCGGATCCGGATCGACATCCCGGGCCGCACGATCGAGCTGCTGGTCGACGACGCCGAGCTGGCCCGCCGCGAGCAGGCCCTGAACGGCGTCTACGCGCCCAGGGACCGCGAACGCAAGGTCTCCGCCGCCCTGCGCGCCTATGCGGCGATGGCGACGAGCGCCGACAAGGGCGCCGTGCGCGACGTCTCCCGCCTCGGCTGACGACCGGCCGCGGCAGCAGGGGCTGTTTCCCACGGGAGACGGCCCCTGCGCCGCGCTCCACCCGCGGGCTGCGCCCTGTCCGCCGGGGTGCGCTCAGTCTCCCTGCTCCGCTCCCTCGCCCGTCGGCGGGACGTCCGGGTGGCGGGCGCGAGGTCACCAGGTCGCCGGTGAGCGGCTGTCCACGGCGAAGACGGTGCCGTCCGGCGCGCCGGCGTAGACGTCGGCGCCGACGGTCAGCGGGGCCGGCGGTGTGCTCATGACCTGGGCCGATTCGGCGCCCAGCCGCGCCGGTGTCTGCCCGACGAGCCGCCCCCTGCGGGCGTCGACGGCGAGCAGCCGGCCGTCACTCGCGGTGAAGTACACCCGCTCACCCGACGCGACGGGCAGCGAACCGCGGCTCACCGACGTCTCCAGGTGCCACAGACGCCTGCCCGACGCCAGGTCCACGGCGTCCAGGGAACCGCCCGCGGCCAGCACGTAGACGACGTTCCCGCGCACGGTCGCGTGCGCGCCGTCCAGTACGGCGGGCAGCGCGACGCGCCGCGTGGCACCGGTACCCGGGGTGTAGCGGACGATCTCCTCGGCGCCGTACCCGCTGTCGACCGCCAGGAACAGCACCGAACCGTCCGCCTGCGCGGCGAACGGCTTGAGCCAGCCCCGCACCCGGACGTCCCACCGCACCCGGCCGGTCCGCGGATCCACCGCGCTCACCCGGGTGTCCGTCCCGTCGGCCGACGTGCGGGTCGCGTACGCGGTCCCCTCCGCCGCACCGGGGAACGTCGCGAACGCCGGCATGCCCTGGCCGGGCAGCGCCCGCCGCCACCGGGTCGCGCCGGTCGCGCCGTCCACGCCGGTGACCGTGCCGTCCGGGCCCGCGAGCAGGGCCGTGCCGCCGGCGTAGCGCACCGTCGTCCCGGTGGGCAGCCGGCGCTGCCACACGTTCTCGCCTGTCGCCGGGTCGAGTCCCGCGAGCCGTGGGCCGCCGTCCGTGTACGGCTGCACCAGTCCGCCGGAGACGACCGGAGGCCCGCTCGTGGACCGGGTGCCGACCGGGCGCCGCCACAGCAGGCGGCCGTCGGACGCGGAGAGCGCGAAGACGACACCCGGCCGCGCGCAGAACAACTTCCCGGCGTCATGAGCGCATTGCGGCATGCCCGAGCCGCCGACCGCCGGCCGGGCCGTCCAGCTGCCGGAAGCCGCCGTGCGATCCGGCGCGCCCTCCTTCTCCGGCGCGTTGCGGCCGAACACCCCGGCCATCCCGGACATCCCCGGCAGGCCGCCCAGCACGGCCGGCACGAGCGCGCCGGCCAGCGCGAGGCCGGCAGCCGCGGCCCCAAGCAGCACCCGGCCGCGGCGCGGGACCCGCAGGGGCCACGGCCTGCCCCGCCCGGCGCCCTCTGCCCGCTCGGCGCCGCCTGGGCGACCGGCCTCCTCTGCCCGCTCGCCCTCCTCTGCCCGGTCGGCGCCTTCTGCGCGCCCGGCCCCCTTCGCTCGCCCGGCGCCCTCTGCCCGGCCGGCCTCCCCGGCCCACCCGGCACGGCCGGGTGCCTCCTGCGCGGGAGTCTCCTCGCCGATGCGCTGTGCCGGTATGAACGCCTGGGTCTCGTACGAGGCCGACACCGAGCGCAGCTCCCGCATCAGCTCGTCCGGCGTGGGCCGGTCCGCGGGCTCCTTGGC
>NZ_WWJT01000563.1 GCF_009865385.1 Streptomyces sp. SID486 | reverse complement strand
GACCAGGCCAAGGGTGACGCCAAGGAGGCGTACGTCCACGCGGCGAACGCCGCCAAGTACGCCGCCGACGCCCGCACCTACTCCAAGGAGGCCCTCGGCTACGCGGCCGACGCCGCCAAGGCCGCAGCCGCGGCACAGGCGTCACTGGCCCGCACCATCACCTACGACCAGCAGGCCGCCGACGACGCGGCAGCCGCCGACAAGGCCGCCGGCAACGCCGAGGGCTACGCCAAGGACGCCCGCGACTCCGCCGACGCCGCCGAACTCGACGCCGAAGCCGCCCGCTCCGCCGCCAGCCAGGCCGAACAGGACGCCAAGGACGCCCGCGCCGCCGCCGACCGCGCCGACGCCGCGGCGACCGAGGCCGAACAGGCAGCCAAGGACGCCGACAAGTACGCCAAGGAAGCCCAGGAAGCAGCCGACCGCGCCGAGAAGGTGGCCAAGGCCAAGCAGATCAACGACGGAACCGTCACCGACGAGCGCGGCTCCATCGGCAACGTCTTCTACGTCATCGACCGCATCGAGAAGACCGGTGATCCGGAGGTCGTCAGCAAGACGGACGGCTGCGACCACTGGTGGAACCACCTCGCCTACCGGGGCGACTGCACGATCACCACGAAGATCAAGTACAAGGCCGTCCTGAACCTGTACCTGTGCGCCGCCGAGGGCATCGACCCGCAGAAGCTCATGTGCCCGACCGAGGCCACGACGTACATCGGTGAGATCAAGACCGACGAACTGTCCAAGGAGGTCACCCACACCATCACGATCGCCGAGTGGCAGGACGGCGTCGATCCCATCGACATCCTCTTCGGTAACTGGATCAAGTGCGCACAGAAGTTCTCCTCCGGCTTCGAGAGCGGTAGCTGGGGCGGCTGCGCGTGGGCATCCCTGGACGTCGCGAGCCTGTTCGCGGGCAAGATCATCCGACCCATCGCCGAGGCGCTGCGCGCCGTGGACGCCGCGTTCGTCACCGGCATCGGTGTCCGCGACGCCTTCAAGGCACTCAAGGCCATCGAAGGCATAGATGCGGCGGCGGTCGCCGCGATCGAGCGCGAAGTCGAGCTCTATGAGGAAATCGCGACCTCGTGCCCCCGGAACAGCTTCCCCGGCGACACCCGGGTGCTGATGTCCGACGGGACGCGCAGGCCGATCCGGGACGTCCGCGTCGGCGACCTGGTGCTCGCCACCGACCCCGATTCCGGGCAGGCTCGGCCGGAACCGGTCACCGACACCTTCCGGCACGACACGAGCCACCTGGTCGATATCGCCCTGGCAGGCGGCGGCACCCTGACGAGCACGACCGGACACCGCGTCTACGTGACCGGCCGTGGCTGGGCCCACGTCTCCGACTTGCGAGTCGGGGACCGGCTGCGCTCGGGCGACGGCTTCCTGCAGGCTGTGACCGCCCTGCGTGACCGCTCTGGTCTGGCTTCACAGCGGGTTTACGACCTCACGGTCGACGGTCTCCACACCTTCTACGTCCTTCCTCGGGGCGGGCAGTCCGACGAGGTACTCGTCCACAACTGCGTGAACATCGTGGCAGATGAGGGGGTGGAGCAGGCTCATACCCTTAAGGACCATGTCAACCCCACGGATCAGGAGATGCAGGCCGAGGCCGTCAAGAAGGGTCGCGCTACCAAGTGGACCGACCAGGACACCGCCGTCAAGAGCGTGCAGGCCGCCTTCGACAACTGGATTAGGAAGAAGAGCAACCGCACCCGGCTGGACAAGTGGCTCGCCCAGCAATCCCACAACCCGAGCTTCGACCCTCGCTTTGATCTGCTCGAATTCAGGTGGGAGCTGAGAGGCCAGGGGTCCCTCGGACGAGTGTGGATCAAAAACGGTCCGCAGGGTGTGGCGACCGGCAACGAGGTGGTCGTTCAGCTGAGATACGCGGGCAAGCACAAGCCGACCAGGTACGTGGTCTACACGTCCTATCCGGAATAGGAGGGTGACTCTGATGGCAGGGGCGGACGGAGAGTGGGTAAGCGCCGGACGGCAGGAGTTCATCGTGGACATTGGGCTGAGCTGGTTGGCGATGAAGTCCTGCCACCCGGTGTGGCTGTCCGCCGAGGACCACGACCGGTTCGTTCCGGGCGGCGGGCCGGTGGAGGTCCAGCTCCGTCTGGTGGAGGACGCCGTCACCGCGGTCGGCCGTACCATCGTCCTGCAGATCGGTGAGGACGTGCGGCGGCTGCTGGCCTCGGATCTGCCGGACGAGGTGCTCCGCGCCGTATGGATCGGAGCGACGAAGCGCTACTTCGATCCCGCGGAGTACGACCTGACGGGAGGACAGTGGCTGCGCCGCGTCGAAGGCGCGTGGGCCACCGGCATGCGCCGGTCCGACGCTGCATTCGTCCCGGCGCCGCCGCGGCCCGTGACGGACGCCCGGCTGCGCAGTGCGGTCCGGGAGCAGATCGGTGCCGTCGCCGACGTGTTGGGACAAGCGGCCGTCGACGGATCGGTACCCGGCCTGGTCCCGGCGTTGGAGCGGGTGGTCGACGAAGCCTGTGCGGACGTCGGTTTCCGGATGTTCCTGAGGTGCATGAAGGCGTACTTCGTGGCGATCGACGAGGAGCGCTGCGACGCCTTCACCGCCCTCGGCGAACGCTTCGGCTACCCGGAGTTCCTCGTGGACGACCACCTCAACGTCGGCTAGGGACGACGGGACCGACCAGCACCGCCCGGGTCCCGCCGAGACGGGAGCCATGCGACTCCGGTCTCGGCGGGACCTTCGCGTACCGCACGGCCCGCCCCTACGTACCCCACCCACCGCCCCGTGCAACTCCGTTGACAGCTCGCGGGGCGCTGCGACTACATCACCGAGCCTTGATTCCGCACTCCGCCAACTCACCCCGGAGCCGTTCCGTCTCCCAAGCCTCGTACCGGCAAGACGGCCACCACCAGGAACCTGACGTGACGAAGCACTACCAGGCAGTCTCGCCTGGATCGCCGGGCGGGCCGGAGGGACGCCGTCAGGCCGGGGAGGTCAGCGCCGTGCCGAGTGGGGTGCGTTCGTAGAGGACCTGGTGGCCGTAGCGTCGGGCGGTCAGCAGGCCCGCGTCGCGCAGCACCGCCAGGTGGGCCGACACCGACGACGCGGCCAGCCCCAGCCGGTGTGCCAGCGCGGAGGTCGACGCCGGTTCGTCCAGCGCGGCCAGCACCGCCGCCCGGTTGCGCCCCAGCAGCCGTACCAGCGCCCCGGGGACCCCGGCACCGGGCTCGGTCCACAGGCCGCCGACGCCCCGGGCCGGGTAGACCACTGTGGGCTGCCACGGGGGCTCGAAACCGGTGACCACGTCCGGCCACGAGAACACGCTCGGCATCAGCACCAGCCCTTGGCCGCCGAGGTCGCGGGCGTACTCGACGTGGAGCGCGAGGGTCAGCGTGCGGCCGTTCCAGGACAGCCGCGGGTCCAGCTCCGGCAGCAGCCTGCCGAGCCCCACCTCGGCCAGCCGCCGCGAGTGGAAGGCCACGTCCGCCTCCAGCAGGGCCCGCAGCCGCAGCCAGTCCGGCTCGACCAGCACCCGCCAGGCGTTCTCCAGGGCGTCCGCCAGCTCCCGCACCATCCGCACCGGATCCGCCAGCCAGGCCCGGCCGTGCGCCGACTCGAGCGCGCCCGGCGTGCAGGCCAGCGCGCGGGCGGTGTCCTCACGGGCCGTCGCCGGGTCGGACCGCCGAACGGCCGCGATCTCCTCCTCGAAGGTGGCCCCCGGTCCGATCGGCGGTGGGCCGAGCCAGTCCGGTGAGTGCCCTCGCCTCGGCATGAGCAGCCACAGCGGGGCGAGGTCCAGTCCGGCCGCCGCCGTACGGATCCGCCGCAGCCACGGCGCGTGGTACCCGTGCCGGTCCGGCCGCTTCAGGGTCCGCACCGCCTCATGGGTCTCCCAGAGCGGCGACACCGCGAACCGGCAGCGCAGGAAGTCGTCCTCACCGAAGCGCAGGAGAGAGGGCACGGGTCACCTTCCTCGGGCCCACAGCCGCCGACCGCCGACCGCCGACCGCCGGCCGTCGACCGCCAGCCGTGGGCCCGAGGGACCAGAGCCAGGGCCAGGGCGGGTGGCCACCGGCCAGGGGCCGGCGGCGGCGGGCGACGGTCCGGTAGCCGGGGCAGCCGACGGGCGACGGTCCGGTAGCCGGGGGAGCGGACTGGGAACGGTCCGGCAGCTGAGGCAGCCGACGGGGAACGGTCCGGCAGCCGGGGCAGCCGGCGGGTAACGGTCCGGCAGCCGGGGCGGCGGACCGGGGGCGGAAGCTCGGCCTCTCGGGTGAGAACATTCGGCCGCAGCCGAAACTCTACGGCCACCCCGCCCCGTCCGGGCACGCTGCCCCGCATGTCCGCACCGCCCCAGGCGGCCCCGGCGAGCCCCGTCGGATACGGCCGCGTCTTCGCCGTGCCCGAGTTCCGGGCCGTCTTCGCCGCGCACACCCTGTCCATGCTCGGCGTGATCGTCAGTGAGGTCGCCCTCTCCGTCCTCGTCTACGACACCACCGGCTCGGCCCTGCTGAGCGCGCTCACCTTCGCGCTGGGCTTCCTGCCCTACGCCCTCGGCGGCACGCTGCTCGCGCCGGTCGCCGACCGCTTCCCGGCCCGGCGGGTGCTCGTCACCTGCGACCTGGTCTGCGCCGGCTGCGTGGCCGTGATGGCGGGGCCCGGCACCGGCATCGGCGTCCTGCTCGCGCTGCGCTGCTGCCTCGCCGTCGTAGCCCCGGTCTTCACCGGCACCCGGACGGCCACCCTCGCCGACGTCCTCGGCGACGGAGACCTGTTCGTGCTCGGCCGCTCCCTGCTGCGGATCGTCGCCCAGAGCGCCCTCCTCGTCGGCTACGGCCTCGGCGGTCTGCTGCTCGCCGCCGTCACCCCGCGCCACGCCCTGCTGATCACCGTCGCCACCTTCCTCGCCTCCGCCGCCCTGCTCCGCCTGGGCACCCGGCGCCGCCCGGCCCGCGCGCCCGGCCCGACGGACACCCCGCCCGGCCTCCGGACACTGTTCGCCCACCCGCGGATCCGGCTCCTGCTCCTCCTCTTCTGGGTGCCGTCGGCGTTCGTCGTCGTCCCAGAGGCCCTGGCCGCGCCGTACGCCGACGCCCTGGGCAGCGGACCGGTGGGGCTCGGCCTGCTCATGTGCGGACTGCCGGCCGGCACGGTGGCGGGCGAGCTGTTCATAGGGGCCCGGCTGCGCCCAGCGGCCCGCGAACGCCTCGTACTCCCTCTGCTGCGCCTGTCCCTGCTGCCCTGCGCCGGCTACGCCCTGCACCCCGGGCTCGCCGGGTCCCTGCTGCTCCTGGTGCTGTCCGGGGCAGGCTCGGCGTACACCCTCGGCCTGGACCAGTGGTTCGTGCGGGCGGTGCCGGAGGAACTGCGCGGGCGGGCCATGACCGTGCTGAGCGCCGGGCTGATGACCGTCCAGGGCGTGGGCATGGCGCTGGCCGGGGTGGCCGCGCAGGCGGTGGGGGTCCGGGCGGCCGTGGCGGGCGCCGGGGCACTGGGCACCCTGTGCTGCTGCGGCCTCGCCCTGTGGTCGCGGACACGCGCGCCGGAAGCCTGAGCGCACCGGCCCGTGGTCGCGGGCACGCGCGCCGGAAGCCTGACGTGCACCGGCCCGTGGTCGCGGGCACGCGCGCCGGAAGCCTGACGGGCACCGGCCCGACTGCGGTCCGTGCCGCACCCGGCGCCGGCCGGACCCCGGCGGACCGGGCCGGTGACCGAAACCCGAGACGGAGCTGACCGGCATATGACCGGCCGGTAGGGTCTGATGACGTGCCGAAGCCTCTCAGCCTCCCGTTCGACCCCATCGCCCGCGCCGACGAGCTCTGGAAGCAGCGCTGGGGAACCGTACCGTCCATGGCCGCGATCACCTCGATCATGCGTGCCCAGCAGATCCTGCTCGCCGAGGTGGACGCGGTGGTCAAGCCGTACGGGCTGACGTTCGCCCGCTACGAGGCACTCGTGCTGCTGAACTTCTCCAAGGCCGGCCGGCTGCCGATGTCCAAGATCGGTGAGCGGCTGATGGTGCATCCCACGTCGGTGACCAACACCGTGGACCGGCTGGTGAAGTCCGGACTGGTGGCCAAGCGCCCCAACCCCGACGACGGCCGCGGCACCCTCGCGGTCATCACCGAGAAGGGCCGCGAGGTGGTCGACGCGGCCACCCGCGACCTGATGGCCATGGAATTCGGGCTCGGGGTGTACGACGCGGAGGAGTGCCGGGAGATCTTCGCGATGCTGCGCCCGCTGCGGATCGCGGCACACGACTTCGAGGAGTGACCCGGGGCACCCGGGGCAAGATCTCCCGGAACGGGTGGTTACGCTCGACTCCATGAAAAAGAGCGTGCTGACCCGCTACCGCGTACTGGCGTACATCACCGGTGTCCTGCTGGTGCTGCTGTGCCTGGGCATGATCGCGAAGTACGGGCTGGACGTCGACGGTGCCGCCGACTTCACCCGAGTCGTCGCCATCGCCCACGGCTGGCTGTACGTCGTCTACCTCGTCTTCGCCTTCGACCTGGGCTCCAAGGCGAAGTGGCCGGTCGGCAAGCAGCTGTGGGTGCTGCTCGCGGGCACCGTCCCCACCGCCGCGTTCTTCGTCGAGCGGAAGATCAGCCGCGAGCTGGAAGCCCGGGTCGCCGACCCGGCCCCGGCCGTCGCCAAGGCGTAGCGCACACCGCCGTACGGATGCCGTACGGCGGTCTGCCATCGACATTTACTAGGACGTCCAAGTAAATTCGAGGGTATGGACGCTCACGCCATCGAGGAGGGCCGCCGACGCTGGCAGGCCCGCTACGACGCCGCGCGCAAGCGCGACGCGGACTTCACCACGCTCTCCGGTGACCCAGTGGAGCCGGTGTACGGGCCCCGGCCAGGTGACACGTACGAGGGATTCGAGCGGATCGGCTGGCCCGGGGAGTACCCCTTCACGCGCGGGCTCCACCCGACCGGCTACCGCGGCCGCACCTGGACGATCCGCCAGTTCGCGGGGTTCGGCAACGCCGAGCAGACCAACGAGCGGTACAAGATGATCCTCGCCGCCGGCGGCGGGGGCCTGTCCGTCGCCTTCGACATGCCGACGCTGATGGGCCGCGACTCCGACGACCCGCGCGCGCTCGGCGAGGTCGGCCACTGCGGGGTCGCCATCGACTCGGCCGCCGACATGGAGGTGCTGTTCAAGGACATCCCGCTGGGGGACGTGACCACCTCCATGACCATCAGCGGGCCGGCCGTGCCCGTCTTCTGCATGTACCTGGTCGCCGCCGAGCGCCAGGGTGTCGATCCGCGGGTGCTCAACGGCACCCTCCAGACCGACATCTTCAAGGAGTACATCGCCCAGAAGGAGTGGCTCTTCCAGCCGGAGCCCCACCTGCGGCTGATCGGCGACCTGATGGAGTACTGCGCGGCGGGCATCCCGGCGTACAAGCCGCTGTCCGTCTCCGGCTACCACATCCGGGAGGCCGGGGCCACGGCCGCGCAGGAGCTGGCCTACACGCTGGCGGACGGCTTCGGGTACGTCGAGCTGGGCCTCAGCCGCGGGCTGGACGTCGACGTCTTCGCACCCGGCCTCTCCTTCTTCTTCGACGCCCACGTGGACTTCTTCGAGGAGATCGCCAAGTTCCGGGCCGCACGCCGGATCTGGGCCCGCTGGATGCGGGACGTCTACGGCGCGAAGACCGACAAGGCGCAGTGGCTGCGCTTCCACACCCAGACCGCCGGCGTCTCGCTGACCGCGCAGCAGCCGTACAACAACGTGGTGCGTACGGCCGTGGAGGCGCTGGCCGCGGTGCTCGGCGGGACCAACTCGCTGCACACCAACGCCCTGGACGAGACCCTCGCGCTGCCGAGCGAGCAGGCCGCGGAGATCGCGCTGCGCACCCAGCAGGTGCTGATGGAGGAGACCGGGGCCGCCAACGTGGCCGACCCGCTGGGCGGCTCCTGGTACGTCGAGCAGCTGACGGACCGGATCGAGGCGGACGCGGAGAAGATCTTCGAGCAGATCAAGGAGCGGGGCCTCAGGGCGCACCCCGACGGACAGCACCCGATCGGCCCCGTCACCTCCGGCATCCTGCGCGGGATCGAGGACGGCTGGTTCACCGGGGAGATCGCCGAGTCCGCCTTCCGCTACCAGCGGGCCCTGGAGAAGGGCGAGAAGAGGGTCGTGGGCGTCAACGTCGCCACCGGGTCGGTCACCGGCGACCTGGAGATCCTGCGGGTCAGCCACGAGGTGGAGCGGGAGCAGGTGCGCGTGCTCGCGGACCGCAGGTCCGCCCGCGACGAGGCGGCGGTGCGCGCGGAACTGGAGAAGATGCTGGCCGCCGCCCGGTCGGGCGCGAACATGATCGAGCCGATGCTGAACGCCGTCCGTGCCGAGGCCACGCTGGGCGAGATCTGCGGGGTGCTGCGGGACGAGTGGGGGGTGTACACGGAGCCGGCGGGCTTCTGACGGGCAGCCCGGCGCGCCGCCCACCGCATGGAGCAGGGGCGTGCGGTGGGCGGCGCGCGCCGTCGTACGTCACCTCCGTCGGCGCGCACGGCGCCGGCCGTGGGAGGCGGACATGGGCGGACGTGGGCGGGCGTCCGCGCCGCGCCCGGTGCCGCACGTGGGCGTTCGCCGCGCCCGGCGCCGGACGTGGGCGTCTGCCTTACCCGGTGCCGGCCGTGGGCGGGCGTTCCCCTCCCGCCGTGCCCGTGCCCGTGCCCGTGCCCGGGGGTGTCCTAGGCGTCCCGTGCGGCTCCCGCCAGTCCCAGGAGCAGTACGCGGGTGAAGTCGCGGACCCATGCCTCGTCCGCGGCCTTGCCGCTCACCAGGGTGCGGTGGACCACCGCGCCCGCCACCATGTCGAAGATCAGATCCACCGTGCGGGCGGATTCGGCCGGATCGGGCTGCGGGGGGAGTTCTCCGCGGAGCTGGGCCCGTGCGCGTCCCTCCAGGACCAGGCACATCTGCCGCTCCACGATGGAGGCGCGGATGCGCTCGCGCAGGGCGTCGTCGCGGGTGGACTCGGCGATCACCGCCATCAGGCCGCTCCTGGCCTCGGGGCGGGCCAGGATGGCCGCGAACTGGAGCACCACGCCCTCGATGTCGGCGGCCAGGCTGCCGCGGTCGGGCAGTTCCAGCTCGTCGAAGAGTTCGGCGACGGCGTCCACGACCAGTTCGTTCTTGCCGGACCAGCGGCGGTAGAGCGTGGTCTTCGCAACCCCGGCCCGCGTCGCCACGTCCCCCAGGGTGAGCTTGGACCAGCCCAGCTCGACCAGAGCCTGCCGGGTCGCGGCCAGGATCGCGGTGTCCGCGGCGGCGCTGCGCGGGCGCCCGGGACGGCTGGCGGGGGTGCGGCTCTGCATCCCCTGACCATAACCGGCGGGTCCTGTGGCGTCGTGAGGGAGATCACCGGGCTGTGGTGTCGCGCGGTGCCCTCATGGCATTACGCTACGACTCGTAGCGAAAGCTCGTGAGGGACGTATCACGGGTGACGACCGTCCGGCGTGGGGTGGGGACCCCGGCGCCGTACACCGCTTTTCACTCAGGCGCGCAAACGGGGGAGGATAGACGCATGCAGCCACGGAACATGTCCATGAGCGGTGTCGTCGACCTCGCCGCGGTGAAGGCGGCCCAAGAGGCCAAGGCCAAGGCCGAGCAGGCGCGCGCCGAAGCCGCCCGGCAGGGCGGGACGGGGGCCGTCTCTCCGGCCGATCTCGTCATCGACGTCGATGAGGCGGGGTTCGAGCAGGAAGTCCTGCAGCGCTCCGCCGAAGTGCCCGTCGTCATCGACTTCTGGGCCGAGTGGTGTCAGCCCTGCAAGCAGCTGAGCCCGGTCCTGGAGCGGCTGGCCGTCGAGTACAACGGCCGCTTCCTCCTCGCCAAGATCGATGTCGACGCCAACCAGATGCTGATGCAGCAGTTCGGGGTGCAGGGCATCCCGGCGGTGTTCGCCGTCGTCGCGGGCCAGGCGCTGCCGCTGTTCCAGGGAGCGGCCGACGAGCAGCAGATCCGGCAGACCCTGGACCAGCTGGTGACGGTCGCCGAACAGCGCTTCGGCCTGACCGGCCTGACCGTCGACCCGGACGCCGAGCCGGGCGGTGCCCCCGTCGCCGCGCCGGCGGAGGGCCCGTACGAGGCGGCGCTGAACGCCGCCGCGCAGGCGCTGGACGCCGGTGACCTCGGCGGTGCGGTCCGGGCGTACCAGAACGTGCTGGCCGACGACCCGGCGCACCCGGAGGCCAAGCTGGGCCTGGCCCAGGCCGAGCTGCTCCAGCGGGTGCAGGACATGGACCCGCAGAAGGTGCGTCAGGAGGCCGCCGAGAAGCCGAAGGACGCCGCCGCGCAGATCGCCGCCGCCGATCTGGACCTGGTGGGCGGCCATGTGGAGGACGCGTTCGGCCGGCTGATCGACACCGTGCAGAGCACGGCGGGCGACGACCGGGACGCCGTACGCGTCCGGCTGCTGGAGCTGTTCGAGGTCGTGGGCCAGGACGACCCGCGGGTGGTCGGGGCGCGCCGGGCGCTCGCCCGTGCCCTGTTCTGACCTGTCGTTAAACCCCGGCTTGTGATGCCGGGGTGAAAGATTCGCCACCGAGGCGCCACGGGGACCGCGCTTTACCAAATCTTGGTAATTGCGGTCCCTGTTACTCCGAGTAAGACGAGGCCGTTGGTCTGTCTGGATTCGTCCAGGGATCAACGGCTTTGCTCTGCCCATGAAAGCCACCGAGCGTCGCGCTCCGAGATCGGGCGGTCGTCCTCCGGTTATCCCGCCGTTACTAGCCAGTAACGAACCCCCTTGTGTCCAGGCCGAGAATGCACCACGATCGGCGACGCTCGGTCCATTCCCGTACCCCGGCATCCGGCCGGGTCGCGGGAGACTCTGGGTCCCCACCGAGCAGGGCCGGCGGCAGTGGCGCCGGTCCTGGGACAGGGGGGTCTTCGCCGGCCGGTGAAGCCTGTCCAGCAAGGTTGTGCGTGATGCGTGTCAGGCGCGACCAGTGGTTGTCGCTCGGGGGTGATCGCCGGTGATTCGGGCGCGATGCGCGCCTCCGGGTACGGGCGCTCTCCTTCCCGAGGACGTAGCACTTCTCCCATCCCTGCCTGGCCGAGCCGCCGACCGGCGCACGACCGGGCCAGGAGATGTACGTCCGAGAAGGAGGAAATATGGAGTCCCAGGTGCGTGGCGGGACCAGATGGAAGCGGTTCGCTGTGGTCATGGTGCCCAGCGTCGCCGCTACGGCAGCGATAGGCGTGGCCCTGGCGCAGGGTGCGCTGGCGGCTTCGTTCAGTGTGTCGGGCCAGTCGTTCAAGGTGTCGGCGAAGTTCCTCCACGGTGAGGGCTTCTCGCAGTACGGAGCGATCGACCAGGGCTACACCCTCACGGGTGACAAGGCCGCTCACCCGGTTGCGGTCTCGGCCTTCACCACGGCCCGCATCCAGAAGATGTGCCAGTCGGTCGTCACCCCGGACATCCCGATCCTCGGTGATGTCACGCTGCGGCTCGAGGCGGGTGACAGCGACGACGAGAACAAGCAGGTCCACGCGGAGCACCTGTACATCGACGTCGAGGACCTCGGCGCCGACGCCACCTTCAACAACATCGACATCGGCGTCGCCGCCAAGGACCTCAAGCACGAGAAGATCAAGAGTGGCGAGGTCCAGAACAAGCAGGCCAATCCGTTCGGCTTCGCCCAGCAGGCGGACTCGGCGGACCTGAGCAACGTGAAGCAGACGGCTTGGGCGACCACTGCCGGAACCTTCAAGCTCAGCGGTCTGCACATGTCGCTGGCGCGAGGCAGCGGCCCGAAGTACGAGTGCTACTAGTCACTCATTGGCGGGCGGGGGAGGCCCACGGCACTCCCGCCCGCCGACTCTACGGCCGCGTCTGACACGCGGCACACATCACCACCACGGCTATGCCGCCGCACCAGGGAGCTGTTTTCCATGAGCGCCGAGACTCCTGCCGCCGCACCTGGCCAGTTGACCCGCCGGAGGCTGCAGTTCCGCGCCTGGCGGGGCACGCGTCCGTTCTGGGCCGGTCTGCTCGTCATGATCGGCGGATTCTTCATCCTGTACTTCCCGTACGCGCACCTCCAGCTCGGCCACCTGACCCTGGCGATGGGAACCCCCGGCGGTTCCAGTTCCCTGATCATCGGTGTGCTGCTCATCGTCCTCGGGATCATCTTCTGGTTCCAGCAGCACATGCGTGTCTTCGGAGGCGCCGCGGCGATCCTGCTGGCGCTGGTGTCCCTCCCGATGTCGAACTTCGGCGGCTTCATCGTCGGATTCCTGTGCGCGCTGACCGGCGGAGCGATGGCCGTGTCCTGGGCGCCGGGCGCGCCTGCGAAGCAGCAGCCGTCGGCCGAGGCCGCCCCGGGCGAGGGCGGTGCCCCCGAAGCGGTGGTACCGCACCAGGGAACCGACCCGGTGGGCGACGGGGGCCCTTCCTCGGCGTACCAGCCCTGGGAGAACGACCTGTCAGGAACGAACCCGTCCAACGGGGCGAACGGGAGGCACAGTGCCGGCTGACGAGGTGACCCGCGGGACTGGCGTGGAGTCGCCCCGGGCGAGAACCGGGGCACGCCACGCGGCCCCCAAGAAGCCGCTGTTCACCAGGTTCCACATGCCGGCCGGCAAGGCGATAGCCACCGTGGCGATGCCGACCGCGGTGCTCGTGGGCCTCGGGTTCACGTCGTCGCTCGCCCTGGCCAGCAACGGCAGTCCTTCTCCCTCGAACTCGCAACAGGCCGAGGACTACAAGGACTGCGTCAAGGCGCTGGGCGACGACAAGGATCCCTCCGCCTCGCCGTCACCGTCCGCCTCGGAGAGCACGTCGGAGTCGGCCTCGCCGTCGTCCTCCCCGTCGCCCTCGGCCGACGACAAGGACACGCAGGGCGGTACGGACGGCACGGGCGAGCAGAGCAAGGGTTCGCCGGACGCCAAGGACACGGGCGGCATCCCCTCTTCGCCGGATTCAGGTTCCGACGACAAGGGCGCGCCCGAGCCGAGCGCGACCTCCGAGACCTCCGGCTCCGGTTCGGATTCCGCGGGCGACGCGACGAAGCCGGTACCGGAGGAGACGGGGAGCAAGACAGGGGGCATCCTCGGCACCATCGGGGACACGATCGGTGACATCCTCACCGGCGGTCACAAGGACTCCGGCGCGCCGTCCGCGACTTCGACGCCGACAGCGTCCCCGTCGTCCTCGTCGGGCACCCCGGCTTCGCCCGCCCCGGATTCGCCGTCCCACGCGCCGTCGAGTTCCGAGGGCTCCGGCTCGTCCTCCTCGGGCGGCGGCAGTGTCTCCGACACGGTCAAGGACACGGCCAAGAAGGCCGGGGACACGGTCGAGGACACGGCCAAGAAGGCCGGGGACACGGTCGAGGACACGGCGAAGAAGGCCGGGGACACGGTCAAGGACACCACCGACACCGTCTCCGAGACGGCAGGGGACGCGACCGGATCAGCCACGCCGAGCCCGTCCGCCAGCGAGTCCGCCTCCGCGAAGGACTGCGCGGCGGCCACGGACAAAGTGAGCGGCGTCGACAACAAGGTGCTGGTCGCCGACGATCCCTGGTACCTGGACGCCAGCTCGCTGTACCTCAAGCAGGCCGATTACCAGGGCGTCGTGGAGGTCCAGACGGCCAGTGGCAAGAAGAAGAAGGTGCTGAAGTACGTCATCTCCGGTGGCACCGTCATCGGGGACCTGCACCAGATAGTCAAGGACAAGCAGACGAACAAGACGTACCACGTCCAGGCGGCCAAGGACTCGGAGTCCAACATCACCGGCGGCGACACGGTGATGTACACCGAGAGTATATCCGGCAACCTGTTCGGGCTGCTCCCGGTGACGTTCAGTCCCGACAGCCCGCCCCCGCTGAACATCCCGTACATCTACTTCACCCACGTGAAGGTCACTCAGGCCGCCCAGTTCGGCGGCAACCTGACGATTCCCGGGATGCACCAGTACGTCGAGGGGTGAGCGCCGGCGTCCTCGACGGACCTCTTCGGATGCCGCGAGGGACCGTGCCCCGCCGGGTCGACCCGGCGGGGCACGGTCCCTCGCGGCATTGCACTTCGGCGGTCCCGAACCGAGATCGGCCGCCGCGACCAAGCGCACCGGTACCGACACCGCCCTGCGCACGCTCGTGACTCCGGACGCCTCGGCCGGCGAGTGGGCACAGGCCGCACCGCAGGACAAGGACGCGGGCCTCGCGGCCCTGAACGTCTTCCGCCGCCGGGCGAAGCTGAGCGACAGCAACAAGCCGTATCGTGCGGTGAACGACTCGCAGGGGCGTGAGTCCTGGGCGCCCGGGTTCGGCGGAGACATCGCTCATCGAGCAGGCCGCGCGGTACGCGCACGAGGTTCCGAGGACCAGGGACGACCCGGGCGGAGGCAACTTCGCAGACTACGCTTCGATGACATCACAACGGGTGCGACCGGTCAGAACCGCATCCCACTCGTCCTCGACGAGTTCGGCACCTCAAGAGCGCACAGCCGCACAACGTCTGGTAGGAGCGGAAAGAAGTTGATCTCATTCTCCTTCGAGCCTCGTGCCGAAGATGTCTTCTGGTCCTGCGGCGTGCGGCCCGAGCACCCGGACCGGCCCGAGCACCCCGAGCTGACCGGCGCGGACTTCTCCATGGACTTCTTCAAGGCGGACCTGCGGCTCGTCGTCCACGGTGTGGATCTCGGGCTGCGCACGCCCGGACTGCCCGTGGTCGACTTCGCACTCATGCTGGAGTACGCGAGGAGAGAGCTGGAGACACGGAGTGACATCGCGGTGGAGACGAGCGTGACCCAGCATGTGTTTTCCTTCAGCCGCGAGGCGGAGGCCGTCACCTTGACGACGAACTACGCGCCGGCCGTGGCCCGACTGACCTGGCCCGAGCTGCGGCAGCTCACGGAGCGGGCGAAGGCCGGGGCGTACCGGCTGATCACCACCGCGCATCCGCAACTGCGCGACAACGTGTGGCTGCGGGAGACCGTGGGAACTCCGTCGGCTGTGTGATCTTCCGGCCGTCGGGCAGTCACCCGAAGAACCGAGGGCGCCCCCTGTGACAGGGGGCGCCCTCGGTGTTTCACCGGGCCGGTGTCACACCTGCGCCGCCGCCTCCGCCATGGCGCGCGCCAGCGTGTCGAAGTTCTCCCGGTAGAAGCCCAGCCGGATGTGGAACGGCTCCTCCGTGAACGCGCCACCGCGCACCAGGAACATGGTGGGCACGGCGGTCAGCGCGCTGTGCGCCATGTGCAGTTCGGCCAGGGTCAGCCGGATGTCGCGTGACTCCGTGCGGGGTCCGGCCAGGCGCTCCAGCAGCCCGTCGACCGCTTCCCGGCCCGCGCCGACCAGCAGGGTCAGTTGCGTGTCGCCGAGGTCCTGCTCTCGCAGGTGGCTCAGCGCCTCGTACATCGCGGACGCCTGGGAGGGCGCCAGCCGGGCGATGAACGCGTCCCCGTCGCGGGTCAGCTTCAGCCGTGTCCTCAATGGTCACTCCTTCCCGCGTCGGTCCTGGCCGATGGGCTCGTAGCGGCCGCCGTCGTGGGACGACTCATACGACTTCTTGTAGGCGTGGATGCGGTGCGGCTGGCTGATGATGATCAGCTTCCGGTCCTCATCGTAGGCGACGGGGTTCTTCGTATCCGTGTCGATGTGGGTCTGCTTGCTCCGCCACTGCCGGAAGTAGTCGGCCATGTCCTCGAGGTTGCGGCCGACGCCCGGAGGGGCATGATCCGCCGCCTCCTTGATGTCGCTGCTGCCCATCCGCATCCGCTGGTACTCCACGCCGTCCGCCACGTCCGACCCGTACTTCTTCTCGATGTCGGCCAGTACCTCGTAGGGCAGGTCGTCGGCCAGATCGAAGTCGCAGACGTTCAGGTCGATGCCGTCGTCGGACGAGGCCGCCGCGGCGGTGGACACCGACGCCGGGCCGGCCGTGCCGACGAAGCCGGCGCTCCGCGCGGGCGCCACCCATCCGGGGCTTCTTCTTGCGGGACGGGAGGTTGGGCTCCTTCTTCGCCTTCTGCGCGAGTTTGCGGAGCTTGTCCAGCGTCTTCTTCGCCTTCGCGGACTTCTCGAAGAAGCCGAAAACGCCGGAGGACATCCGGACGATCGCCTTGACCGCCGTGCCCAGCTTCTGGATCGGGATCGCCTTGGCCAGCGTCCACAGGCAGCTCTCGACGTCCCCCTTGGTCAGACAGTTTTGAGGTCGGTCCAGCCGATTTCGTCGAGGAGGATCTGGCCACCGTTGTCCTTGACCCAGTCCAGCAGGCTCAGGGACGCCAGGGCGCGCGCCTGCCGGTACTGATCTACACACTCCTGTGGACCAGTACCGCGAGGCCATGGCGGCCGGGAACCAGGATGTTCTCGACTGGGTCAAGGCGAACGGCGGCCAGATCCTGCTCGACCTGCTGGGCGTGACGGACGCCAAGAAGTGCTTCTCCGATCCTGACGTGGAGAGCTGCCTGTGGACGGCGGTCAGCGCCATCAGCCTGGTCGCCCTGATCGGCAAGGCGCCCGCCGTGGCCACGGCCATGGTCCGGGTCGCCGGTGGACTCGCCAAGTTCTTCGAGGGTGCCTCCAAGGCACGCAAGACCTCACCAGCCGCTCCTGGACGGACGCCGGGCGTCTGCGGGTCGGTGACCGGCTACAGACCCCGGACCACGGCACCGTCAAGGTCGTCGGCGTCACCTCGTACACGAAGCCGCAGGTCACGTACGACCTCACGGTGGAGGGAACTCCTATTTCGTCGCGGCCGGGGACCCGGCCGCGACGAACAACATCAGCTGCAGGACGATCACGGAGGGTGCGCTGAAGCACATCGCGGACCAGCACCTGTGGGGTGGCAAGTACCACAAAGTGGGTGATAAGGGCAACGTGTCCGCAGAGGGATTGATGCCACCAAGCTCAAGAAGCCCATCGAGGAGGCTGCTCAGTTCGGGGAGGAGGCCCCGCGGGCCAAGGGTGACCCGCGCGGAGGCAACTACATCGACATGGACGGCGAGCTGGTCAAGTGGGCCGCGCTGGAGGACGGAGAACTGGTGATCATGCCGAAGAGGGTGCAGGGAGAGGAGCTGTCCCACCCAGTGCTGAGCGGTGGCGCGGCGGTGCGTGCCGCGGGCGAGGCTGAGGTCGCCGGCGGTGGGGGGCAGTACTTCGGCCTGCGCATCGACAACCACAGTGGTCACTTCTTCAAGGCGGGCGACCCGTTCTGGTCGCCGGGCGGCGGTGCGGAACAGTTGCGGAAGGAGATGTTCGAGGCGGCCGGGGTGCACTTCGGATGAATGGGCTCTTCGATGGCCTAGACCAGCTCGACCTGGACGCCCACGTACGCCGGTGGTCGGCTGCGGAGGTGGCCCGGGCGGAAGGGTCGGTGAACCACTGGATCGCCGCGGCGCAGATGTTCGCCGCCCGCATCCAGAAGGATCCGGCCCGGCTGACGGTGGAGCGGTGGCGGGCGGTCGGCACGGCATGGTCGGCTCTGCTCGCCGCCGCCGAGCGGGCCACGGGGACGCAGCACGGCGAATGGCTGCTGCGCGATCTGTGGCTCAGAAGCTCACTGTCCCAGTCGGTGGGTGCACGGACGGACGTACCGCTGCTCGATCCACGGACCGTGCTCGAACGGGCGCTCGGCGCCCTGCCGATGGACCGTGAGACGGCTGCAGCGCTGGCGCCGCGCTGGCGTGAGCTGGAGCGCTCGCAGATCCTCACGCTCCGGACGGTCCGCCGCCTGCTCAGCCCGGTGGCGCCGCTGCGGCAATGGCTGGCTGAGCACCCGCGGTGGGGCGAGTTCGAGGCGTGGCAACGGCTGGCCGCCGACCTGCCGTAGCCTCGGACGAACTCCGGACAGAACCGAGCGCGTCTCCTGGGGCGGGGCGCCCTCGGTGCCGAGCGGAACGGCCGGGAGGCGGCAGCCCCCGGAAAGCCGCAACGGAGGTGCCTTCACCGCCGACAGTCAGGGAGGCGGAGAAGTAACCGTCGGGGGACGGGGGCGATTTGAGAACACAGCTCAAGCTGACCCTGCTCGTCGGTGCCAGCCGGGAGGCGGTCGACGCGGTGGTGGAACGCCTGCCGGACCGCACACCAAGTCCTGAGACGCCGGGCTTGCCCGCTCGCCCTGGCCGACTGCACACGGTCCACGGGGCGTCGACCGCCGTACCCACCCTGTTCGCCGGGTCGGGCGGAGGTTACTGAAGGAGCCGGCCGGATTCCTACCGTGAGAACTTTGCACGCCCTGGCGAACGCCGTCGTGCCGGCGGCGCAGGTGTGACACCGGCCCGGTGAAACACCGAGGGCGCCCCCTGTCACAGGAGGCGCCCTCGGTGCCGTTCAGGGCCTCTACTTGCTCTGGCCGCCCAGGTGGTGGACGCGGAGCATGTTCGTCGTGCCGGGGACCCCGGGGGGCGAGCCGGCGGTGATGATGACCGTGTCGCCCGAGTCGAAGCGGCTCAGCTTGGCGATCTCCTGGTCCACCAGGTCGACCATCTCGTCGGTGGTGTTCACGAACGGCACGATGTGCGACTCCACGCCCCAGCTCAGGGTGAGCTGGTTGCGGGTGCCCTCGTCCGTGGTGAAGGCGATGATCGGCTGGCAGGCGCGGTACCGGGACAGCCGGCGCGCGGTGTCGCCGGACTGGGTGAAGGCGACCAGGCCCTTGGCGCCGAGGAAGTCGGCGATCTCCGCCGCCGCACGGGCCACCGAACCACCCTGCGTGCGCGGCTTCTTGCCGGGGACGAGGGGCTGCAGACCCTTGGAGAGCAGCTCCTGCTCGGCGGCGGTGACGATCTTCGACATCGTCCTGACCGTCTCGATCGGGTACGCGCCCACGCTCGACTCGGCCGACAGCATGACCGCGTCCGCGCCGTCCAGGATCGCGTTGGCGACGTCGGACGCCTCGGCGCGGGTCGGCCGGGAGTTGGTGATCATCGACTCCATCATCTGGGTCGCCACGATCACCGGCTTGGCGTTGCGCCGGCACAGCTCGATCAGGCGCTTCTGCACCATGGGGACCTTCTCGAGCGGGTACTCGACGGCGAGGTCGCCACGGGCGACCATGACCGCGTCGAACGCCGCGACGACGTCCTCCATGTTCTCCACCGCCTGCGGCTTCTCCACCTTGGCGATGACCGGGACCCGGCGGCCCTCCTCGTCCATGACGCGGTGGACGTCCTGGACGTCCTTGGCGTCGCGGACGAAGGACAGGGCGACCATGTCGCAGCCCATGCGGAGGGCGAAGCGGAGGTCCTCGACGTCCTTCTCGCTCAGCGCCGGCACGTTGACGGCCGCGCCGGGCAGGTTGATGCCCTTGTGGTCGGAGACGACACCGCCCTCGATGACGATGGTCTTGACCCGGGGCCCCTCGACGTCCAGGACCTTCAGCTCGACGTTGCCGTCGTTGATGAGGACCTGGTCACCGCGCGAGACGTCGCCCGGCAGCCCCTTGTACGTCGTACCGCAGATGTGCTTGTCGCCCGGCACGTCCTCGGTCGTGATGACGAACTCGTCACCGCGTTCCAGCTCGACCGGACCCTCGGCGAAGGTCTCCAGGCGGATCTTCGGGCCCTGGAGGTCGGCGAGGACGCCGATGGCGCGGCCGGTCTCCTTGGACGCGGCCCGGACGCGGTCGTACCGCGCCTGGTGCTCGGCGTGGGTGCCGTGGCTGAAGTTGAAACGGGCTACGTTCATGCCCGCCTCGATCATGGCGACGAGCATCTCGTGGGAGTCGACCGCGGGGCCGAGAGTACAGACGATTTTCGAACGGCGCATGGGGCGATCCTATCGGTTTGTTTCGCTACGGAATATTCCGTCTGGCGGAAGATACAAATGAGTGCCGCACCGCTCAGGTGCTGCTATTCAGTTCTTCTTTCCGACCAGTGCGTAGGTCTGCGTCGCGATCTCCAGTTCTTCGTCCGTCGGCACCACCGCGACCGCCACTCGGGCGGATTCGGGTGAAATGAGCCGAGGCTCGCCACCGCGCACGGCATTGCGCTCCGGGTCGACCGCCAGGCCCAGGCCCGCCAGGCCCGCGATCGCCGCCTCCCGCACCGCGGCCGCGTTCTCGCCGACCCCGGCGGTGAAGGCGACCGCGTCCACCGTGCCGAGCACCGCGTAATAGGCGCCGATGTACTTCTTGATCCGGTGAATGTAAATGTCGAAGGCGAGCGCGGCCTGTTCGTCGCCCGCCTCGACCCGGCGGCGGATCTCCCGCATGTCGTTGTCCCCGCACAGACCGAACAGGCCGCTCCTCTTGTTGAGGAGAGTGTCGATCTCGTCCATGGACATATCGCCAACCCGTGCCAAATGGAAGATGACGGCCGGGTCCAGGTCCCCGGAGCGCGTACCCATCACGAGCCCCTCCAAGGGCGTCAGCCCCATGGAGGTGTCCACGCACCGGCCCTTCTCCACCGCCGACGCGGAGGCGCCGTTGCCCAGGTGCAGCACGATCACGTTGACCTCGGCCGGGTCCTTGCCCAGCAGCCGCGCGGTCTCCCGGGAGACGTAGGCGTGCGAGGTGCCGTGGAAGCCGTAGCGGCGGATGCGGTGGCGGTCGGCGATCTTCGGGTCGATCGCGTAGCGCGCCGCCGACTCCGGCATCGTCGTGTGGAACGCCGTGTCGAAGACGGCGACCTGGGGCAGGTCGGGGCGGAGCGCCCGCGCGGTGCGGATACCGGTGAGGTTGGCCGGGTTGTGCAGCGGGGCGACCGGGATCAGCCGCTCGATCTCGGTGATCACCTCGTCGTCGACGACGGTCGGCTCGGTGAAGAACAGCCCGCCGTGCACCACGCGGTGACCGACCGCGGCCAGCTCGGGGGAGTCGAGGCCGAGGCCGTCGCGGCCCAGCTCCGCCGCGACCGCCTTGAGTGCGGCGTCGTGGTCGGCGATCGGCCCGGTGTGCTCGCGGGTGTCGCCGGAGGTGAGGCAGGTGTGCTTCAGCCGGGACGTCTGCTCACCGATGCGCTCGACCAGGCCCACCGCGAGACGGCTGCTGTCCCGCATGTCCAGGAGCTGGTACTTCACCGACGAGGAGCCGGAGTTGAGGACGAGGACACGGGTCGGGGAGGTCACTGCTGGGACGCCTTCTCGCTGGGGTTCTGGGCCTGGATCGCCGTGATGGCGACGGTGTTGACGATGTCCTGGACGAGCGCGCCCCGGGACAGGTCGTTGACCGGCTTGCGCAGGCCCTGCAGGACCGGGCCGACGGCGATCGCGCCGGCCGAGCGCTGCACGGCCTTGTAGGTGTTGTTGCCGGTGTTGAGGTCGGGGAAGATCAGCACGCTGGCCTGGCCCGCGACCTCGGAGCCGGGCAGCTTGGTGGCCGCCACGGACGGCTCCACGGCCGCGTCGTACTGGATGGGACCCTCGATCTTCAGGTCGGTCCGGCGCGAGCGCGCCAGCTCGGTGGCCTCGCGCACCTTGTCGACGTCGGCACCGGAGCCGGACGTGCCGGTGGAGTACGACAGCATCGCGATCCGCGGTTCCACGCCGAACTGCGCGGCCGTGCCCGCCGACTGGATGGCGATGTCCGCCAGCTGCTCGGCGTCCGGGTCCGGGTTGACCGCGCAGTCGCCGTAGACCAGCACCTTGTCCGCCAGGCACATGAAGAACACCGACGACACGATCGAGGAGTCCGGCCGGGTCTTGATGATCTCGAAGGCCGGCCGGATGGTGGCGGCCGTGGAGTGCACCGAGCCGGAGACCATCCCGTCGGCCAGGCCCTCCTGGACCATCAGGGTGCCGAAGTAGTTCACGTCGGAGACCACGTCGTAGGCCAGCTCGACCGTGACGCCCTTGTGCGCGCGCAGCGCCGCGTACTTCTCCGCGAAGGCGTCGCGCAGCCCTGAGGTGGCCGGGTCGATCAGCTGGGTGTCGCCGAGGTCGATGCCGAGGTCGGCGGCCGTCTTGCGGATCCGGTCGACCGGGCCGAGCAGGGTCAGGTCGCACACGCCCCGGCGCAGCAGCACCTCGGCCGCGTGCAGCACCCGCTCCTCGGTGCCCTCCGGGAGCACGACCCGCCGCTTGTCGGAGCGTGCCTGCTCCAGCAGCTTGTGCTCGAACATCATCGGGGTGACCCGGTCGCTGCTCGGCGCGGAGACCCGGCGGGCCAGGTCCGCGGTGTCGGCGTACCGCTCGAACAGGCCGAGGGCGGTCTCCGCCTTGCGCGGGGTGGCCGCGTTGAGCTTGCCCTCCAGGGAGAACAGCTGCTCGGCGGTGGGGAAGCTGTTGCCGGCCACCGACAGCACCGGGGTGCCCGGGGCGAGGCGGGCGGCGAGGGTGAGGACCTCGTCGCGCGGCACCTCGCCGAGCGTCAGCAGCACCCCGGCTATCGGGGGGGTGCCGGCGCTGTGCGCGGCCAGCGAGCCGACGACCAGGTCGGCGCGGTCGCCGGGGGTCACCACGAGGCAGCCGGGGGTGAGGGCGCCCAGCAGGTTGGGCAGCATGGCGCCGCCGAAGACGAAGTCCAGCGCGTCCCGGGCCAGGCCCGAGTCGTCGCCGAGCAGCACCCGGGCGCCGAGGGCGTGGGCGATCTGGGAGACGGTCGGCGCGGACAGCGCGGGCTCGTCCGGCACGACGTAGCAGGGCACCGGCAGCCGGTCGGCGAGCCGGCCGGCGATCTCGTCGCGGTCCGCGCGGGCCACCCGGTTGGTGACCATCGCCAGCACGTCGCACCCGAGGCCGTCGTACGCGCGGTAGGCGTTGCGGGTCTCGGCCAGCACCGACTCGGCGGTCTGCTTGCGTCCGCCCACCACCGGGATCACCGACGCGCCGAACTCGTTGGCGAGCCGGGCGTTCAGGGACAGCTCGTCCGGCAGCTGTGTGCCGGCGAAGTCGGTGCCGAGGACCAGGACCACGTCGTAGTCGCGGGCGACCAGGTGGAAGCGGTCGACGAGGGCGGAGACCAGCTCGTCGGTGCCCTGCTCGGCCTGGAGTGCGGACGCCTCGTGGTAGTCCATGCCGTAGACGGTCGCGGAGTCCTGCGAGAGCCGGTAGCGGGACCGCAGCAGCTCGAACAGGCGATCGGGCCCGTCGTGGACCAGCGGACGGAACACGCCCACCCGGTCGACCTGCCGGGTCAGGAGCTCCATGACTCCCAGCTCCACGACCTGGCGGCCGTCACCGCGGTCGATCCCGGTCACGTACACGCTGCGCGTCACGTGTCCACTCCGTTCCTCATGTCTTGGATGTCGCGTCTTCGGCATAAAAATCGCCCACCGAGGTGAGCAGGACCCTCTTGACAATACCCCCGCTGCCGGATAAGGCGCCCGTCAAGACCTCACCTGCCTGGCGGACGTGAAACAATCGACACCGGCTCACCGGTACACGACAGCGAGCAGGAGACACAGCACGATGCGCATCGGAGTTCTCACCGCAGGCGGCGACTGCCCCGGCCTGAACGCCGTGATCCGGTCCGTCGTGCACCGGGCGGTGGCGCAGTACGGCGACGAGGTCATCGGCTTCGAGGACGGCTACCGGGGCCTGCTGGACCGCCACTACCGCGCCCTCGACCTGGACGCCGTCAGCGGCATCCTGGCCCGCGGCGGCACCATCCTCGGCTCCTCCCGGCTGGAGCGCGACCGGCTGCGCGAGGCCTGCGAGGGCGCCGCCGACATGGTCGAGGAGTTCGGCATCGACGCGCTGATCCCGATCGGCGGCGAGGGCACCCTGACCGCGGCCCGCATGCTCTCCGACGCCGGCCTGCCGGTGGTCGGCGTCCCCAAGACCATCGACAACGACATCTCCTCCACCGACCGCACCTTCGGCTTCGACACCGCCGTCGGCGTCGCGACCGAGGCCATGGACCGGCTCAAGACCACCGCCGAGTCCCACCAGCGCGTGATGGTCGTGGAGGTCATGGGCCGGCACGCCGGCTGGATCGCCCTGGAGTCCGGCATGGCCGCCGGCGCCCACGGCATCTGCCTGCCCGAGCGCCCCTTCGACCCCGCCGACCTGGCCAAGATGGTCGAGGAGCGCTTCGCCCGCGGCAAGAAGTTCGCCGTCGTCTGCGTCGCCGAGGGCGCCCACCCCGCCGAGGGCTCCATGGACTACGGCAAGGGCGACATCGACCAGTACGGCCACGAGCGCTTCCAGGGCATCGGCACCGCGCTCGCCTACGAGCTGGAGCGGCGCCTGGGCAAGGAGGCCAAGCCGGTCATCCTCGGCCACGTCCAGCGCGGCGGCGTCCCCACCCCCTACGACCGGGTCCTCGCCACCCGCTTCGGCTGGCACGCCGTCGAGGCCGCGCACCGCGGCCAGTTCGGCCGGATGACCGCGCTGCGCGGCACCGACATCGTGATGGTGCCGCTCGCCGAGGCCGTCACCGAGCTGAAGACGGTACCGAAGGACCGGATGGACGAGGCCGAGTCGGTCTTCTGAGCCGCCGGGCTCCCGGGCCGCCCTTCGCGGGGTGGTCCGGCGGAACCCGTTCAGCCGGTCCGGCCCTCCACGGCCGTCCAGAAGTTGTCGACGATCCCGTCCAGGAACTGCTGCCCCGACTCGCTCGCGTTCCTGCTGCCGCCGCCCCAGCTGAGGGTGGCGGCCATGTGCCCCTGGTAGTCCTGGTGCAGTTCCTGCAGCACCTGTTCCACGACCTCCTTGTCCAGCGGGGCGAGCTTCATCACCGGCCGCACGTAGGCCTGCCAGCGCGTGGTCACCGCGCTGTGCAGCAGATCGGCGAGTTTCGCCTCGCGGCCGGTGACGGCCACGAAGTCGGGCAGGGCGAGTTCCAGGATCCGGGCGAGCGCGGCCGACTGCCGCTCGTTGCCCCGCCACTGGCCGCTCTCCTCCGCCTCCAGGTAGGCGCGCAGCTCCATGCCGACGGCGTGGGCGATGTCCTCGGCCGCGACGGCACGGGCGATGCGGTGCTCGCGCAGCGTCCTCGGCCGGCCGATCAGCTCGCCGGGTGAACACCACAGCACACCCGCGAGCGCGGTGAGTTCGGGGTTGCCCGGCGCGACGGTGCCGCGCTCCCAGGCGATCACGAGATCAGGGGTGACGTAGGGCAGTCCGTACGAGGCACGCATCCCGTAGGCGACGTGCTCGGGCCCCATGCCCAGCGCGGCGCGGAGCCTGCGGGCGGCCGGGGCGTTGAACGGGGGAGCTGGGGGGTTCGGTTGGGCTGAGTGGCGCACCCGGCACAAGGTAGGGGTGCACGGGGGCGGTGACTACGGTCGGTTCCGCCGAGATCACGGATCGTAGGAACGTACGGGTTGATCACGCCGAGTGAGGCGGCACTCGGTGTCAACGCCCGTGACCTGCTGCTGTCTCGTGTCACCCCTTCACGGCGCCACCCAGGGCGAACCCGCCGCCCAGCCGGCGTGCCACCAGAACATACAAAAGGATCACCGGTGTCGAATAGACCACGGAGAACGCGGCGAGCTGTCCGTAGGCCACCATGCCCCGGTTGCCGAAGAAGTCGTTGATGCTCACCGAGGCCGGCATCCGGTCCGGGGAGAGCAGCAGCATGAAGGGGACGAAGAAGTTCCCCCACATCATCACGAACGAGAACACGGTGACCACGGCGAGCCCGGGCCCCATCAGCGGCAGCACGATCCGGACCAGCGACTGCGGCGCCGACGCCCCGTCCGTCCACGCGGCCTCCTCCAGCTCCCTCGGCACGCCGTCCATGAAGTTCTTCATCAGCCAGATCGCGAAGGGAAGTTGGGAGGCGGCGAAGAAGAAGACCGTGCCCTGGAGGGTGTCGATGAGATTCACCCGGACGTACAGCGCGTACACCGGCACCATGATCGCGGTGATGGGCAGGCTCGTCGCGAACAGGATCGTCAGCAGGAACGGCCGGTTCAGCCGGGACCGGAACCGGGACAGCGGATACGCGGCGAGGGCGGCGCAGCCGACGGTCAGCGCCGTGCCGCCCCCGCACAGGACCAGACTGTTCAGCAGCGGGGTGAAGGTGATGTCGGGGGTGAGGATCGCGTCGAAGTTGTCCGGCGTGAACCCGTCAGGGACCCTGACCCGCAGCCCGGCGTGCGGGTCCACGGCGGACAGCAGCACCCACACGAGGGGCAGCGCGAAGGCGACCGCCACGGCCAGCAGCGAGATGTCGGCGGCGAGCCGCCGGGAGGCGCGCTTGCGGGGCATCAGACCTCCGTCCGCAGCAGCCGCAGATACACGACCGAGAACAGGGAGCCGACGAGCAGCAGGAGCAGGGCGACCGCGGTGCCGTACCCGATCATGCTGTTCTGGAACGCCTGCTCGTACATGAACAGCGGCAGCGTCTGGCTCCGGTCCCCCGGCCCGCCCCGTGTCATCACCCAGATGAGCCCGAAGACGGACAGTGTCTGGAGGGTGTTGAGCATCAGATTGGTGCCGATGGAGCGCCGGATCATCGGCAGCGTGATGTGCCACAGCCGCCGCCACCCGCCGGCCCCGTCCACCTCGGCGGCCTCCGTGATCTCGGCCGGGATCTCGGCGAGCGCCGCGGAGTAGACGAGCATCGAGAACGCCGTGCCCCGCCAGACGTTGGCGAAGGACACGGCGAGGATCGGCAGTGTGAAGAGCCAGTTCTGCCGGGGCAGGTGGAGCCAGTCCAGGAGGGCGTTCAAGGTGCCCTCACGGCGGAAGAACGCGTAGAGCAGGAACCCGGCGACCACCTCCGGCAGCACCCACGCGGTGACGACGACCCCGCCGACGAGGGTGCGGACGGGCTTCGACGCGCGCTTCATCAGGGCGGCCAGCGCCAGCCCCAGGGTGTTCTGCCCGATGAGCGCGGACAGGACGGTGAACACCACGGTCAGCAGGACGGCGTTCAGGAACGCGTCGTCCCGGAACGCCCGGCGGAAGTTGGCGAAGCCGACGAAGGAGGAGTGCGCCTGGCCGGTCAGCTGGAGGTCGGTGAAGGCGATCCAGCCGCAGTAGGCGATCGGCCCGGCGAGGAAGAGGAGCAGGAGGACGACGGCGGGGGCGAGGGGGAGGACCCGGACGGCCCCGTGCCCGCGCCTCACTTCCGGACCACTTGGCCGCCGGTGACGTCCGCGAGCGTGGCGTCGTACTCGCTCGCGGCCTTCGCCACGGACAGGTCACCGGTCGTGACCGCCTCCATGGCCTCCTGCACGGCGGTCGACACCTTCGGGTAGGCCGGGTACGCGGGCCGGTAGTGGGTGCTCGCCACGAGGTCGGTGAAGAACCTGATGCCGGGCTGGGCACCGGTGTACGCCGGATCGGCGGCGACGTCCTCGCGTACGGCGATCCCGGAGTTGGCGATGTACCACTTCCGGGCGTTGTCCTTGGTCTGGAGGGTCCGGATGAAGTCGAAGGCGAGGCCGGGGTTGGCCGCCTTGGCCGGGACGGACCAGGTCCAGCCCCCGGACATGCTGACCTTGCCCGGTGCCTGTCCGGCCTGTGTCGGCATGGCGGCGAGCCCCAGCTGCTTCGACCACTGCGGCCACTCGTGCCCGCTGCCCGGCAGCCAGTCCTGCGGCAGCCAGGAGCCGTCGAGGGCGATGCCGATCTTCCCCTGGGGGAGCAGCTCGCCGTTGACGGCGGTGTTGAAGTTCGGGTCGAGGGCGTCGGAGACGTCCGGCCCGAGCTTGTCCCGGTAGACGGTCTCCACGAACTCCAGCGAGTCCTTGAAGCCCTGGGACCCGGTGATCCACTTCTGGCTCCCGCTGTCGTACAGCGGATCCCGTGTGCCGTCGCCCGTGCCGTACAGGAGCATCTCGAATCCCTGCATGGTGGCCCGCTCACCCGCCGGCTTGCCGGTGTAGACGTTGAGCGGGACGACGCCGGGGACCTTCCGCTTGATGGTGCGGGCGGCGGCGAGGACGTCCTCCCAGGTCCTCGGCCGCCAGTCCGGCGGCAGCCCGGCCTTCCGGAACACCCGCCGGTCGAACCAGAGCCCGCGCGTGTCGGTCCCGTCCGGGACGCCGTACGTCTTCCCGTCCCGGCCCCTGGCCGCCGCCTTCGCGGAGTCGACGAACCGGCTCCAGTCGGGCCACTTCGCGAGGTACGGGTCGAGCGGCTTCAGGTACCCGCTGGTGATGTCGGAGTTGATGAGGAAGGTGTCCTCGTAGACCAGGTCGGGAGCGGTCCGCGGGGACCGCAGCATCTGCTGGAGCTTGGTGTAGTACTCCGCGTCCGGGGCCTTGATCGGCACGAACTCCACCTTCTTGCCCGGGTGCTCCCTCTCGAACTGCTCCTTGACGCCGGCGAGATAGGTGTCCATCACCTTGACGGAGTTGTCGGTGGACTGCTTGTAGGACACCTTGACCGTGTCCGGATCGCTCCCGGAGCCACCGCCGCAGGCGGTGAGCGCGGTGCCGGTGAGGGCGATGACGAGGAGGGGGGTGAGGGCGGCGGTGGGGCGCACGGGCATGACCTCCTGAGCACACGTGGGGGTGGCGCGGAGATTGCTGCCGTGTGAAGGTAAGAGCGGCGGTCCGGTCGGGTCAATGCGTCTGCGCGGGATTGGCGGGTCGGCGGCGATGTGCCGGGTGCGCAGGAAGTTGTTGCGGACGCGGACTCCCCTGGTGCTGCGCGTCCGGGGCGCCGGCGCGCGCCCTACGGCCGCTCGCCTTCGACCCGCTTCCCGACGACGGGTCCGTGGAAGGTGCCGCCCCGGAAGTCGATGTGGTCGCCGTCGTAGCGGGCCGGTGCTCCCTCCTCCCCGGCGCCGCCGGAACCGCCCTCCCGCAGGCGGTACTTGCGCAGCACCGCCACGGCCACCGCCGCCGCCCGTGCCGCCGCCCGCTCCTGCCAGCCCCCGGCGTCCGCCGCCGCCTTCCCGGCGTCCGCGTGGTCGCTGACGCCCCGCACGACGAGGGCGTCCCGCCCTTCCAGGTGCGCCGCGTGGGCCGCGCCCGAGCCCTCCATCTCGAACGCGACGGCGTCGTTGTAGTGCTCGTGGACGTGCCGGGCGATCCGGGACCCGGCGTCGGCGAGGACGACGTCCCCCGTGGCGACCGGCTTGAAGTGGACCCGCGGACCCGTCATGTCCCGTACGGCCGAACGCGCCGCCTGGAGCAGCGCGTGGGAGCCGGACCACGCCTCCGGCCGCACCTGGAGACCCGCCGCCGTCACCTTGCCCCCGTGGATGCCGTACACCTTCGTGCCCACCACGACGTCGCCGAGGCCGACGTCCTCCTTCAGGCCGCCGGCGACGCCCACGAACAGGACCGCCCGCGGCCGGAGCCAGCCGATGAGCGACGCGGTGAGCGCGGCGGTGTTCCTGGCCCCCTCGCCCAGCTCGGCGACGGCCACCTGCCAGGGGGAGCCGGGCAGCCGGCCCACTTCCACGAACGTCCCGTTGCCGGGGTGGACCAGTTCCTGCCGTTCCTCGACATGCGCGCGGACCGCCGCGTACTCCAGCGCGAGCGCGGTCAGGACCAGAACAGTGGGCTTCGTCTCCGGCACACTCATAAGGTACTGCCGGGGGAAGGGGCTTACGTGGTGGAACGAGACGTCACCGTGGGGCAGTTGCTGCTCAGCGAGTACCAGACCGTCAAGGACGAGCAGAAGACCCGGATCGGGTTCCGGGACAACCTGCTCTACGTCACCCTGACCGTCGTCGCGGCCGTGATCGCCGCCGCGGCCCAGGCCAGGCAGACGTCGATGCTGCTCGCACTGCCGCCGGTGTGCGTCGTGCTCGGCTGGACGTACCTCGTCAACGACCAGAAGATCTCGGCGATCGGGGCCTACGTCCGGACGGAGCTGGGACCCCGGCTGGCGGCGCTGGCCGGGGCGGAGGGCGGTGAGGTGTTCCGGTGGGAGGTGGCCCACCGGACGGACACCCGGCGGGTGCCCCGGAAGGTGCTGCAGTGCGTGGTGGACCTGCTGGCCTTCTGCGTGGTGCCGCTGAGCGCGCTGGTCGTGTACTGGGCGGCCGGCGACGTCTCCGCCGGGCTGGTGGCGGTGTCCGTGCTGGAGGCGGTCACGGTCGTGGGCCTCGGGGTGTGCGTGGTGCGGTACGCCGTGCCGTTCGGGGCGGGGGCCGCGGCCGGGTGAGCGATCACATCGACTTCCGGGGCGGCCGGTTCCGCGGGCAGGTCGTCGGCAAGGCGGAGTACCGGCAGCACGCACCGGCACCGACGGCACTGGACGCGCTGCCGCCGAGGGTGGCCGGATTCACCGGCCGCGACGACGAGTTGGGGCGGCTGCGTACCGCGCTGGACCCCGCGGCCGGTACCGGGCAGGCCGTCCTCGTCACCGCCGTGTCCGGACTCGGCGGCATCGGCAAGACGGCGCTCGCGGTGCAGGCGGCGTACGCGGCACGGGAGGCGGGGTGGTTTCCGGGCGGGGTGCTGTTCGTGGACCTCCACGGGTACGACGACGCACCGGTCACCGCCGACCAGGCACTGCGGTCACTGCTGCGGGCGCTCGGGGTCGAGCCGGAGCACATCCCGGCCACGGCGGACGAGCGGGCCGGGCTGTACCGGTCGCTGCTGGCGGGACGGGAGCCGGTGCTCATCGTGGCCGACAACGCCTCGTCGCCGGAGCAGGTGCGGCCGCTGCTGCCGGGGGTCGGGCGGCACCGGGTGCTGGTCACCTCGCGGGACCGGCTGGTCCAACTGGGGGCGCGGCTGGTGCCGGTGGACCAGCTGACGGCCGAAGCCGCGTGCGCGCTCCTCGACCGGGCGCTGCGGATCGCGGACCCGGACGACACCCGGGTCGCGGCGGCGGCGGACGCCGCGGCACGTCTGGCGGAGCTGTGCGGGCACCTGCCTCTGGCTCTGCAGATCGCGGTGGCGCTGCTGGCGGAGGATCCGGGCAAGACGGTCGAGGAACTCGCCGACGAGCTGGCCACGTCGTACGACCGGCTCACCGCCCTGGACGACGGCAACCGCAGCGTGCGCGCCGCGTTCGACCTGTCGTACCGCAGGCTTCCGGCCGAGCAGGGCCGCCTGCTGTGCCTGCTCGCCCTGGCGCCGGGGCCGGAGGTGAGCGAGGAGGTGGCCGCCGTCCTGGTCGGGGACGGGGGCCCTCCTTCGGCGGGGTTGAAGGCCCTGGCCCGCGCTCATCTGGTGGAGCGCGGGAGCGGTCCCGGTCGCTGGCGGATGCACGACCTCGTGCGTGTGTTCGGGGCGGGTGCCCTGACCGACGACGCGCAGACGCGGGATGCGGCCCGGGCACGGCTGCTCGCGCACTACCACCGCTGGGCGGACGCGGCGGACGACCGGCTGCAGTGGTTGCCCGGGAGGCCGCAACCCGAGCGCTTCGCCACCCGGGCCGAGGCACTGGCCTGGCTGGACGCGGAGCGCGCAGGGCTGGTTGCCGCGGTGCACTGGGGACGGGAGACACGGCACGCCGACACGGCCGTGCGACTGGCC
Organism: Streptomyces sp. SID486; assembly: GCF_009865385.1. Classification (GTDB taxonomy): domain Bacteria; phylum Actinomycetota; class Actinomycetes; order Streptomycetales; family Streptomycetaceae; genus Streptomyces. Next base: position 18,472 of record NZ_WWJT01000563.1, on the reverse strand, counting down.
CTGGTCCTGTGGGCGTACTTCGACTGGCGTCGCCACTTCGACGACTGGATCACGGTCAGCCGTATCGCCCTGGAGGCCGCCCAGCGTGCCGGGGACCGCCGCAGCGAAGCCGTGGCGTGCCAGAACCTCGGCCTCGCGCTCCAGGAGACGGGCCGCTCCGAGGAGGCGATCGAGGTTCTCACACGCGGGCGCGAATTGTGCCGGGCCATCGGGGACCGGCACGGCGAGGCCACGGCCTGGGACAACATCGGCCTCGTCCTGCGGAGCGCGGGCCGAGCGACGGAGGCGATCGATGTCCATTCCCATTCCCGTGCGCTGTTCGCGGCCGTCGAGGACCGGGACGGTGAAGCGATGGCGTGGAACAACCTCGGCAGCTCACTGCTGAAAGCGGACAGGGCCGAGGAGGCCGTCGCTGCCCACAGGCGTGCCCGCGACCTCTACCGGAAGCTCAGGGACCGCCACAACGAGGGCAAAGCCTGGTACAACCTCGGCGAGAGCCTCCGTGCGCTGAACCGCACCAGGGCGGCGATCCAGGCGTACCGGAAGGATCTGGAGATCTGCCGCGAGTTCGACGACTGGTACGGGGCCGGCCAGACACTTGGTGCCCTGGCTCTGGCCTCCGCGTACGAGCACCGGCTCGGTGAGGCGCGCTCCTACTACCTGCAGTCCGCCGACGCCTACACGCGGGCCGCCGCCCCCGCTGACGCCGCCGAAGCCCGCACTCTGGCTGAGGCGATCAGCGCCCCGGCGCTCCCCACCGGTACATCAGCTCCGGCCGCCCCACCTGCCCGTACACCGGTTTCCGTGCGGCCCGGCCTGACTCCACCAGGTGCTCCAGGTACCGCCGGGCGGTGATCCGCGAGATTCCAACGGCCTCGGCCACCCCGGCCGCCGTGAGCCCCTCCGCCGCCTCCCGCAGCGTGCCCGTCACCCGCTCCAGCGTCGGCCCGCTCAACCCCTTCGGCAGGGCGGCGGGCGACGGCGCCCGCAGGACCCCCAGGGCCCGGTCGACCTCGTCCTGCCCGCTCGCCTCGCCCACCGCCGCGTGGAACTCGGCGTACCGGACCAGCCGGTCCCGGAGCGTCGCGAAGGTGAACGGTTTGAGGACGTACTGGACGACCCCCAGCGAGACGCCCTCCCGCACCACCGCCAGATCCCGCGCCGAGGTCACCGCTATCACGTCCGCGTGGTACCCGGCCGCCCGCAGCGACCGGGCCAGCTGCAGGCCGTGCACGTCCGGCAGGTGCAGGTCCAGCAGCAGCAGGTCCACCGGCGTACGGTCCAGGATGCGCCGCGCCTGAGCGCCCGTGTGCGCCTTGCCGACCGCGACGAACCCGGGGACCCGGCCGACGTACATCACGTGCGCGTCGGCGGCCACCGGGTCGTCCTCGACGACGAGGACGCGGATGGGCTGCTGTCCGTCGCTCATCTGCCGCCGCCCATGGCCGTGCCGCCGCTCCGGAGCGCGCTGCCGTCGGTGGTCGTGCCGCCGTCCGGAGGCGGGTTGCCGTTCGCAGTCGTGCCGCCGCTCCGCAGCGCGCTGCCGTTGGTGGTCGTGCCGCGCTCCGGGGGTGTCCCACCGCTTGCGGGCTTGTCGCCCTCCGCCGACGCGCTCAGCGGCAACCGCACCTCGAACACCGCCCCGGCCTCGCCGTCCCCGCCGTGCCCGCCGTGCCCGCCGGGCTCCGCCACCGTCAACGTGCCCTCGTGGCGGGTCACCGTCTGCCGGACCAGGGCCAGCCCGAGGCCCCGGCCGCCCGGTCCGGCCGGCTTCGTGGAGAACCCCCGTCGGAACACCAGGTCGGCGTGGGCTGGGTCGACACCGGGGCCGGTGTCGCGCACCCGCAGGACCAGTTCGGCGGGCGAGGCGTACGCCGTCACGGTCACCCGTGCCCCCGCCGTCCCCTGTGCCGCGTCCACCGCGTTGTCGATCAGGTTGCCGAGGATCGTGACCAGGTCCCGGGCCGGCAGTTCGAGCGGGAGCAGGCCGTCGTCCAGGCGGCTGTCCGCCGAGACCACCAGCTCCACGCCCCGCTCGTTGGCCTGCGCGGTCTTGCCCAGCAGCAGGGCGGCCAGCACCGGTTCGCCCACCGCGGCCACCACCTGGTCGGTGAGGGCCTGCGCCAGCTCCAGCTCGGCCGTGGCGAACTCCACCGCCTCCTCGGCCCGGCCCAGCTCGATCAGCGAGACGACGGTGTGCAGCCGGTTGGCCGCCTCGTGCGCCTGCGAGCGCAGGGCCTGCGTGAAGCCGCGCTCGGAGTCCAACTCGCCCATCAGTGACTGGAGTTCGGTGACATCGCGCAGGGTGACGACCGTACCCCGCTGTTCGCCGCCGGAGACGGGGGACGTGTTCACCACCAGCACCCGGGACGCCGTCAGGTGCACCTCGTCCACCCGGGGCTCGCCGGACAGCAGCGCGCCGGTCAGCGGGGCGGGCAGGCCGAGGGCCGCCACCGAACGGCCCACGACCTCCTCCTCGGGGCCCACCGCGAGCAGTTCGCGGCCACCGTCGTTGATCAGGGCCACCCGGTACCGGCCGTCCAGCATCAACAGCCCCTCCCGGACCGCGTGCAGCGCGGCCTGGTGGTAGTCGTGCATGCGGCTCAGCTCGGTGGCGTTCATGCCGTGGGTGTGGCGGCGCAGGCGGGCGTTGATGACGTACGTGCCGACCGCGCCCAGCAGCAGGGTGCCGCCGGCCACTCCGAGCAGCGCCGCGACCTGGTCCTGCACCCGGGCGCTGATCGTCTCCACCTTGATGCCGGCGCTCACCAGCCCGACGATCCGGCCGGCGTCCGTCACGGGGGTCACCGCGCGGACGGACGGGCCGAGCGTGCCGGTGTAGGTCTCGGTGAGGGTGCGGCCGTGCTGGGCGGCGGCGATGTTGCCGAGGAAGCGTTTGCCGATCTGCTTCTGGTCGGGGTGGGTCCAGCGGATGCCGGACGGGTTCATGATCGTGACGAAGTCGACGTTCGCGTCCCGGGTGACCCGCAGGGCGTACGGCTCCAGCCGGGCCGTGGGGTCCGGGGCGCGGATCGCCGTACGCACCGAGGGGGAGTCGGCGACCGAGCGGGCGACCGCCGTGGCCTGCCGGGCGGCGGCGTCCTCGGCCTGCCGCTGGTCGCTGACGTAGGTGAACAGCGCGTACCCGGCCACGACCAGTGCGATCAGCACGGCCTGCACGGCGAACAGCTGGCCGGCGAGGCTGCGGGGCCTCGGGAGGGCGGGTAGGCGCATGTCAGCAGTGTGCCTCTCCGCTCAATCGTGAACTAAATGAACGGAAGGGTGACCGCCCTCACACGGCGGGAGATAGTCACGGCATTCCCCAACAACGCCCGGACGTGAGCCGCACGCCGGTTGTTCGCCGACGAAGACGTCAAGGAGGGCAGTCGTGGCCCCCAGCACCCCCGATACGGCACCTGCCGCACCCCGCGCGAAGCGGGACCGGACCCACTACCTGTACATCGCCGTCATCGCGGCGGTCGCGCTCGGCATCGCCGTGGGGCTGATCTGGCCCGATGCGGCGGTGGAGCTGAAGCCGCTGGGCACCGGGTTCGTGAACCTGATCAAGATGATGATCTCGCCGATCATCTTCTGCACGATCGTGCTCGGCATCGGTTCCGTGCGCAAGGCCGCCAAGGTGGGCGCCGTCGGCGGCATCGCCCTCGGCTACTTCCTGGTGATGTCGCTCGTCGCGCTCGCCATCGGCCTCGTGGTCGGCAACGTGCTGCACCCCGGTGACGGGCTGCACCTGACCGACGCGCTCAAGCAGAGCGGACACGCCCAGATCGAGAGCGACGCGCTGCCGCCCGTCGACTTCGTGCTGTCGATCATCCCGACCACGTTCGTGTCCGCGTTCACCCAGGGCCAGGTGCTCCAGACGCTGCTGGTGGCGCTGCTCGCCGGGTTCGCGCTCCAGGCCATGGGCGAGGCCGGCCAGCCGGTGCTGCGGGGTGTCGAGCACATCCAGCGCCTCGTCTTCCGCATCCTGTCCATGGTGATGTGGGCCGCGCCGATCGGTGCGTTCGGGGCGATCGCGGCGGTGGTCGGCTCCGCGGGCGTCGACGCGCTCAAGAGCCTCGCCGTGCTGATGCTCGGCTTCTACCTCACCTGTTTCCTGTTCGTCTTCATCGTGCTCGGGGCGCTGCTGCGGATCGTCGCGGGGCTGAACGTCTTCTCCCTGTTCAAGTACCTCGCCCGGGAGTTCCTGCTGATCCTGTCCACCTCGTCGTCGGAGTCGGCGCTGCCGCGGCTGATCGCGAAGATGGAGCACCTGGGCGTGAGCCGGCCGGTCGTCGGCATCACCGTGCCCACCGGCTACTCGTTCAACCTCGACGGCACGATGATCTACATGACGATGGCGTCGCTGTACATCGCGGACGCGCTGGGGACGCCGATGTCGGTCGGCGAGCAGATCCCGCTGCTGCTGTTCCTGCTGCTGGCGTCGAAGGGCGCGGCGGGCGTCAGCGGGGCCGGGCTCGCGACCCTGGCCGGCGGGCTCCAGTCGCACAAGCCGGCGCTGGTGGACGGGGTCGGGCTGATCGTCGGCATCGACCGGTTCATGAGCGAGGCGCGCGCGCTGACGAACTTCGCGGGCAACGCGGTCGCGACGGTGCTCGTGGGCACGTGGACCAGGGAGATCGACATGGTGCGGGTCCGGCGGGTGCTGGCGGGGGAGCTGCCGTTCGACGAGACGACGGCGCGGGAGGAGGGCGAGCCGACGGCTTCCGGGCCGTCCGGGGCCCGGGACGACGGGGGCAAGGAGCTGACCAGGGCTTGAGCGTCCGCCGAACCCCGAGCGTCTGCCGCGGCGGCCGAACCCTGGGCGTCTGCCGCGTCGGCCGACCCATGGGTGTCTGCCGCGGCGGCCGAACCTGGGCGTCTGCCGCGAGTGTCAGGCGGCGCGAGCGTCCGCCGCGTCGCCAGGGCCCGAGCGTCTGCCGCGGCGGCCGACCCATGGGCGTCTGTCGCGGCGGCCGAACCCTGGGCGTCTGCCGCGAGTGTCAGGCGGCGCGAGCGTCCGCCGCGTCGCCAGGACCCGAGCGTCTGTCGCGGCGGCCGAACCCTGGGCGTCCGTCGCGACCCGCCGCCGGGTGGCTGCGGGGCGCGGGTGGCTGCCGGGGCGCGGGTGGCTTGGCGCGCAGTTCCCCGCCCCTGAAGGGGCGCGGCGCGCCCTTCGGCTCCGGGCGTCCGGCCCGGCCTGAACCCGGGCCGGGCGTCCGGTTCGGTGTGTCCGGGCCCGGAGGACGGTCCGCCCTGTGTCCGGGCCGGGTGTTCGGCCCGGGCCGTGTCCCGGCCCGCGTCCCGTCTGCCGGCCGAAAGGGCGCGGAGCGCGCCGCGGCTTCGGGTCACCGCACCCCGGACACCAGCTCGGCCGCCCGTGCGGCGGGTACGCCGGCCGCCGTCAGGACGGCGACCGTGGCGGAGCGGCCCGCTTCCTCCGCCGGCACGAGGCCGTCGTTCACCGCCTCCATCACCGCGAAGAGCATCTGCTCGTGCACGTACGCGAGGGCCGGCGCGGGCAGCGGTGAGCTGAAGGCACCCTCGTCCAGCCCCCGCTGCAGCAGGCTGACCTTGTTCTCGCGCAGCGGTGCCAGGCGTTCGCGGATGCCCTGCACGGTGACCGTGCGCTGGGCCAGGGCGATCAGCAGCCGGTAGCGGTCGGCGACCGGCCACAGGGCGAGCACCGAGCGGGCCACCGCCTGCGCGGGGTCGTTCACCCCGGCGCGGGCGCGGGAGTCGGCGTCCGCCAGTGCCTCCACGGCTCCGTCCACCAGGGTGCTGATCAGCGCTTCCCGGCTGGGGAAATGGCCGTAGACCGTCCGTCGTACGACCCCTGCGGCCCGCGCGATCTGGTCCATGGACGCGTCGGGATCGCGCAGCAGTTCGGCGAGGGCGACGTCGAGGATACGGCGTCGGTTGGCGTCGGCGCGGCTGCTGTTACCCGTGGTCATGGCGGTCATTCTGCCTCCCCGGACCGTGGCCCGGGCCCCTGCCCGGGCCTTCCCGGACCACGGGGGACACCCCGGCCTGACTTGCACAGCGTTGTGCAACAACGTACATTGCACATGGTTGTGCAATTACACGCCACTGTGCAAGTCCGTCGCGTACCCCGAGGAAGGCGATCCCTGCCATGCGACTCGTCATGACCGAACCGGTCGAAAGGATGGAGCGCCCCTACGCCCGGCGCTGGTGGGCGCTGCTGGTGCTCTGCCTCAGTCTGCTGATCATCGTGATGGCGAACACCGCCCTCACGGTCGCGGCGCCCGACATGACGAAGGACCTCGGCCTCTCCAGCGCCGACCTCCAGTGGGTGATCGACGGCTACACCGTCCCCTACGCGGCGCTGATGCTGCTGCTCGGCGCCATCGGCGACAAGTACAGCCGGCGCGGCGCGCTCGTCCTCGGGCTCGTCGTCTTCGGCTCGGGTGCCGTCTTCGGCTACCTCGCCGACAGCGCGGCCACCGTCATCGCGGCCCGCGCCGTGATGGGCGTCGGCGCCGCGCTGATCATGCCGGCCACGCTCTCGCTGCTCGCCGCGACCTTCCCGCGCGCCGAGCGGGCCAAGGCCATCGTGCTGTGGACGGCCACCGCCGGCCTCGCCATCGCCGCCGGGCCGGTGGTCGCCGGCGCCCTGCTGCGCGACCACGGCTGGTCCTCCACCTTCCTGATCAACGTGCCCATCGCGGCCGTCGCCGTCGTCGCCGCCCTGGTCCTCGTGCCGCCGTCCAAGGCCGGCCACCACGACCGCATCGACTACGTCGGCGGCGCGCTGTCGGTGATCTGGACCGGCGCGCTCATCTACATGATCATCGAGGGTCCGCACTTCGGCTGGGGCGCCAAGGCCGTCGGAGCCGCCGTGACCGCTGGTGTCGGCCTGGTCGCCTTCGTCCTGTGGGAGCTGCGCCACCCGCGCCCGATCCTGGACGTGCGCCGCTTCGCCCACCGCCGCTTCGCGGGCTCCAACCTCGCCGTCGCCCTGTTCTTCCTCGCCGTCTTCGGCGCCTTCTACTACCTCACCCAGCACCTGCAGTTCGTCCTCGGCTACGACGCCCTGGAGACCGGCGTACGCATGCTGCCGCTGGCCGGTGCCGTCTTCGTCGGCTCCGCCCTGACCGGCTGGCTCACCCCCCGCGTCGGCATGAAGTGGACCGTCAGCGCCGGCATGGTCGGCGGCACCACCGCCCTCGCGCTGCTGACGCAGGTGGACGCCGGCTCCACCTACGGCGACTTCGTCGCCCCGCTGATCATCCTGGGCCTCGCCATCGGCCTCGCCCTGTCGCCCTGCACCGACGCCATCATGGGCGCGTTCCCGGAGTCCGAGCTGGGCGTCGGCGGCGCCGTCAACGACACCTCGCTGGAGCTGGGCGGCTCGCTCGGCATCGCCATCCTGGGCTCGCTGCTCGCCACCTCTTACGGCGACCACCTCTCCGACGCCACCGCGGGCAGCAAGCTCCCCGCGAGCGCCCTGGACACCGCGCAGGACTCGGTCGGCGCCGGGTACGCCGTCGCGCAGGGCATCGGCGAGAAGGCGCACGAGGCCGCCGCGCGGGCCCAGCAGGCGAGCGACCCGCAGCAGGCCGCGCAGCTCAAGCAGCAGGCCGGCGAACTCGCGGGCGGTGCCCGGCAGATGGCCGATGCGGTCGGCTCCGCCTTCTCCGACGCGGTCGCCCACACGAGCCTGGTCGGCGCGGTGATCCTCGGCATCGGCACGGTCCTGGTGGCCGTCCTGCTGCCGCGCCGCGAGGCCGCGGCGGCCGAGGTGAAGGAAGAGGAGAGGGAACTGGCGAACAGCACGGCCGACTGATCGCCGAACGCCGTCATCCACTAACGTGCCGACCCGGACCGACCGGGACGGCACGTTCGTGCGTGGCGACCCGGACCGACCGGGACGGCACGTTCGTGCGTGGCGTCGGCGACTGTACGGAGGCACGGGGGATGAAGATCGACTGGGACCGGCGGACCTGCGCGCGCAAGGGGCATGTGACCTACGCGCCCGACGACCCCCGGCTGCGGCACCGGCTGCACGCCCGGACCGCGCTCGGAGACGTCTGGCGCTGCCTGCGCTGCGGCGACTTCGTGCTCGGCGGCCCGCACGGCTCGGGGCCGGCCGCCGACGCGCCGCTCGTCCCGCGCGGCAAGGTGCTGCGGGACCTGTTCGTGCTGCGTTTCCTCGCCGTCGAGCGGGCCGTGCGCGGGGTGTTCATCGTGCTGGTCGCGGTCGCGGTGTGGAAGTTCAGCAACAGCCAGAACGCCGTGCGCCGCCTCTTCGACGAATACCTGGACGTCTTCCGCCCGGTGTTCCGGCACTTCCACTACGACCTCGACCACTCGCCGGTCGTCGGCTCCGTGCAGAAGGCCTTCGGCTACCGGCACTCCACGCTGCTGCTCGTGGCCGGCCTGCTGCTGGCCTACGCGCTGATCGAACTGATCGAGGCGGTCGGCCTCTGGTACGCCAAGCGCTGGGCGGAGTACCTGACGGTGGTCGCGACGGCCGCGTTCCTCCCGCTGGAGATCTACGAACTCACCGAGCACGTCAGCTGGCTGAAGATCGCCACGCTCGTCCTCAACATCCTCGCGGTCCTCTACATCGCCCTCACCAAGCGCCTGTTCGGGCTGCGTGGCGGCCGCCGCAGGTTCGAGGAGGAACGGCACAGCGCCTCGCTGCTGGAGGTGGAGGAGTCAGCTGGCGTCTGATCGAAAAAATCCCCCGGGCAATTGCGTCCGGGGGATTTCTTTGCGTATATTCAGTGGTTCGCGACTTCATTTTCGAAATGGTCGCGGAGAACATCACTGAGCAGAGTATATCCGGGCGGGAGCGGAATTGTCAAACACCGAATTTCCGGACGATGAATTGCGTCAGGAGCAGGAATTCATCGACGGACTGTACGCGCGCGTGGACGTGCTGCGCGGTGAGGCCGAGGACTCGGTCGCGGACGCGCTCGCCCAGGGCGACAAGCCCATGCAGGCACGGCTGGAGCGGGACATCCTGGTCGCCGAGCGGTCCGGGCTGCTCGCCGCGCTGGACGCCGTGGACGGCTCGCTGTGCTTCGGCCGGATCGACCTCACCGACGGCACGAAGCACCACATCGGCCGGATCGGACTGCGCGAGGACGACAGCGCGCGCACGCCGGTCCTCATCGACTGGCGGGCCGACGTCGCCCGCCCCTTCTACCTGGCCACCGGCCACACCCCGATGGGCCTGCGCCGCCGCCGGCACATCACCACCGAGGGCCGGACCGTCACCTCCCTGCACGACGAGATCCTGGACCTCGGCGACGCCACCCGCACCGGCCACGAGGACCACGACGCCGACGCCGTCCTGCTGGCCGCGCTGAACTCGGCGCGCACCGGCCGGATGGGCGACATCGTGCAGACCATCCAGGCCGAGCAGGACGAGATCATCCGGGCGCCCCACCGCGGCGTACTGGTCGTCGAGGGCGGCCCCGGCACCGGCAAGACCGCGGTCGCCCTGCACCGCGCGGCCTACCTGCTGTACGAACACCGGGAGCTGCTGGCCCGCCGGGCCGTCCTCATCGTCGGCCCGAACCCGGCCTTCCTCGGCTACATCGGCGAGGTGCTGCCCTCCCTCGGCGAGACCGGGGTGCTGCTGGCCACCGTCGGCGAGCTCTTCCCGGGCGTGAAGGCCACCGCCGCCGACACCCCCGAGGCGGCCGCCGTCAAGGGCCGCGCCGACATGGCGGACGCGCTCGCCGCCGCCGTACGCGACCGGCAGGCCCTGCCCGACCCGGTCATCGCGATCGAGCACGACCGCGAGGTGCTGATGCTGGACGACGGCCTGGCCGGTGTCGCCCGGGAACGCACCCGCGCGGCCGGGCTGCCGCACAACGCCGCCCGCGAGTACTTCGAGGGGCACATCCTCAACACCCTCACCGAGCTGTACGCCGAGCGCGTGGGCACCGACCCCTACGACGGCAGCAGTCTGCTCGACCCCGCCGACATCACCCAGATCCGCGACGAACTCGCCGAGAACCCCGAGGTCTGGGACGCCATCGACCGGCTGTGGCCCCGCATCACCCCGCAGCGGCTGCTCGCCGACTTCCTCGCCGAGCCGGACCGGTACCTCCCGGCCGCCGACGCCGACGCGGTCCGCCGCCCGGTGACCCGCGCCTGGACGGTCGCCGACGTGCCACTGCTGGACGAGGCCGCCGAACTGCTCGGCGAGGACGAACGGCTGGCCCGGGCGCGCGCGGAACGCGAACGCGAGACGCAGATCGCCTACGCGCAGGGCGTCCTCGACGTGTCCTACGCCTCCCGCACCTACGAGTTCGAGGACAAGGAGGACGACGACCCGGACGCCTCCGAGGTCCTGTCGGCGCACGACATCATCGACGCCGAGCGCTTCGCCGAACGGCAGGAGGAGGCGGACCACCGCAGCGCCGCCGAGCGGGCCGCCGCCGACCGCACCTGGGCGTTCGGCCACATCATCGTGGACGAGGCGCAGGAGTTGTCGCCGATGGCCTGGCGGCTGCTGATGCGGCGCAGCCCGACCCGCTCGATGACCCTGGTCGGCGACCCCGCCCAGACGGCGGAGGCGGCCGGGGCCGGCTCCTGGTCGGACATCCTCGCCCCCTACGTGGAGGACCGCTGGGAGCACACCCGCCTGGGCGTCAACTACCGCACCCCGGCCGAGATCATGGATCTGGCGGCGGCCGTGGTCCGCGCCGGGAACCCGGACTTCGAGCCGCCGAGTTCCGTCCGCTCCACCGGTGTACGGCCCTGGGTGCGGCAGGCGCCCGGTGACCTGCCCGGCGCGGTGGCGGAGGCGGTCGCCGAACTCACCCCCGCCGAGGGCCGCCTGGCGGTGATCGCCCCCCGTGCGCTGCACCGCTCCCTGGCCGCGCGCCTGGACGGCGTCACCGCGAGCGCCGAGCCCGACCTGACCCGCACGGTCGTGCTGCTCGACCCCCGCCAGGCCAAGGGCCTCGAATTCGACTCCGTCCTGGTGGTGGAGCCGGCCGCCTACGGCACGAGCGACCTGTACGTGGCCCTGACCCGCGCCACCCAGCGGCTCGGGGTGCTGCACACGGGGCAGCTGCCGCCGGGACTCGCCGCGTCCGACGGGTAGCGGCCGGACCCCGGGCTCCCCGCGACCGGTGCGGCGCACACCCTCCGCACCGGTCGCGGGTGACCGATCCGAAGGACGTGTCACGCGGCCGGATCCACCCCTCGCTAGCACTGATCCCCGGAAGGGTCAATGAGAAAGGGCCTGTCGGATCGATGGAATGACACGGTCTCTTGTTCGATGCGTACGTCCATCGAATGAAGGGTTTCCCGAGTTGGGATTTGGAACCTCTGGTCAGAGCATTCGTATCCGTCATCAGTCTGATGTCGAGGTGGCTCGCAAGGGCGGCGGCTCGAGCGATTGTGATCGAGAAACGCTATGAATTCATCGCGGATGCGCCCGAGGTGACCGTCGGACCGGTAGCGGTCTTCGCGGGGTACCGGTCCGAAGAGCGGTCGACACCGGATGACGGAGATGCAAGTCTTCTGGCTGTCCGAACCAGGGGGGTTCGGTGTCGGAACCTTTTAGGGAAGGTCATGTCCGCACTGGATGACGGCAGCTCGTCCGGCCTCGAGGGCCTGAAGCGGCAACTCGACACGATGGAGCACCGGTTGGTGGAGATCGGCGAGCACATCGAGGAGATGGGGAGGAGGCAGGAGAGGCGCAACGCCAGAGAACTCCTGTTCTCGATCCTGGGGCTGCTCCGGGGTGTCTTCTTCGATATCTTCAAGCACTGATCGAAGTTGATCGATTCGTATTGACCAGTGACGCTACTTGTTCTTTCTCCCGCCCTCACAGGTGACACCCCCACGCTCCGGTGGACGACGACCTTCCTCTCATCTTCTAATGCGGTATGCCGTTCGGAGACTTGGGGATTTAGATGGCTGACGACACACGTCCATTTCCGGCACCTGCCTCCCGGGAGGAGCAGGAGGAGTGGATCGAGGCGGTGCTACGCACCCCGGGGGTGAACGTCCCGCGAGGGGCGCTGGGCAATATCGCGCCCTTCGTCGTCGAGCCGGGCACCCTGTTGGGCGTAGCCGACGCGGCAGGCAGACGAGTGCTCGCGGACCGCGTGCTGAGCCGGATCACCACCGAGGCCGGGGACATGACCGTGGTGAACGTCCGCATGCACGGTGTCGGTGGCGTCGTCTGGGAGAACAACGAACGCATCAGCTCCGCCTGGCACTCCCTGGCGGACCCCTCAGCGGCCACGGACGACCGTCGAGCCCTGGCACGGATCCATCCTTGGACCCGGGTGACCTCCGAAGGCGGGGAGGAGGCCCTCGCGGCACTGCGGAGGTTCGTCTCCAGCAGGGAGGAGTTGGTGTCCGACGTCAGACTGGCGGTCGACGCACTGGCCAGACGGGTCGGCCACCGGCCCTACGACCTGAAGCAGGAACTCATCCTCAACGGGCAGCAGGAGCCCGGCCTGTACGTCGCCCAGCACTTCCAGCTGGAAGAGCCCCCACCGGCAGGTGAGGACGGGCGACCCCTGCACCCGGCCGAACACTGGGGGTGGATGGCCGTCCGCGGCAACAACCGGACCAAGGAGCGCCAGGAGATCTACGGGGTGAGTTCCGCGGAGGTGCTCACCGGCGTACCCCTCAAACGGCTGGGAGGGGAAGGGGAGGCCCTGGTCTTCGATCCCCACCAGTGGCTGGCACGGCTGTCGGAGACCCTCAACCAGGAGTACGCGCGGGAGGGGGAATGGGAGCCGGACAGCTCCGCCCGCGCCGTGCGGGCGAAGAACGTCGCGGTGGTCGGAGCCCAACTGGTCGTCGGGAGCACCACCCCACGCCGTCTGTACCGCATCGTGCAGATGAGCAACCGGCGGGACCACGTGCACCCGCCCCTGGGGTTCACCCAGAACGACCGGAGCCGTGCGCTCGCCCGCAGCGTTCTCGGCGCCTACGTGGCCGCCGGCCAGCTGGACGAGCAGACGGCCGAGGTCCTCTCCGGGGCAGCCCCGGTGACCGAGCTCCCGGGGGCGCCGAGCGGCGCCACCGTCAGCGAACTCCGGGACCTGCGGTCGATGATGCTGCTGCGTGAGCTGTTTCCCACCGACGGCGCCAAGCGCTTCATCATCCGGCGGGTACTGAGCGAATCCCCGCCCTCCCAGCTCACCGCCCCCGAGGTGAACCAGCGTGCCCGGGCGTGGTCGGCCCTGACGTCGGAGAGCTACCCCAAGGCCTGGAACCCGCGCATCGGCGAGGTGTTCCAGGTGTCGGAGGTGCGTACCGGTCTGGACGTCTCCCGGCGCCCCCTCCGGGAGCTCCTCGCGGTGGCCGACACGGAGGAGCAGGCATTCGAGGAGTTGGTGAGCTACCGCGCCGCGCACTGGCTGGCCGCTTTCGGCATTCTCGAGGCCGACCGCGGTTCCCTGGAGGGCCAGAAGTCCGACGAGGACGACGGCACGGAGGCGACCCGCGTCCGGCGCGGTGTCCGCAACGCGCTCAACGCCCTGCGGAACAACAGCAGGCTGCAGGCCGTCGCCCTGCTCAGGGAACTGGCGCTCGCCATGGACGCGGGCGACCGCAGACCGTTCCGCGTCAGCCGGTCCGGAGCGCCGCTTCCCGAACCGATGAGCCGCGCGTGGTTCAACCGCGAGTTCCCCAAGGAGACGGGCAAGCGGGCCGCCAGGCCCAGGGTGCCCGGTGCACGCGCCGCAGCGCCGGCCGGTGACGCCGCGGGCCTGCTTCGGTCCCAGGCCGCGACGCCCCTGGCGGCACCCGCCCGAACCGAGTTCGCCCAGCCACCGGCGGACGGGCACGACCCGGCCCCCCGGCCGGCCGCGGACGAGGGCACGCCCGAGAGGCCGGCACCGTTCCCCGGTCCCGATGTGGGGGAAGGCGCCTCGCACCTCGAGCAGTGGGCGGACGAACTCCGCGCCCGGGTCGGCCGGCTGCTCGACGCGTCACAGGACGCCAGGGAGCTGCTGGACCGCATGGCCGACCGGGCCCGGGAGGAGAACGTCCGGTCGGTGTTCAGCCGGGGGCAGGCCGACGAGATCGCCCGCCACGTCCCGCGCGTGCTGCGCACCCTGCGTGAACTCCCGGAACTGGTGGAAGCCCTGACCGAGCCGTGACGGCCCGGCCAGGCGCGCTCCTCAGGCCGGCCGCAGCCACACCGTCGACAGGGGCGGCAGGGTCAGCCGGATGCTCGCCGGGCGGCCGTGCGCGCCCTGCGGCTCCGGCTTGACCGGTTCGGGATGGGTCACCTCGCCGCCGCCGTACCGGGCCGCGTCCGTGTTCAGCGCCTCCGCCCAGGCCGGCACGTCCTCCGGCACCCCGATCCGGTAGTCGTGGCGGACCACCGGTGCCAGGTGGGAGACGGCGAGCAGCGGGGTGCCGTCGGCGTCACGGCGCAGGAACGCGAAGACGTTGTCGTCCGCGGCGTCCCCGGTGATCCACTCGAAGCCCCCCGGATCGGTGTCCCGCTGCCACAGCGCCGGGGTCGCGCGGTACACCGCGTTGAGGTCCCGTACGAGGTCCCGCACGCCCCGGTGGTCCGCCTCGGCGCCGTACGCCGGGTCCAGCAGCCACCAGTCGGGGCCGTGCGCCTCGGACCACTCGGCGCCCTGCGCGAACTCCTGCCCCATGAAGAGGAGCTGCTTGCCCGGGTGGGCCCACATGAAGCCCAGGTAGGCGCGGTGGTTCGCGCGCTGCTGCCACCAGTCGCCCGGCATCTTCGACACCAGGGACCGCTTCCCGTGGACCACCTCGTCGTGGGAGATGGGCAGGACGTAGTTCTCGCTGTAGGCGTACACCATCGAGAACGTCATCTCGCCGTGGTGGTACCTGCGGTGCACGGGATCGTGGCTCATGTACCGCAGCGAGTCGTGCATCCAGCCCATGTTCCACTTCAGGCCGAACCCGAGGCCGCCGAAGCCGCTCGGGCCCTTCTGGTGGGTGGGCCGGGTCACGCCGTCCCAGGCCGTCGACTCCTCGGCGATGGTCACCACCCCCGGGCAGCGCCGGTACACGGTGGCGTTCATCTCCTGCAGGAAGGCCACCGCGTCCAGGTTCTCCCGGCCGCCGTGCTCGTTCGGCGTCCACTGGCCCGGCTCGCGCGAGTAGTCGAGGTAGAGCATCGAGGCGACCGCGTCCACCCGCAGTCCGTCGATGTGGAACTCCTCGCACCAGTACACCGCGTTCGCCACCAGGAAGTTGCGCACCTCGCGCCGCCCGAAGTCGAACTCCAGCGTGCCCCAGTCGGGGTGGGCGGCCCGCCGCGGGTCGTGGTGCTCGTACAGGGGGCGGCCGTCGAACTCGGCGAGCGCCCATGCGTCGCGCGGGAAGTGGGCCGGCACCCAGTCCATCAGCACGCCGATACCGGCCTGGTGCAGCCGGTCCACCAGGTACTTGAAGTCGTCGGGGGTGCCGAGGCGGGCCGTCGGGGCGTAGAAGCCGGTGACCTGGTAACCCCACGACCCGCCGAAGGGATGCTCGGCGACCGGCATCAGCTCGACGTGCGTGAAGCCCATCTCGCTGACGTACGCCGGGAGCTGCTCGGCCAGCTGCCGGTAGGTCAGACCCGGCCGCCAGGAGGGCAGATGCACCTCGTAGACCGAGAAGGGCGCCTCGTGCGGCGGTGTGTCCGCGCGCCGGGCCAGCCACTCGGCGTCGCCCCACTCGTGCGTGGAGACGTGCACGATCGAGGAGGTGGCCGGCGGGACCTCGGTACGCCGGGCCAGCGGATCGGCGCGCAGGGTGCGCGAGCCGTCCGGGCGGGTGATCTCGAACTTGTACAGCTCACCCTCGCCGACGCCGGGCACGAACAGCTCCCAGACCCCGGTGCCACCCAGCGAGCGCATCGGGAAGGCGGTGCCGTCCCAGAAGGTGAACCCGCCCGTGACCCGGACGCCCCGCGCGTTCGGCGCCCACACCGCGAACCGGGTGCCGGCCACGCCCTGCCGGGTGGTGACGTGCGCGCCGAGCGCCCGCCACAGCTGCTCGTGCCGGCCCTCGCCGATCAGGTGCAGGTCCAGGTCGCCCAGGGTGGGCAGGAAACGATAGGCGTCCTCGGTCTCGTGGACCGTGCCGTCGTACGTCACGAGCAGCCGGTAGGCGGGGACGTCGGTCAGCGGCAGCAGCGCGGAGAAGAAGCCGTCGCCGTCGTCGTGCAGGTCCGCCCGCAGCTCACCGGAGACGACCGCGACCGCTTCGGCGTGCGGGCGGAAGGCACGGAAGGCGACCCCGCCGGGCACCGGGTGCGCGCCGAGGACGGCGTGCGGATCGTGGTGGGTGCCGTGCAGCAGCCGCTCGCGGTCGGCCGCGTGGACGGCGGGGGACACGGCGACCTCCAGCCCGGGCGGCGCCGGCTGCAGGGGCACCCGCGTCTTCGCCGGATCCGGTGCCCCCGGCGTCCGTGTCGGCGTCGACGTCTGTGTCGGCTCCCTCGGCTCCCTCGTCTTCTTCTCGGCCGTCGTGCCGGTGTCGGCCTTGGTCCTGGTCTTGCCTGACTTGTTCCTGGCGGCTGGCTTCTTGGACGTCACGGGTGAGTCTCCCGGGCGAGGATCGGGTCAGGTCGGGTCGGGGACGGCGAGGCGGCGGATCGCCGACAGCGGTACGGGGAGCCAGTCGGGGCGGTGCCGGGCCTCGTAGACGACCTCGTAGACCGCCTTGTCGGTCTCGTAGGCCCGCAGCAGCACCGGATCGGTGCGCGGGTCACGGCCGGACACCTCCGCGTACCCGGAGCAGTAGGCCGCACGGCAGGCGTGCGCCCACTCCGGGGCGGCCGGGTTCGCCGAGTGGGCCGCGTAGTCGAAGGAGCGGAGCATCCCCGCGACGTCCCGCACCGGCGGCTGCGGCATGCGCCGTTCGGCCAGCGGCCGGGCCGGCTCACCCTCGAAGTCGATCAGCGACCACTCCCCGGACGGCGAGCGCAGGCACTGCCCCAGGTGCAGGTCGCCGTGCACGCGCTGGGCGGTCCAGGTGCGGCCCTCGGCGGCGAGCGAGGACAGCGCCGTGTAGGCCGAGCGCAGCCCCTGCTCGTACGGCCGCAGCGCCGGCACCGCCTGCACGGCCGCCGCGAGCCGTTCGGTCATGCCGTCGACGAGCAGTTCCAGCTGGGTGTGGCCGAGCGTGACCGTAGGCAGAGCCCGGGCCAGGGCGGTGTGCACCTCGGCGGTGGCCCGGCCCAGTGCGCGGGCCTCGGCGGCGAAGTCCTCGCCCTTGGCCAGCTCGCGCAGCGCCAGCTCCCAGCCGTCGCCGGCCCCGCTGACGTAGGGCTGGAGCACGGCGAGGACGTACGGCTCCCCGCCCGGCTCGGCGCTGAGCCAGCCCGTGGGCGGGGGCACCCGGGGGCAGCCCTGACGGGCCAGGGCGAGGGGTATCTCCAGGTCGGGGTTGACACCGGGCACGACCCGGCGCAACAGCTTGAGAATGAACGTATCTCCATAGACGACGGAGGAGTTGGACTGCTCCGCGGTCATCATCCGGGCCACGAGACCCGCCCGGATCTCCTGGCGCGGATCCCGCTCGAACCGCAGGTCCCCGACCCGGGCGCGGGTGCGCAGGGCCTCCAGGAGCACCTCGGCCGGCCGGGCGTCGTACAGGGCCTCGTACACCGTGAGTCCGGTGAGCGGGCCGTCGGTCACATGTCCGATCAGCGCGGGCGCGAGCCGGGGTGGCAGCGCCTCGCGCACACCTATGAGGAGCTGGTAGCAGTCGCCCGGGTGCGGCGGGGCGCCCGGCGCGGAGGGCTGATGGACGCGCAGGAGCAGGTGGTACAGGCCCAGCCGCCCGGTGGGGGCGCCGCCCTGTTCGGGCGGGTCCGCGAGCCGGGGGGAGGGCAGCAGTTCGGTGACGGCCACCGGGGTGAAGCCGGTGACCGGGCGCCCCTTGCCCGCGAACCAGCGCTGCCGGGGCAGCCAGGTGCGCAGCAACGGGTCGAGCGAGGCGAGGAGGGAGCCGGTGGTGCCGGAGGGGGTGACCGTTTCCGCCATGGGGCGTCACGTCCTTTCCCCGGAGGTCGTCGGGGTGTTACTGATGCGTGCCCCGGGTGGGGCGGTGGAAACGCCGCACCGCCCCACCCGGCCGGAGGGTGGCCGGGACTACACGGCGTCCTGACGCAGCCGGAACCAGTAGAAGCCGTGGCCCGCGAGGGTGAGCAGGTACGGCAGTTCACCGATCGCCGGGAACCGGACCCCGCCGAACAGCTCGACGGGATGCCGGCCGCCGAACCGGCTCAGGTCCAGCTCCGTGGGCTGGGCGAAGCGGGAGAAGTTGTGGACGCACAGCACCAGGTCGTCGTCCCCTCCCTCCTCCGCCAGGGGTGCCTCGCGCAGGAAGGCGAGCACCGCGGGGTTCGAGGACGGCAGCTCGGTGTAGGAGCCGAGTCCGAAGGCGGGGTTCTGCTTCCGGATCTCGATCATGCGGCGGGTCCAGTGCAGCAGGCTGGACGGCGAGGACATGGAGGCTTCCACGTTGGTGACCTGGTAGCCGT
>NZ_WWJT01000562.1 GCF_009865385.1 Streptomyces sp. SID486 | reverse complement strand
GGCGACCACGCCACGCGATAACGCCAGCTGTCGACAGCCGACCGCTCACGATCCTGACGACGCCAGGCCGACAACGCGGGCAGCACCGCCGTCAGCGACTCATCGCCCGGCAACGCCAGCAGATCCGCCAACCCGGACGCGTCCCCACGCTCCACCGCCTCCCAGAAACCGGAGTCAGCGGTTTCCTTCGGGGCGGGCGAAGTTCCGGAGTCGGGCCGTACGAGCTCGACCCAGTAGCGTTCGCGCTGGAAGGCGTAGGTCGGCAGGTCGACCCG
>NZ_WWJT01000561.1 GCF_009865385.1 Streptomyces sp. SID486 | reverse complement strand
CTGCACGTGGACGAGCCGTCCCCGCACGTCGACTGGTCTGCCGGCGCGGTCGAACTTCTCACGGAGTCCACGTCCTGGCCGGAGACGGGCCGACCGCGTCGGGCGGGTGTGTCGTCGTTCGGGGTGAGCGGTACCAACGCGCACGTGATCCTGGAGCAGGCTCCGGTATCCGTTCCGGAGGAGGAGCCGGTCGCGCTCGTCCAGCCGCCGG
>NZ_WWJT01000057.1 GCF_009865385.1 Streptomyces sp. SID486 | reverse complement strand
ACCGCCTGACCGCCTGACCGCCTGACCGCCTGCCGGGCGACCGGCGGTACGGCGTCCTACGCGTCGTCACGCATCCCCTGCGGCACGGGAACCTTCCCGTGCCGCAGGGGATTTTTCTTCGTCCCGACCCGACGCCCTCGGAACCGGCGCGGGCGAGCCGGGCGCAGGGAGGACGAGGCTTAACTTCCGCTAACCATGCGGGAAGAGCCGTGGAGGGCATCACGGATTTCCCGTGCTTTCGCCGAGCCGCGGAACTCCCTGAGAATCTCATTAATAAAGCGGCGGCCCGCACTATCGCTCACCGGCCCGGCCGAGATCGAGATGCGAGGAGCCCTCGCTGTGAATTACACAGCAAAATGTGGCCGACTCCTTCGCATTCCCGGTCCGTTCGCGACCATGCGCCGCCCCATATGAAGAACCCGTGCACCTGTGTATCCCGGGGCGTGAAGATGTGCACACTGCGGGGCGAGTTACCCACAGCCCCGTTTCCATGGAATCTGTGGACTTACTCACAGGTATTTCACAGGCGTTCACTTCACCTCTCGCCCGACACCAGGAACGCAAGATGAACGAGAGGTTGCGCGCACATATGCCGAGCACATCACGCGCCTTGCATCGCGCTTACCGGGAGTGCAACTATTCCCCGGTTCCCTGTCCCCCCTAGGTAGGTCATCTGTGTCCCAGTACATAGCCAAGCCCCGTACCACCGCAGTGATCCTGGCTGGTGGAACCGGTCAGCGAGTGGGTCTTTCGATTCCCAAGCAGCTGCTGAAGATCGCCGGTAAGGCAGTCATCGAGCACACCCTGGCCACCTTCGAAAGCGCCGACTCGATCGACGACGTCATCGTGCTGATGACGCCTGGCTACGTACCCGACGTGGAGAAGCTCGTCGCAAAGGCCGGCTTCACCAAGGTGAAGAAAGTCATCGAGGGCGGCTCGACACGGAACGAGACCACGGAGCGCGCCATCGCCGCGCTCGGCGAGGGCCTGGCCGAGGGCGAGGACCGCAACGTCCTCTTCCACGACGCCGTACGTCCGCTGCTCTCGCAGCGCGTCATCGACGACTGCGTGGCCGCGCTGGACCGCTACCAGGCGGTGGACGTCGCCATCCCGTCCGCGGACACCATCATCGTCACCCGTACCCACGGCGAGGACGGTGAGTTCATCACGGAGATCCCGGACCGCTCCCGGCTGCGCCGCGGCCAGACCCCGCAGGCATTCAAGCTGTCCACGATCCGCCACGCCTACGAGGTCGCGGCGGGCGACCCCCACTTCGAGGCCACCGACGACTGCTCGGTGGTCCTCAAGTACCTGCCCGACGTGCCGGTCCACGTGGTCGCGGGTGACGAGTACAACATGAAGGTGACGCAGCCGGTCGACGTCTTCATCGCCGACAAGCTGTTCCAGCTCGCCTCCACCGCCGCACCCGAGCAGATCGGTGAGGACTCCTACCACGACCTGCTCACCGGCAAGACCTTCGTGATCTTCGGCGGCTCCTACGGCATCGGGAAGGACCTCGCCGAACTCGCGGAGAGCTACGGCGCGAACGTCTACGCGCTGGGCCGCTCCACCACCGGCACCCACGTGGAGAACCCGGAGGAGGTCGACGACGCGCTGTCCACGGCGTACGCGGAGACCGGCCGGATCGACTACGTCGTCAACACCGCGGGCGTGCTGCGCATCGGCAGGCTCGCCGAGACCGACAGCGCCGCCATCGAGGAGGCGCTGAAGGTCAACTACCTGGCCCCGGTGCAGATCGCGCGCGCCGCCTACAAGTACCTGGCCGAGACCGAGGGCCAGCTGCTCCTCTACACGTCCAGCAGTTACACCCGCGGCCGCGCCGAGTACTCCCTGTACTCCTCCACCAAGGCGGCCATGGTGAACCTCACCCAGGCGCTGTCCGACGAGTGGGCCGCCGACGGCGTCCGCGTCAACTGCATCAACCCCGAGCGCACCGCCACACCGATGCGCACCAAGGCGTTCGGCGCGGAGCCCGCGGGCAGCCTGCTCTCCTCCGAGGCCGTGGCCGGCACCTCCCTCGACGTGCTGCTGTCGGAGCTGACCGGGCACGTCATCGACGTCCGCCGGCAGGACCCGACCGCCGACGCGGCCAAGGCCTCCGGCTTCGACCAGGCGCTCGCCTCGCTGCTGGACCGGCAGGGCAGCATGTGACCCCCCCGGGCGCTTGGCCGGACCGTCGGGCCGCCGCGGCTGCTCATTCACCGAACAGAACTGGCACCCCCCTCCCTGAGCAGGTTTCTCCGTGATCTCCACCGCTATTCGCGTCGCCCGGGTGGGCAGCGCGGCCGAGCTGGCCGCGGCGGCCCTCCTGGTACTGGGCTTCCCGGCGCTCATGCTGGCCGCGCTCGTCCCGAGCGTCCCCGCGTTCGCGGCCGTGTCCGCCGTGACGTACCTGGCCGACCACCATCTGCACCGCAAGGGCAGCTATCTGGTCAACCGCCTCAGCAAGGTCCGGGCCGGCCTGTCGATCCGCTTCCTGATCAGGCAGCTGCTGCTGGTCCTGCTGCTGGCCCGCCTGTCCCTCTCGGACGACCTGATCTTCTACGGCGCGGTCGCCTGCTTCATCGCCTTCTACGGTCTCCAGGCCCCCCACGGCGCACTGGTCACCCTCATCCGCAACCGCCGCCGGATGCCGGTCGCCACCCGCAACATCGACCTGAAGTCCCGCCTCCGCATCCCGGACGCCCCGCCGCGCCTGCTGATGCACCGCTCCGCGGAGAAGATGCTCCACCTGGACCTGCTGGCCCTCGCAGGCATCCTGGTCTCCGCCCGACCGGGCTCCGCCGTCGCCGGCTTCACCGGCATCGGCCTCACCGTCGGCCTGGGCTGCCTCTACGTCCTCGTCCTCGTGCCGTACGTGCGCGGCCGGAAGGTCCCGCCGCGGCCCGACACCGTCCTCGCCGCCGTGGACGACTGGCTGACCGGCTACCGGCCCGAGACGGTCCTGTACTTCTCCGGCTCCAAGGACTCCGCCTACCAGGCCGACATGTGGCTGGAGACGATGGAGCGGCTGGAGACCCGGCCGCTGATCATCCTCCGCGAGCGCGCCATCCTGAACAGCCTCGCGCCCACCACGGTCCCCGTCGTCTGCGTGCCGGGAGGGGTGCACCTGATGAACCTGGACCTGTCCACCGTGCGCGTCGCCCTGTACGCGGCCAACGTCGGCAAGAACATCCACCTGCTGCGCGTCCCGACGATGAAGCACGTCTTCATCGGCCACGGCGACAGCGACAAGCTCGCCAGCGTCAATCCGTACAGCAAGGTCTACGACGAGGTGTGGACCGCCGGCCGCGCCGGCCGCGACCGCTACGCCATCGCCGACGTCGGCGTCCGCGACGACGACATCGTGGAGGTCGGCCGCCCCCAGCTCGCACCCATCCGGGGCCGGCGGGACGTGAGCGGGGACCGCGTCCCCACGGTCCTGTACGCCCCGACCTGGGAGGGCTGGGACGGCAACCCCGGCAACACCTCGATCGTGCTGGCCGGCGAGAACATCGTGCAGCGGCTGATCACCGCCGATCCGCCGGTCCGCGTCCTGTACAAGCCGCACCCCTTCACCGGCAACGTCAGCAAGGACGCCAGGGCCGCCCACCGGCGCATCGCCGCCCTGGTCGAACAGGCCGCCGCCGAGCGCGCCGCCGACCCCCGCTTCACCGCGGACGACGCGGCCATGGACCGGGCCGCCGCCCAGCTGGCCCGGATCGAGGCCCGGCTCGCCGAACTGGCCGGCGCCGGGGGCACCAGGGGCGACGAGGCCGAGGCCACCCGTGACGGCATCGCCGACCCGGACCGGCACGCGGAGACCGCCCGGCTGCGCGCCGAGTGGAACGACGCCTACTGGCGCTCCTTCCCGTCGTACGAGCACCGCGTCGTCAAGGGCGCCCAGCCGCGCCTGTACGACTGCTTCAACGCCTCCGACGCGATGGTCTCCGACATCTCCTCCGTGGTCTCCGACTTCATCGCGAGCGGAAAGCCGTACGCGGTCACCGACTCCGGCGAGGTGGGGGCCGAGGAGTTCAGGCGGCAGAACACGGCCGTGCGCGCCGCGGTGATCCTCTCCAACGACGCGGCCGAGCTGGGCGGACTGCTGGACGCCGTGCGCGACCCGGCCGCCGACCCGCTGGCGGACGCGCGCGCGGAGCTGAAGCGGTACCTGCTCGGTCCGGACGAGCCGAGGTCGATCGACCGGTTCGGCACCGCGGTCGCCGACCTGGCCCGCAAGGCCGAGATCCGCGACATCGGCCGGCAGGCCCGGCCCGGCGCGGCGAACGCCGACCCCGCCGAGGCGGCCGAGCTGAGCAACGCGGTGCCGGGCCAGCGTGCCGCGTCCGCCGAAGAGTCGCAGAGCGTGTCGCGGGCGGATCGCGGGCCGGCCGCCGGCTGACCGCGAGCCGGCCACGGGCCGCCGC
>NZ_WWJT01000560.1 GCF_009865385.1 Streptomyces sp. SID486 | reverse complement strand
GGGGGCCGGGGCGGTCGCGGGGTGGGGCGCCGGGGCGGGCGCCGGGTCGGGCGCCGGGTCGGGCGCCGGGTCGGGAGTTGCCGCGAAGGCGGTGGACTCGGTGATCGGTGACAGGCGTGGGCGCAACGGGGTGCCCGGTGCCAGCTCCTGGTGTGGTGGGGTGCCCAGAGACAGGCGTGGGCGCGGTGGGGTGCCCGGTGACAGGTGTGGGCGCGGTGGGG
>NZ_WWJT01000559.1 GCF_009865385.1 Streptomyces sp. SID486 | reverse complement strand
CCGCGCGGCCGGGACCGCGAGTGCGGTCAGCGCCGCGCACAGCGCCGCGACGCCCACCCGGCGCCTGCCGCGCGCGCGACGCGGTCCGCCGTGCGTGTCATGACGTCTTCCGTACGAGAACGGTCGTCCGTACGAGAACACTGGTGCTCCCCCTGGTCATCGGCTGGAACCGGACCGGGGCGGTGGCGGCGCCGGCCGGGCGCGTGCCGGCGGCCGGCGTG
>NZ_WWJT01000558.1 GCF_009865385.1 Streptomyces sp. SID486 | reverse complement strand
ACCGCTCCCCCCGGCCACCCCGGCACCTCCGGCGACCGCGGAAGCGGTACCGGCACCCAGAGCGGCACCGCGCCGTACAGCGACCCGTACACGGCGAGCGACCCGTACGGGACCGCCCCGGCCGACGTACCCGGCGCCCACCCGGCCACCGCTCCCCCCGGCCACCCCGGCCACCCCGGCACCTCCGGCGACCGCGGAAGCGGTGCCGGGGACCACGGGGCCGGTGTGCCCGCCGGGCCCCCCGGTCCCGCCGCGTACGCGGCCCCCCGCCCCACCCCCTCCGCCGCTTCCGCCGCCCCCTCCCGTCCCGACGCCGACAGCTCCGCCAGGCGGCCGTCCTGGGCCAGGGAGGACACCGGGGCCGGCGGGTTCGCGGGGCCCTACACCGTCGTCGTCGTGGACGGCGATCCGGGTGGCTCCGCGCTGCGGGACGCCCTCGCGCGGCTGGCCGTGGCCGGTCCGCGGGCCGGGATCCACGTGGTGTGTCTCGCCGAGACCGAGCCCGCCTCACCCGTCTCCCCCGTGACGCGGACGTACGAGGACGCCTGTGCGGTGACCCCGACGTTCCGGCACTGCGGTGCCGTGGCGCTGCTCAGCGGGGACGTCGCCGCCGGGCTGCAACTGCTGCGGGTCGCCCCGGGCGGTCCCGTCGGCCCCGGTACGCAGGCCGCCGTCGACGCCGTCTCCGCCGCCTGGGCGGAGCGGTTCGCGCGGGCGCTGGCGCCGCTGCGCCCGGACGGGCCGCCCGGCGGGCCGGACACGCGCGTGTCCACGCCGCTGCCGCAGTCGGCCCGGCTGCTGGACGAGCTGGGGCTGGCCCGGGCCACCCCGGCCTCGCTGATGGCGCGCTGGGCGGACGCGGCCGACGACACGCAGTCGCTGGGCGGGCGGGCGCGGGCGGTGCTCGGTGCCGGACCGCGCGGACCGGTCACCGCCGACCTCGTGGCCGACGGGCCGCATCTGCTGGTCGAGGGGCCGGCCGGCAGCGGCCGGACCGAGCTGCTGCGGGCCGTGGTCGCCTCGCTCGCCGCCGCCGAGCGGCCGGACCGGCTGGCCATGGTGCTGCTCGACGGCCGCGACGGGGTCGGCACCGGGCACGGCGAGGGCCTGCGCGTGTGTACGGACATACCGCACGTGACCACCCACCTGATCGCCAACGACCCGGTGCGGATGCGGGAGTTCGCCCAGTCGCTGGCAGCCGAGCTGAAGCGCCGCGCGGAGTTGCTGGGCCGGACGGACTTCGCCCGGTGGCACGCGGGGCGGGAGGTGTCCGGCCGGATGGTGGCACAGCGTACGGCCGCGACCGGGGACCCGGTCGCGCAGCGCGGTGCGGTCGCCTCCGGTGACATAGAGGTGCCGCCCAGCTCCACCCTGCGGCTGCGGCCCGGCGCGGCGGCCCGGCAGCGTGCGGGGGCCGCGCCCCCGCTGCCCCGGCTCGTGGTGGTCGTCGACGACCTGGACGCACTGGTCGCCCCCGCGCTCGGCTCGCCGGGCAGGCCCGCGGCGGGGTCGGTGGTACGGGCGCTGGAGGCGGT
>NZ_WWJT01000557.1 GCF_009865385.1 Streptomyces sp. SID486 | reverse complement strand
CGGCGCGTCCGGCGGGCACCGGGGGCGCGGCCACGCCGGACGGCCAGCGCCGCCGCCCGGCGGGGCCGCTGCTCGCCCAGGGCGGCCTGCTGTCCGGGCCGGCCCCGGTGGCCCCGACGACCCTGTCCGCGCCGCTGCTGCCCGGGCTCCCCCCGGCCCGCACCGAGGAGGTGCGCGGTCTGACCGCGCCGGTGTTCGCGGGAGCGGCCGCCATCTCCCCGCTGATACGCCCGCTCGACGACACCGTGGCCCTCCCGCGCACCGACCGGCCCGCACCCCCCGCGGCCACCGCCGGCTCCGAGCTGCTGTCCGCCCCCGTCCCCGACCCCGGCCCCGCTCCCTCCATGCCCCGGCGGTCGCCCTGACCGGCCACTGCGTCGGTGACCGCGGACCTGGTTGAATCCTCTGAGGCCGTGCCCGCGGCGACGACCCGGGGCGGTGGACGACGTCCCGTGACCGCGCCGGCGCGCGGTCACGGCTCAGCCGTGGGGAGAGCATGAACGAGGGGAACCCTGTCCCGCCGGTGGGAGAGCCGGAAGGACCGGAGGAAGCGGCGGGGGCGCCACCGGCAGACCGGCCCGGGCCGGCCGTACCGGAAACCACCGCACCCGACGGCGACTTCGAACTGGCCAGACCGGCACCGACACCCCCGGCACCGGCGCCCCCGGCAGCGGACGGCACCGGTGACCCGGCGGGGACCGGGCGGACCATCGAGGCGGACGGCTCCGGTGATCCGGCGGGGACCGGGCGGACCATCGAGGTGGCGGGCACCGGTGATC
>NZ_WWJT01000556.1 GCF_009865385.1 Streptomyces sp. SID486 | reverse complement strand
GCCGCGACGGCTCCCGGCGGCAGCGGCCGAGGCCGGGCGCCCGGTGGTCCGGCGGCTTGCCCGGGTGCCGTCGCGCCCCCTACCCTTATTTTGTGCCGATACTAAACAAAACCCGATCGCACAGCGTCGTGCCGGGCCGGAGCCTCACGGCACTGCGCGTGGCGATCACCGCCTTCTTCGCCCTGGACGGGTTCATCTTCGCGGGATGGGTCGTCCGCATCCCCGACATCAAGCACCAGACGCACGCCTCGGCCGGCGGCCTCGGGCTCGCCCTGCTCGGAGTGTCCGCGGGCGCCGTGCTCACCATGACGCTGACCGGCCGGCTGTGCCGCCGCTACGGCAGCCATCCGGTGACCGTGGTGTGCATGGCGGTGCTCGCGCTCAGCGTCGCGCTGCCGCCGCTCACGCACTCGGCGCCGGCGCTCGGGTCCGTCCTGCTGCTGTTCGGGGCGGCCTACGGCGGGGTGAACGTGGCTTTCAACAGCGCGGCCGTCGATCTGGTCACCGCCCTGGGCAGGCCGATCATGCCTGGCTTCCACGCCGCCTTCAGTCTGGGCGGGATGGTCGGCGCGAGCCTGGGCGGGCTGGTCGCTGGCTCCCTCTCCCCCGCCGTCCACCTCCTCGGTCTCACCGTGATCGGACTGCTGGTCACCGCCGCCGCCGGGCGCACCCTGCTGCGGCACGACACGCCCGCACCGCCGGAGCGGATAC
>NZ_WWJT01000555.1 GCF_009865385.1 Streptomyces sp. SID486 | reverse complement strand
CGGCGGCCACGCGCCGGGCGCCGTGGCGGGCGCGGGCGCGGTGGCGGCGGCGGTGAGGGTGCCGGTGGCGTGGCGCGTCCAGTCCTCGTCGGCGGGGGCGTGCTCGGCGCGGGAGTGGATCTCCACGGTGCCGTCGGGGCCGGCGGCGACCTGTAGGCGTACGGCGGTGTCCGCCTCCAGCACCAGCGGGCTCTGCAGGGTCAGTTCCTCCAGGACCGGGCGGCCGGTGAGGCGTCCGGCGTGCAGGGCGAGGTCGACCAGGGCGGCGCCGGGCACCAGGACCGTGCCCAGTACGGCGTGTTCGGCCAGGAGCGGGTGGGTGGCGGTGGAGATCCGGCCGGTGAGCAGCAGGCCGGCGTCGCCGGGCAGGTCCAGGCGGGCGCTGACCAGCGGGTGGTCGGCGGTGGCGAGGCCGTGCCCGGCGGCGTCACCGGTGGTGACGCCGGCCGTGGGGAGCCAGTACCGGACGTGGTCGAAGGCGTAGGTGGGCAGGTCGACACGGCGGCCCGCGTACGCCTCGTACAGCACGGCCCAGTCGACGTCCGCGCCCCGGGTGTGCAGGGCGGCGAGGGCGGCGAGCAGGCCGGGCAGCTGGGCGGTGTCCTTGCGCGCGGCGGGGACGAACGCGGTGTGTGCGGCGTCCGGCAGGCAGTCGGGGCCCAGGGCGCTGAGGACGGGCGCGGCACCGAGTTCGAGGAAGGTGTCGGCGCCCTCGGCGGCGAGGGTCGCGACGGCGTCGGCGAAGCGGACGGTCTGCCGTACGTGCCGTACCCAGTAGTCGGCGCAGGCGAGTTCGGCGGCGCCGGCCGGGGCCCCGGTGAGGGTGGAGACGATCGGTACGGCGGGTTCCGCCGCCTCGATACCGGCCATGACCTCGCGGAACGCGGCCAGCATGGGCTCCGTGCGGGGTGAGTGGAAGGCGTGCGAGACACGCAGTCTGCGCGAGGTGGTGAAGTGGGCGGCGACCTCGGTGACGGCGTCCTCGTCGCCGGAGACGACCACGGCACGGGGGCCGTTGACGGCGGCGATCGCGCACCGCCGCCCCTCCAGCAGCGGTGTCACCTCCTCCTCCGACGCCTGTACGGCGACCATCGCGCCGCCCGCGGGCAGGGCCTGCATGAGCCGGCCCCGGGCGGCGACCGCGGTGACGGCGTCCTGCAGCGACCAGACGCCCGCGACGTGTGCGGCGGCGAACTCGCCGACGGAGTGCCCGGCGAGCAGACCGGGGCGCAGCCCGAAGGACTCCAGCAGCCGGTAGAGGGCGACCTGCGTGGTGAACAGGGCGGCCTGCGTGTAGTCGGTCCGCTCCAGGGTCTCGGGGTCGTCGCCCAGCACGACCTCGGCCAGGGGGCGTTCCAGGTGTTTGTCGAAGAGCGCGGCGGCGCGGTCGAAGTGCTCGGCGTAGACGGGGAAGGCGTCGTACCAGTCGCGGCCCATGCCGGGGCGCTGGGCGCCCTGGCCGGAGAAGAGGTAGGCGAGTGTGCCGTCGGTGGCGGTGCCGGTGACGAGCAGGCCCGGTGCGTCGGCGCCGCGTGCCAGGGCGTCCAGTGCGGCCGCGGCCTCGTCGGCGCCGCCGGCGAGGACGACGGCCCGGTACGGGTGGGTGGCGCGGGTGGTGGCCAGGGCCAGGCCGAGGTCGGCGGGGGCGGTGTCGGTCAGCTCCGTCAGGCGCCGGGCCTGGCCGCGCAGGGCCTCGGGCGAGCGGGCGGAGACGGGGAGGGCGAGGACCGGCGGTGCGCCGGCCGGGTCCGCCCGCTCGGGCTCGGGCTCGGCGGACTCCTCGAGGATCACGTGGGCGTTGGTGCCGCTGATCCCGAACGAGGACACACCGGCGCGGCGCGGGCGGTCCGCCGCCGGCCACGGCCGTGCCTCGGTGAGCAGGGCCACCGCGCCGGCGTCCCAGTCGACCTGGCGGGACGGCGCGTCGACGTGCAGGGTCCTCGGCAGGACGCCGTTGCGCATCGCCATGACCATCTTGATGAC
>NZ_WWJT01000554.1 GCF_009865385.1 Streptomyces sp. SID486 | reverse complement strand
GCGGGTGCGGGTGCGGGTGCGGGTGCCGAGGGGCGGAGGGGGCGGGTTCGCCGGAGGGGGCACAGGGGCGTGGGGACCGTCGGCGCAGGGATGTGGGTCAGGCCGCGGCGCCCGGCCGGCCCAGGGCCTGCACCAGCTGCTCCCGGGTCATCTTCGACCGGCCCGGTACCCCGGCGGCGGTGGCCCGCTCGTACAGCTCCGCCTTCGACAGGGAGGCCGGATCCTCGGTCCGCGAACACCGCTGGGCCTTCTTCCGGCCCGTCGCTGCGTCGTTCCGGCGTGTGGCGTCCGTACGGCCTTTGGAGTCCTTCGCGCCCGTGGCGTCCTTCGGGCCCTTGGCGTTCTTCGGGCCTGTGGAGTCCTTACGGCGTGTGGCGTCCTTCCGGCGTGTGGCGTCCTTCGGGCCCGTGGCGTCCTTCCGCTGCGGAGCCTGCTTCCGGCCGGCGGTCCGCTCCCGCCGGGCGGTCCGCTCCCGTCCGCCTCCCTCGCCGCGCCGCGACCGGCTCGCCTGCTTGCCCCGACCGCTCGCGCCACTGCCCCCCGACCGGCTCTGTTCGACGCTGCGGCTGAGCACCTCCATGAGGTCCACGACGTTGGTCGCCTCCGGCGGCTCCGCCTCGCCGGCGACCTCCTCACCCTTGTGCTTGGCCGCGACCAGCCGCTTGACGCGGTCCTCGTAGGTGTCGCGGTAGTCGCGGGGGTCCCAGTCGATGGTCAGGGCGTCGATCAACTGCTCGGCCGTCCGCAGCTCCCTGCTGTCGGACTTCGCGCGGCGCGGCAGTCCGGGCACCACGTCGGCGGGGTCGCGGACCTCGTCGGCCCAGTGCAGGGTGTGCAGGACGAGGACGCCCGGCTGCGCCCGCAACGCGGTCAGGTACTCCTTGCCGCGCATGGTGAGCGTGGCGATCCCGGCCTTGTCCGAGCGGTCGAGGGCCGACCGCATCAGCTCGTACACCTTGTCGTACTCCTCGCCGCGCGGGCCGACGTAGTACGTCCGGGCGAAGTGGACGGGCTCGACGTCGTGGAGGTCGACGAACCCGGCCAGCTCGATCACCTTCGACCGGCCGGGCGCGATCTCCTCCAGCTCCTCCGGCTCCACGACGACGTACTCGCCCTCGTCCAGCTCGTAGCCCTTGACGATCTCGTCGGTGCCGACCTCCTTGCCGGTGCGCTCGTTCACCCGCTTGTTGCGGATCCGGTCCGTGGTGCCGCGCTGCAACTGGTGGAAGTGGACCGCGTGGTCCTCGGTGGCGGTGTACAGCCCCACGGGCAGGGTGACCAGCCCGAAGGTCAGGACGCCGGTCCAGATCGGTCTCGCCATGACCCCTCGCTTCCGCTCCCTCGCCCGGCCCGCCGCGCTGACCTGTCACGGACAGTGTCCGGGCGCCTCCTGCGCTCCGCCAGCGCACGCGGTGCGGGGAGTGCGCAGGAACCGCTTCCCGCCGCGCTCGGTCCCCACCGCGCTCGGTCCCCACCGCGCTCGGTCCCCACCGCGCTCGGTCCCCACCGCGCTCGGTCCCCACCGCGCTCGGTCCTCGCCGCGGCGGGGACCGAGCGCGTGCGCAGTCTGCATGAGCGCTGGGCGCTGGGTCCTTCGCCGTGCGGGTGGGGGAGTGGGGGGCAGGGGCGGAGGAGGGACTCGAGGACCTGGCGTCCGGCCGTGGCCCGGTAGGCGTCCGGCGCCCGGTCGAGGCGGAAGGTCCCGCCGAAGACGCGGCCGGGGGTGATGGTGCCGTCCGGCACGTCGGGCAGCAGGTGCTCGATGCAGACGCGGGCGGGGCTGGCACCGCCGGTCAGGGTGATGTCGTCCCCACCGGGCGGTGTCGTGGGACCGTGCGGTGGTCGCCGGTCAGGAGCCCGACCGCGCGGCGGCGGTTCCGGCCCGGCGCCGGGCCTCCCGGGCGGCCCGGTCGGCCTGCCGTGCCCGGTCCCGCGCCTCCCGCACACCGGCCCGTGCCCGCCGCTGTTCCTCCTCCGCTTGCCGCAGCCGTTCCCGCAGCTCCCCGACCCGCTCGTCCGCCTCGGCCGACCGGGCGCCGGCCTCGTCCACCGCCCGCGCGGCGGCGTCGGCCTCCTCCTCACGGGCACGCAGCTCACGCCGGGCCTCACGGGCGCGCTCCCGCTCGGCTTCACGGGCGCGCTCCTGCTCGGCCTCGCGAGTCTTCCCCCGTGTCCCGGTGTGCGGACGGCGGCGCTCGTTGTCCGCCCCGCGTTTCCTGCCCCGGGCCGGGGACCCCGACCCGGGCGCGGCGGGCGTCGGGCGGTCGCCGAGCAGGGCCTCGTCGGCCACCGGGAACCCGGCCGGCGACGTCAGCGGCTTGACCAGCCGGCCCGCCGCCCACTCCCGCCCGGCCCGCGGATCGGCGAGCACGGCGTGCAGGGTCTCCTCCACCTCGCGCTGGACACCCTCGCCCACCGGATGCCCTGCCTGCCCCGCAAGCTTCCGGGCCTGCCGGCCAAGCGCGCCGATCACCTCGTTCTGCCGCCGGGCCAGCTCGCGCAGCTGCTCCCCGTCGAGCTCACGGTGCGCGCGGCGCAGCCGTTCGCCGAGACCGAGCAGCGGCTCCACCTCTTCCGGCTGCCGGCGGACGAGCAGATTGCTCACCCAGGCGGCCAGGCTCGGCCGTCGCAGCGCGCGGATCTCCTCGGCGAGGGAC
Organism: Streptomyces sp. SID486; assembly: GCF_009865385.1. Taxonomy (GTDB): domain Bacteria; phylum Actinomycetota; class Actinomycetes; order Streptomycetales; family Streptomycetaceae; genus Streptomyces. The sequence continues at coordinate 6,444 of NZ_WWJT01000554.1, read as the reverse complement.
CTGTCACCGGCCTCGCGGGCGGCGAGGGCGTGACGGTCACGGGCCGCCACGAACTCCTCCGGCCGCAGCCCGTACAGCTCGTCGGCGACAGTGTCCAGGTTCACCGGGGTCCCTCCCGACGGCCACCAGGGATGAGAATCCGAGTCTCCCACCCGACGGGTGGCACGTGCCGTACGGCGCGAGCCGGGGGCAGGGGGGCGTGGGCTGCGACCTTCGGCGTCGCCACCGCGCCCTTCGGCGCCGGGCTGCCGTCCTTGGGTGCCGGGCTGCCGTCCTTCGGCGCCGGGTTGTCGCCCTTCGGCTCCGCTCCGTAGACCCTCGGCGGACGGCGCGGCGCCGGCGCCCCCGGCAGGGTGGCCGTATGCAGACGACCAAGGGAATGAAGCGTGCGCAGTTCCTGACCGGCCTGGTGTCGGCGGGACTCGCCGGCACGGTGCCCCCGGCGGCGGCACGGGCGGCGGCACGGGTGGAGGCCGCGCACGGCGACACCGGGCGGGACCGCGCCGTGCCGGCCGGGTCCGGGCGGGGCGCGGCTGTCGGCGGTACCGGACGCGGCGGGCTCCGTCACCACGGGGTCGTGTACACCGTGGGCGAGGGGGAGACGCCGGGTACGGCCTTCAGCACGGCCCGGATGCGCAAGGACGTCCGCGCCATCCGCGACGAACTGCACGCCGACACCGTCGACGTGACGGGGGACGGCGTGGAGCGGCTCACCGCCACCGCCGCCGAGGCGGCCGAGCAGGGGCTGCGGGTCTGGCTCCAGCCCACCCTCGGCGACGTCCCGGAGCGGGACATCCTGGACCACCTCGCCGAGACCGGCCGCTTCGCGGAGCGGCTGCGGCGGCACGGCGCGGCCGTGGACCTGAGCGTGGGCTGCGAGTTCTGGCTCTTCGTGCCGGGGATCGTCCCCGGTGAGACCGCCCTCGAACGCATCCGGAACCTGCTCGACGGCACGGTGGACCACGACGCGATGCAGCGCCGTCTGGACCGCTTCACGGCGAAGGCCGCCGCGGTCGGCCGGTCCGTCTTCCACGGCCGGCTCAGCTACGCCGCCGCCCAGGAGGACCGGGTGGACTGGACGCTGTTCGACATCATGGGCATCGACTACTACGCCTACTTCCCCCGCACGGCCGACCACGTCAAGGAGCTGAGCCGGTACCTGCGCGCGGGCAAGCCGCTGGCCGTCACCGAGTTCGGCACCTGCGCCTACGTCGGGGCGCCGCAGACCGCCGGCATGGGCTGGGACGTCGTCGACCACGACAAGAAACCCGAGGAGATCAAGGGAGACCTGGTCCGCAGCGAGCGCACCCAGGCGGCCTTTCTCGCACAACTCATCGACGCCTTCTCCTCGGTGGACCTGTACGCGGCGATGGCCTTCGAGTTCGTGACCGCCGACGCCCCGCACCGCCCGGACGACCCGCGCCACGACCTCGACATGGCGAGCTACTCCCTCACCAAGACCATCAAGGACCGCCCGGACGACCCCGGGTCCGGCTGGCACTGGGAGCCGAAGGAGGCGTTCCACGCCGTGGCCCGCCGCTATCAGGCCGCCCGGACCGGCCACCGGGGCCCTTGCTGACCCGGCCCCGGTCACGTCCCGGACGGCCGAGGCCTCCCGGGGCCGCGCTCGCCCGTTGGGAGGACCCTCCGGCTTGCCGCTCCGCCGGCGCCGGCCGGGGGACCACATGATGCGGGCATGCTCCCGGTCACCTCCCGTCCGCGCGGCCGCGAACGCCCGGGCGGGTCCCCCGGCCGGCGCCGGGGCGGACGGCGGACGACGGCACGCCACCAGAATTGCATCGTTCGTTTTCTTGAATCCTTCGTGTTTCCGGCGGTAGGTTCACCCCCATGACCGCCTCCCCGACACCGACCACCGCCGAGGAGCTCCGCGGTGCCGGCCTGCGCGTGACGGCGGCCCGCGTCGCGCTGCTGGACACCGTCCGGGACGGCGACCACCTCGGCGTCGAGGCGATCGCCTCCGGAGTCCGCGATCGCGTAGGCCACATCTCCCTGCAAGCCGTCTACGAGGCCCTTCACGCGCTGACGGCCGCGGGGCTCGTGCGCCGTATCGAGCCGGCCGGCCACCCGGCCCGGTACGAGGGGCGTGTGGGCGACAACCACCACCACATCGTGTGCCGGTCGTGCGGTGCCGTCGCCGACGTCGACTGTGCCGTCGGCGAGGCGCCCTGCCTGACCGCCGCGGACGACCACGGCTTCACCATCGACGAGGCCGAGGTCGTCTACTGGGGCACCTGCCCCGGCTGTTCCACCGGCCGCAGTTCCTGAGCACCGAGTTCCGCACAGTTCGGAAGGATTGCCATGACTGAGAACCACGACGCGATCGTCACAGACGCCAAGTCGGACGGGGGGAGCGGCGGCTGCCCCGTCGCGCATGACCGGGCGCTGCACCCGACCCAGGGTGGTGGCAACCGCCAGTGGTGGCCGGAGCGGCTCAACCTGAAGATCCTTGCCAAGAACCCCGCCGTGGCGAACCCGCTCGACGAGGGGTTCGACTACGCCGAGGCGTTCAAGGCCCTCGACCTCGCGGCCGTGAAGCAGGACATCGCCGAGGTGCTGACCACGTCGCAGGACTGGTGGCCGGCCGACTTCGGCAACTACGGCCCGCTGATGATCCGTATGGCGTGGCACAGCGCGGGCACCTACCGCATCAGTGACGGCCGCGGCGGCGCCGGTGCCGGGCAGCAGCGCTTCGCCCCCCTCAACAGCTGGCCGGACAACGGCAACCTCGACAAGGCCCGTCGTCTGCTGTGGCCGGTCAAGAAGAAGTACGGCCAGAGCATCTCCTGGGCGGACCTGCTGATCCTCACCGGCAACGTCGCCCTGGAGCAGATGGGCTTCGAGACCTTCGGCTTCGGCGGCGGCCGTGAGGACGTCTGGGAGCCCGAGGAGGACGTCTACTGGGGTCCCGAGACCACCTGGCTCGACGACCGGCGCTACACCGGCGACCGCGAGCTGGAGAACCCGCTCGGCGCAGTCCAGATGGGCCTGATCTACGTCAACCCGGAGGGCCCGAACGGCAACCCGGACCCGGTCGCCGCGGCCCGCGACATCCGCGAGACGTTCGCCCGCATGGCGATGAACGACGAGGAGACCGTCGCCCTGATCGCCGGCGGCCACACCTTCGGCAAGACCCACGGTGCCGGCCCGGCGGACCACGTCGGCGCCGACCCCGAGGCCGCCTCCATGGAGGAGCAGGGCCTGGGCTGGCGGAGCACCTACGGCACCGGCAAGGGCGGGGACGCCATCACGTCCGGCCTGGAGGTCACCTGGACCACCACGCCGACCCGGTGGAGCAACGGGTTCTTCAAGAACCTCTTCGAGTACGAGTACGAGCTGACCCAGAGCCCCGCCGGCGCCCACCAGTGGGTGGCCAAGGACGCCCCCGAGATCATCCCCGACGCGCACGACCCGGCGAAGAAGCACCGCCCGACGATGCTCACCACCGACCTGTCGCTGCGCTTCGACCCGATCTACGAGCCGATCTCCCGCCGGTTCTACGAGAACCCGGACCAGTTCGCGGACGCCTTCGCCCGCGCCTGGTACAAGCTCACCCACCGCGACATGGGCCCGAAGTCGCTCTACCTCGGCCCGGAGGTCCCCGAGGAGACGCTGCTGTGGCAGGACCCGCTGCCGGAGCGCGAGGGCGAGCTGATCGACGACGGCGACATCGCGACCCTGAAGACCAAGCTGCTGGAATCCGGACTCACCGTGTCCCAGCTGGTCACCACCGCCTGGGCGTCCGCGTCCACCTACCGCGGCAGTGACAAGCGCGGCGGCGCCAACGGCGCCCGTATCCGCCTGGCCCCGCAGCGCGGCTGGGAGGTCAACGAGCCCGACGCCCTCGCCCAGGTGCTGCGTGTCCTCGAAGGCGTACAGCAGGACTTCAACGCCTCCTCCGGCGCCAAGAAGGTCTCCCTCGCCGACCTCATCGTCCTCGGCGGTGCCGCCGCCGTGGAGAAGGCCGCCAAGGAAGCCGGCTTCGAGGTCCGGGTGCCCTTCACCGCGGGCCGCGTGGACGCGACCGAGGAGCACACCGACGCCGAGTCCTTCGAGGCGCTGGAGCCGACCTCGGACGGCTTCCGCAACTACCTCGGCAAGGGCAACCGCCTGCCGGCCGAGTTCCTGCTGCTCGACCGGGCGAACCTGCTGGGGCTGAGCGCCCCCGAGACGACCGTCCTGGTCGGCGGCCTGCGGGTGCTCGGCGCCAACCACCAGCAGTCCCAGCTCGGCGTCCTCACCAGGACGCCCGGCGTCCTCACCAACGACTTCTTCGTCAACCTGCTCGACCTGGGCACGACGTGGAAGGCGACCTCCGAGGACCAGACCACCTTCGAGGGCCGCGACGCGGACACCGGCGAGGTGAAGTGGGCCGGCAGCCGTGCCGACCTTGTCTTCGGCTCCAACTCCGAGCTGCGCGCCCTCGCCGAGGTGTACGCCAGCGACGACGCGAAGGAGAAGTTCGTGAAGGACTTCGTCGCCGCCTGGGCCAAGGTCATGGACGCGGACCGGTTCGACCTCGTCTGACCGCCGCACGCGGAACGTCCGGGCCCGCCCCTCGCGGCGGGCCCGGACGTTCCGCGTCGCTACGGGCGCGGCCGGTGGCGTCAGCGGCCGAGCACCGCCGCGCCCGCCCGCGCGTACCGCTCGTCCAGGTCGCCCGAGGGAGCGCCCGCGACACCGATTCCCGCCACCGGGGCGCCCTGGGCCGTCACCGGCGTACCGCCGGCGAGGAAGAGGGTGCCCGGGATGTCCTTGAGGTTCGGCGCCTGCGCCAGCCGCCCGGCCAGCTCCGAGGTGGGAGCGTTCCAGGACACCGCGGTGAACGCCTTGCGCTCCGCGGACTCGTACGACTGCGGGCCGGCCCCGTCGCCGCGCAGGGTGACCAGGGTGTTGCCGTTGCGGTCCACGACGGCCACCGACACCTGCCGGCCGTCCTTCTCGGCCGCCTCCACCGCGGCACGCGCCGCCTTCACCGCGGCGTCCAGGGAGAGGTGGGTGCTCCGGGTCAGCTCGCCGCCGCGGGCCGCCACGGCGACGGGCGTGGCGGCCGGGGAGTCGGCGGCGCTGGCGGCGACCGTACCGACGACACCCGCACCGACGGCGGCCAGGGCGGCGCCGCCCACGAGGACACGGGTGCGGACGGACGGCTTCTTGCGGCTGGGCATGGTGGAAGACCTTCCAGTAGAGCCGGGGCTGGGGGCGAAGTCGCTCCCGGTACCGATCCTGGGGCCGGGCGGGGCCGCGTCCCGTCACCGGACCGGTTGGCCGGGGGGTCATCCGATCGGATGACCCCCCGGCCACCGCACCTGGGCACAATGGAAGGTGTTTGCCCAGTTCAGCGCGGAGACGAGGGAGGTGTCGGCGGTGGCCGAACCCGAGCGCGACGACACCCGCGCCCTCACGACCGTCATGCACACGGCGTTCTTCGTGCTGCTGTCCGCGTCGGTCGCCCGCTACCTGGCCCGGCACGCCGACGGGCCGCACACCCCCTGGGTGATCGCCCTGTCCGTGCTGCTGGCCGTGCTGTACGTCCTAGGTCCCGCCGTCGGCACCCGCCCCGCGCCGCGCCGGCTGGGCTGGCTCGGCCTGGTCGTGGCGGCCTGGGCGCTGCTGGTCGTCCTGGCCCCCAGCTTCGCCTGGTGCGCGGTCCCGCTCTTCTACACCGGCCTGCGCACACTCCCGCCGCGCGCCGCGATCCCCCTGGTGGCGCTGCTGACGGCGCTCGCGGTGGCCGCCCAGCTCGGCCTCGCGGGCTGGCCGGACCCGAACGTGCTGCTCGCACCGCCGGCGGTGGCCGCCGTCGCCACCACCGTGTTCGTCGTCATGCAGCGCCAGGCGGCCCGCCGGGACGCCCTGATCGACGACCTGGTCCGGACCCGGCGCGAACTCGCCGCCACCGAGCGCCGCGAGGGCACCCTCGCCGAACGCGAGCGCCTGGCCAGGGAGATCCACGACACCCTCGCCCAGGGTCTGTCCAGCCAGCGCATGCTCCTCCAGGCGGCCGACCGCCTGTGGGAGACCGCGCCGGGCACGGCCCGGGGCCACGTCCGCACCGCGGCGGCGATCGCCGAGCGCAGCCTCGCCGAGGCCCGCCGCTTCGTCCACGACCTGACCCCGGCCGACCTGGCCGGGGGAGGCGGCCTGCTCCGGGCCCTGCACGCCGTCGCCGAGCGGGAGACGACACCCGCGCTCACCGTCCGGGTCCACGCCGAGGGCAGCCCGCCCGACCCGCTGCCCGCGCCGGTCGAGTCGGCCCTGCTGCGCATCGCCCAGGGCGCCCTCGCCAACGTCCGCGAACACGCGGCGGCCACCACCGCCACCCTCACCCTGACCTGCCTGGACGACCAGATCGTCCTGGACGTCACGGACGACGGCCGGGGCTTCGACCCACGCGCCCCCGCCCCGCCCACGAGCCCCACCCCC
>NZ_WWJT01000553.1 GCF_009865385.1 Streptomyces sp. SID486 | reverse complement strand
GCGGCCGGTGACCGGGCCGCCGCCAACAACCTGGGAGTCCTGCTGCACCAGCGCGGCTACGCCGAGGAGGCGGCCGGCTGGTGGCGGATCGCCGCCGTGGCCGGTTCCGCGGCCGCCGCGCACGCGCTCGGCCGCCACCACCGCGAACGCGGCGACGAACCGGCCGCCGAGTACTGGCTGCGCCAGTCCGCCGAGCAGGGCCACGTCCTCGGCGCCTACGCGCTCGCCGACCTGCTGGAGCACCGCGGGGACGTGGGTGCCGAGCACTGGATGCGGGCCGCGGCCGAACGCGGGCACCGCGAGGCCGCCTACCGGCTGGCGCGCGCGCTCGACCGCACGACGGGACACGAGGACGAGACCGCACCTGACAACGCTGTCGCCGAGGCCGAGCAGTGGTACCGGCAGGCCGCCGCGCGCGGTCACCAGCGGGCCGCGCTGCACCTCGGGGCCATCCTGGAGAAGCGCGGGGATCTGCGGGAGGCCGGGCGCTGGTACCTGACCTCCGCCAAGGACGGCGAGCCGCAGGCCGCCTGCGCGCTCGGCTTCCTGCTGCGCGACGCCGGCGACACCGAGAGCGCGGCCGTGTGGTGGCTGCGCGCCGCCCAGGAGGGCGACGGCAACGCCGCCAACGCGCTGGGCGCCCTGCACGCCGAGCGCGGCGAGACCCAGACCGCCGAGCGCTGGTACCGGGCCGCGCTGGACGCGGGCGACGACAACGGTGCCTACAACCTCGGGCTGCTCTGCGCGGAGCAGGGCCGCACCGCGCAGGCCGAGCAGTGGTACCGGCGGGCCGCCTACGCCGGGCACCGGGAGGCCGCGAACGCGCTGGCCATCCTGCTGCTCCAGGGCGGCGACACGACCGGCGCCGAGCCGTGGTTCTCCAAGGCCGCCGAGGCGGGCAGCGTGGACGCCGCGTTCAACCTCGGCATCCTCTACGCCGGCCGCGGGGCGGAGGCGGAGGGCTTGCGCTGGTACGAGCGGGCGGCCGCCGCCGGGCACGCCGAGGCCGCGCTGCAGGTCGGGATCGCCCGGCTGCGCGAGGGCGACGAGCCGGAGGCCGAACGCCATCTGCGCTGCGCGGCGGGCGGTGGCAGCGCGGAGGGCGCATACCGGCTGGCCGCCCTGCTCGACGCGCGCCGGCCGCCGGAGCCCGCGCACGAGCTGGGTGAGACGGTCCAGGAGAAGACCGAGTGCGAGGAGTGGTACGAGCGGGCTGCCTCCCAAGGGCACCGGCGGGCCCAGGTGCGGGTCGGCATGCTCGCGGCGGCCCGGGGTGACGTGGTGGAGGCGGCGCGGTGGTACCGGACGGCGGCCGAGGCCGGGTCCCGCAACGGCGCCTTCAACCTGGGGCTGCTGCTCGCCCGCGAGGGCAGCGAGCCGGAGGCGGCGGTGTGGTGGACCCGGGCCGCCGACGCCGGCCACGGCCGGGCGGCACTGCGGCTGGCCCTCGTCTACGCGCGTCGCGGTGAGCTGGCGGAAGGGCAGAAGTGGGCCGACCGGGCCGTGGCACTGGGGCCGGCGGAGGTCGCCGAGCGGGCGGGGCGCCTGCGGGACGCCCTCCGGGAAGAGCTGACGGCATGACCGCCGGCCGCGCGCGGCGAGGGGGGTACGGCGCGGGATCGTGCGCGGTGTGGGGCTTGCGGGCGGTGCGGCGCGGGATCGTGCGCGGTGTGGATGGCGCCGGCGGTGTGGCGGGGGCCGTGTGCGGTGTGGATGGCGCCGGCGGTGTGGCGCGGGACCGTGCGCGGTGTGGGTCGTGCGGGCGGTGTGGCACGGGGCCGTGCGGTCCGGGGTGGCGGTACGGCCGGTTCCGTCCCGCGCGTCCGGCCCGTCCGACCGCACGGCGCGGCTTCATGGTGACGCCCGCCACCCCGCGCCCGAGTGATTTGCATCCGGGCAGCAGGCTCGCGTAGTGTCGTGTTCACCGACGCGGGGTGGAGCAGCTCGGTAGCTCGCTGGGCTCATAACCCAGAGGTCG
>NZ_WWJT01000552.1 GCF_009865385.1 Streptomyces sp. SID486 | reverse complement strand
ACGGCCGCCCGCACGGCCGTCCGCGCGGCCGCGGCCCTGGCGGTCTGTTCGGTCCTGCTGATCGCCCTGGTCGCGGCCCGCTGGCACCCGCTGCTCGCGCTGGACGGCGACATCTCCCGCACCACCCACCGCTGGGCGGTCCACGACCACGGGACGACCCGAGCCTTCCGAGTGCTGTCGGACTGGGTGTGGGACCCGCTGACCATGCGCCTGGTGTGCGCCGCCGCGGTGGTGTGGCTGGTCTGGCGCCGGGCGGCCTGGTGGACGGCGCTGTGGCTGGCCGTCACCTGCGCGGTGGCCACGGTCCTCCAGCAAGCGATGAAGGCCGCCGTCGACCGCCCCCGCCCGGTCTGGCCAAACCCCGTCGACTCCGCGCACTACGCGGCCTTCCCCTCCGGCCACGCGCTGACCGCCACCGTGGTCTGCGGCCTGCTGCTGTGGCTGCTGCACCGCCGTCGCCCGGGCCGCGCCCTGTGGCGTACGGCGGTGACGGCGGCGGTCGTCTCCGTGGCCGGGGTGGGGGTGACCCGGGTGTGGCTGGGCGTCCACTGGCCCTCGGACGTGCTCGGCGGATGGCTGCTGGGTGCGCTGCTGGTGGCGTCGGCCGTCACCGTGTACGAGCGGCCACGCGACCGCATCCCGGAACCCCCGGTACGCCGGCACGGGTAGGGTCCCTCCATGGGCGCCGTTCTCTTCGACTTCTCCGGGACGCTGTTCCGCGTCGAGACCACCGAATCCTGGCTGCGCGCGGTGCTGACCGAGGCCGGTCACACCCTGCCGGAGCGCGAACTCTGCGAGATGGCGCGGGCGTTGGAGGCAGCGGGGGCGCTGCCGGGTGGCGTGGAGCCGGTGGAGGTGCCCGCGGACCTGGCGGACGCCTGGGCGGTACGGGACCGGAGCGCGGAACTGCACCGGGCCGCCTACACCGGCTTGTCCCGCGGGGTCCCGCTGCCGGATCCCGGACTGCACGACGCCCTGTACGAGCGGCACATGTCCCCGGCCGCCTGGTCCCCGTACCCCGACGCCGCCGAGGTGCTGCGCACCCTGCGCGAGCGCGGTACCGGCGTCGGCGTGGTCAGCAACATCGGCTGGGACCTGCGCCCGGTGTTCCGGGCCCACGGCCTGGACGAGTACGTGGACGCCTACGTGCTGTCGTACGAGCACGGGATACAGAAACCGGACGCCCGGCTGTTCTCGGTCGCCTGCGAGAAGCTCGGCGTGGACCCGCGGCGGGCGCTGATGGTCGGGGACAACAGGAGGGCGGACGGCGGCGCCACGGCCCTGGGCTGCGGCGTGCACTTCGTCGACCACCTGCCGGTGACCGAACGCCCCGACGCGCTGCTGCCGGTACTGGACCTGATGACCTGAAACCCGCACGGCCCGGCCACGGTGCCCCGCCGGACGCGGACGCCGTCGGGCCGACGGACGGGCCCGGCCCGGCAGTTCGGCGCCGTCCGTCTGAGACGATCCCCCGCGTCGCCCCAGACGGACGGCTGTTCCGGGTGAGCCCCGAACACGCGGCCACCCGGATGCGTTGAGTATAGTTGGCTGGCAGCCAGTCAACGCAGGAGTTTCAGGATGTCCCCGCGCAGCGCCTCGGTCAATGAAGAATTGCGGCGGCGTTCCCGGGAGCGGTTGCTGCAGGCCGCCGTGGAACTCGTCGGTGAGCGCGGGTTCGAGGCCACGACTCTCGGAGACATCGCGGACCGGGCCGGCTCGGCACGCGGGCTGGTGTCGTACTACTTCCCCGGCAAGCGCCAGTTGGTGCAGTCCGCCGTGCACCGGCTGATGCACTGCACCCTTCAGGAGGCGCTGGAGCGGGAGCCGTGCACCGACGACGGACGGGAGCGGCTCGCCCGGGCGGTGGACGCGATCCTGGGCCTGGCCCGGGACCGGCCCGTGCTGATGCGCCAGCACATGGCGGGGCTGCTCCATGCCGAGGGCTTCGTGCAGTGCCCGGAACAGCGCCGGCTTGCGGAGCTGCTCAGCGACACCGTCGCCCGGTACGGCGCGCAGAACGTCTCGGCGGACTATCCCATGCTGCGGTCCCTGCTGATGGGCGCGGTGTACTCGGCACTGGTGCCGGGGGTGCCGATGCCCGTACCGGTGTTGCGGGCCGAGCTGTTCCAGCGGTACGGGCTCGGCTGGGAGATGGGCGTGCCCCCGGAGAGCGAGCCGGACGGCAAGGCGGGGGACGAGGATCTGTCCCGGTTCTTCGCGACGGAGGAGCGTCCGAGCAGCCCGTGAAGAGCGGCCGAGCAGCATCCAAGGGGTGCGAGCGGCCTGAGGCGTGCGAGGGGGCGAGCGGCACCTGAGGGGTGCGAGCGGTGGTGCAGCACCTGAGGGGTGCGGACGGCCGGGCAGCACCTGAGGGGTGCGGACGGTCCTGTCAGCGCCGGGCGTGACGGGGCGCCAGGAGTCCCGCGTCGCGCGCCTGGGCGATGAGGCGGAGGGATCGCCGACGGCTGTGCCCGGTCGCGTTCATCACGGCGAGGACCGGATCGGCGCCCTCGTCCCGGGCCGCGCGGTACTCCCGTGCGACGAGCCTGCGTCCCTCGACACCCCGCGGCCAGACCGGCCGGGAGCGGCCCGGGGCCGGGCAGCCGACGTCCGGCACGGCACCGTCCGCCCGCACCACACCGTCACCGTTACCGTCGGCTCCCGAACCGGCCGCCCGCACCACACCGTCACCGTTACCGTCGGCTCCCGAACCGGCCGCCCGCACCACACCGTCACCGTCCGCTCCCGAACCGGCCGCCCGCATCACACCGTCACCATCCGGCACGGCACCGACCCCCCGCACCACACCGTCACCATCCGACACGGCACCGATCCCCCGCACCACACCGTCACCATCCG
>NZ_WWJT01000551.1 GCF_009865385.1 Streptomyces sp. SID486 | reverse complement strand
GGGCGGCCCGGGGACGCGGGCCGGGGCCGGCAGCCGATGCGGAAGCTGCCCGCCGTCCGGTGTGCGGCCGGGACGCGCCGCGCTGTCCGCCGCCCGGCTGTGCAGCGCCACCCCGGCCAGGGGCGCCTCCCGGCCCTCCGGAGCGGTCCGCGGCGGTCTGCGCGAGTCGGCGGCCGGGGGGAGTCGTCGGTGGAGCGGTCGGGGGAGGGAGGGCGGAGCCATCGCCGTGCGCCTTTCGTCCGGCCTCGCGAGTGGGGTCGCGGGTGTCGGGCCGGCCGCCCGGACAGCAGACGTTCCGCCGCCCGGCCGGAGGCGGTGGTGGCGGCCTGTCTCCCCAAGTCGGCCGCGCCGTCTGCTCCGTGGGTCGGCCGGAGCAGTGCCTCCACTCTGGCACCTGCCGACAGGGCCCCGCAACCGGCAAGTTGAAATTTTCAACTGGCCAGGTGCATGCTGCATCCGCCAGAACGTGATCGAACGCGCACGGGAAACCGATCGCGTGCCAAGGTGATCCAGGGGCCTGACGAGGGGGTGGGTGTGACCGCGGAGACCGACTGGGGCGGTGCCCCCTCCGTGCTGCGCATGATCCTCGGCAGGCAACTGGAGGAACTGCGTACCCGGGCCGGCCTCGGCTATGCCGAGGCGGGCGCGGCCATCGGGGTCAGCCACTCCACGATCCGCCGCATGGAAGCCGCCAAGGTGGCGCGCCTGCGGCTCGCGGACGCCGAGAAACTCCTCCAGGTCTACGGCGTCACCGACCGCGAGGAGATCGACACCTTCCTGCAGTCCGTGCGCGAGGCCAACAAGCGTGGCTGGTGGCACACGTACCGCGATGTCATGCCCGACTGGTTCGCCGCCTACCTCAGCCTGGAGCAGGCGGCCCTCCAGGTCCGCGCGTACGAGAACCAGTTCGTGCACGGGCTGCTGCAGACCGAGGACTACGCCCGCGCCCTGCTCACCGCGGCCCATCCGCACTCGTCCGCCGAAGCCACCGAGCGCCGCGTCGCGCTGCGCATGCACCGCCAGGAGCTGCTGGCCAGGCCCGCCTCGCCACGGCTGTGGGTGGTGATGGACGAGACCGTGCTGCGCCGGCCGGTCGGCGGCCCCGGGGTGATGCGCGCGCAGATCGACCACCTCGTCGAGGTCGGCCGGCTGCCTCAGGTCACCGTGCAGCTCATGCCGTTCGCCAACGGACCGCACCCCGCCCTGTGGGCCGGGGCGTTCCACCTCTTCCGGTTCCGGGCGCGCGAACTGCCCGACATCGGCTACCTGAACGGCCTCGTCGGGCCGGTCTACCTCGACAAGGCCGACGACGTCGTGGTCTACCGGGAGGCCCTGGACCGGCTCAGCGCCCAGGCCGCGTCCGCGAGGAAGACCGAAGCCCTGCTCACCGCTCTGCGCAAGGAGTGGTGACCCGCCGCCCGTCCTCCCCGCACCCGCGTCCCGCCCCCCGCACCCGCGTCCCGCCCCGCCCTCGCCGGCGCGAGCTACGACCCCCGACTCGAATGGGAGACACGGCGTTGTCCGACAACGGATGGCCGGCCGACCGGATCGACACCGAGAACGCGCACTCCGCGCGGATCTACGACTACATCCTCGGCGGCAAGGACTACTACCCCGCCGACCGGGAGGCGGGCGACGCCATGGCCCGGGAGTGGCCCGCGCTCCCGGTGCACATGCGTGCCAACCGGGACTGGATGAACCGCGCCGTGCGCTGGCTCGCCGAGGACGCCGGCATGCGCCAGTTCCTGGACATCGGCACCGGAGTCCCGACCTCGCCCAACCTGCACGAGATCGCCCAGGCCGTGGCCCCCGAGTCGCGGGTCGTCTACGTCGACAACGACCCGATCGTGCTCACCCTCTCGCAGGGGCTGCTGGCCAGCTCCCCCGAGGGCCGGACCGCCTACCTGGAGGCCGACTTCCGTGATCCGTCGGCCATCCTGGACGCCCCCGAGCTGCGCGAGACCCTGGACCTGAGCAGGCCCGTCGCCCTCACCGTCATCGCGATCGTGCACTTCATGCTGGACGCGGACGACGCGGTCGGTGTCGTGCGCAGGCTGCTGGAGCCGCTGCCGGCCGGCAGCCACCTCGCGATGTCCATCGGTACCGCCGACTTCGCCCCCGCCGAAGTGGGCCGGGTCGCCCGCGAGTACGCGGCCCGCGACATGCCGATGCGGCTGCGCACCCGGTCGGAGGCCGGGGAGTTCTTCGCGGGGCTCGAACTGGTCGATCCCGGCATCGTGCAGGTGCACAAGTGGCACCCCGACGGCAGCGGCGAGCAGGGCGTCCGGGACGAGGACATCGCGATGTACGGCGCGGTCGCCCGCAAGCCGTGACAGACCCGGGGCCGGGGTCCGAACCACCTCCCGGACCCCGGCCCCGCCTCCGGCCGTACGTGCGGCCGGGCGGGCGCCGGGCGGCTAACGTGAGCCCCGTGTACACCACTCGCGCCGTCCGGCACGTGCAGGCGCCCCCGCAGGCCGTGTACCGGCTCCTGACCGACCCGGACGCCGTCGCGGCCTGGCGGGTCCCGGCCGGGATGGCCGCCCGGGTGCACGTGTTCGACGCCCGTGAGGGCGGCTCGTTCCGGGTCTCCCTCACCTACGACGACCCGGCCGGAGCGGGCAAGTCCGGCGGGCGCACGGACACCTACCGGGGCCACTTCGTCCGGCTGGTGCCGGGCGCGCTGGTGGTCGAGGTCTTCGCCTTCGAGACCGGCGACGAAGCCCTGGGCTCCACCATGACGATGACGACGACGCTCACCGCGGCCGACGGCGGTACGGACGTGGAGATCCGGCACGAGGGCGTCCCCGACGCGATCCCCCCACGCGACAACGAACGGGGCACCCGTATGGCCCTGGACAACCTCGCCCGGCTGGCCGAGAGCCGGTGGCCGCCGGCACCGGAATGACCGGAGGACGGGTGTGACACGCCCGGAATCCGGCCCGCCCCTTTCTGCCGCTGCCGCTGCCGCTGCCGCTGTGTCTGTCTCTGCCGGTGTCTCTGTCACCGCTGCGCCGCCGGGGTGTCGGCGCGAAGAAGGCGGTGAGAAAACGGAACCAGGGCCCGGCGAACACGCTCTTACGGTGCGTCGACGGCCGGGACCGGACCGTCGCGAAGAGGCGGGGGGAACGAAGGAGCCGGGGGGAACGAAGAGGCCGGGGGGAACGACGGGCGCGGCCGTCCGTACGTCCGTCCGCCCGTCCGTATGACCGTCCGTCACCGCAAGACCCCGCGCGCCGCCGCCGTGCCCCGCCGCCTCACCGTGGCCCTGGTGCCCGCCGCCGGCCGCACCGTGGCCGCGGTCCCGCCCGTCGCCGCCGGCCGCACGACCCGTGAGGGCGCCGTGCCGTCCGTGGGCCCCGCCCCGCCCCATTCGGGGCGGGGCCCACGCCGCGCACCGGCGCGCGGGTCGGCCGCGGC
>NZ_WWJT01000056.1 GCF_009865385.1 Streptomyces sp. SID486 | reverse complement strand
CGGCGGGGCTGTCCGCGCGGCCCCCCGCGCCTCTCCGGCACGGTACGGCGCGGCACCGACGTCGTCGTGGCGGTTCCGCCGAGGCGCCGCTCGCGCCGTACCGCCGCCCCGGTGCACGGCGTCCAATCGGTGCCGCGGACCCGGGCGCCGCTCGCGCCGTACCGCCACCCCGGTGCACGGCGTCCAATCGGTGCCGCGGACCCGGGCGCCGCTCGCGCCGTACCGCCGCCCCGGTGCGCGGCGTCTATTCGGTGTCGTGGACCCGGGCGGAGCCCGCGCGGTCCAGCAGGCCCGTGCGCGCGGCCAGTGCCGCCGCCTCCAGCCGTGACCCCACACCCAGCTTCATCAGCACCCGCTGCACATGCGTACGGGCCGTGCTCGGCGCGATGCCCATGCCCGCCGCGATCAGCCGGGTGTCCTCCCCGTCGGCCACCCGCACCAGCACCTCCACCTCGCGGGGCGTCAGCATCTCCAGCAGGCGCTGCGCCTCGTCGTCGGGCTGCGCGGCAGGGTTCAGCAGCTCACCGAAGGCGCCCTGGAGCAACTGCGGGGCGACCGCGGCCTCCCCGGCCCGGGCCTTCATGATGGCCCGCTCGACGCCCTCGATCCGCTCGTCGTGCCGCACGTACCCCGACGCGCCCGCGGCGAAGGCCGCCGCGATCCCGCGCGGTGACGGCACCGGGCCCAGCACCAGCACCGCGACCTGCGGGCGCTCCCGCTTGATCTTCACCACCGGGTCGAAGACGCCCGGATCGGCCGGCGCCGCCGTGCCCAGCAGACAGACCTCCGGCGCCCGCGCGATCACCAGATCCGCCGCGCCCGCGGCCGGCGCCGCCGCCGCGACCACCCGGTGCCCGCGCAGCTTCAGCGCCGATGCCAGCGCCTCAGCGAGCAGGCGATGGTCGTCGACGACGATGAGCCGCACGCCCATAGAGCAACCCCCCAGTCCCCCCGGTACCCCCGCCCGTCATGCCCCCGGAAGCTACACGCTTGTTCGACGTCGCGCTGCCCCTCCCGACGAGAAGTGCCCCGGATCGATGAAATCCGGGGCACTTCTCGGCAAGTCACTCATTCGGGCGACACCGGCGAGGGCGTCGGCGGCACGGTCAGCCGCCCGTGCCGAACGCCATCACCAGGTACTCCTTGGTGTACGGGCTGGACTTGTGGGCGTACACGGACGACATGTACAGGCGACCGCCCCCGTACAGGATCTCCGCGTAGTCCGGCAGCAGGCTGGTCTCCGCCGAGCGCACGCTCCGCGTGGCGGGGTTCTCCAGCAGCGTCGTCACCTTGAACGAACCGCCGTCGATGCTGACGATCTGGCCGCCCTTGTTGTACGGCGGCGCCTTGTAGGCGAGCAGGTTGCCGCCGTCCATGCGCAGCGGGGAGAGGGAGTAGCCGTCACCGGCCTCGGCGCGCTGGCCGGTCGGCTTGCCGGTCTTCAGGTCGAAGGCGACGACCTCGTTGGTCTTGGTGTACGCGCCCTTGCCGTCGATCTGCTGGGTCGGCAGGTACAGCCGGCCGCCGCCTGCGACGACCTGCTTGCAGCCGTCGATCTGGTTGAGGCCGTTGCAGCGGCCCGCGTAGGTGTCCTTGGGCGCCGAGATGCGGGCGAGCAGCTCGCCGGTCTTGCCGTCGATGGAGAAGTAGTCCGAGACGTTGGTGCTGCTGCCCGAGACCACCAGCGGGTCGGTGGAGACGACGGCGGCGTAGTCCACCCCGTCGGGCATCCGGTACTCGGAGATCACCTTCCCGCTCTTGGGGTCGATGGTCTGGATGTGCAGCTGCCGGTCGTCGTACGTGCCGCACCGCCGCACCGCGACCAGCCGGGCGCCGCCGCCGTACCCCTCGTCGAAGCAGGTGTCGGCCGGCTTCGGCTGCCACAGCAGCTTGCCGGACGCGAGGTCGAACGCGGCGCCGCCCTCGAGGCTGCCGACCGCGACGCTGCCCTGAGCGACCGTCACGTTGTCGAAGGTGAGCGGGACGTCACCGGAGTTGACCGACTTCGTCCACAGCTTCTTCCCCGCGGTGAGGTCGATCGCCGCGATCTGGCTGCAGCCCGCGGTGGACCCCTTCGCGGGCGTCCTGGGCTGGAAGACGATCGCCGTGCGGCCGTCCTCGTCGGCGTGGCCGGACGCCGCGCAGACGGGGCCGGGCAGCTTGAGCGTCCACAGTTCGGTGCCCTTGGCCGGGTCGTAGCCGACGATCTCCGCGACGCCGCTCTTGGCGTACACCTTGTCCGTCAGCCACGAGCCCGCGGTGACCACCGTGTCCTCCGCCTGGGGCAGCGGCACCTGGAAGAGCACCTTGGAGGCGGTGTCGTCCGGCACCTTCTCCTTGCCGCCGCCGGTGCTCCCGGAGCCGCCCGTGCCGGTCGGGCCACCGCTGGAGGAGGCGGTGTCGGGGTGCTTGTCGTCGCTCCCGGAGGACTTGGCGTACCAGATCCCGCCGCCGATGATCAGCGCGATGGCGACGACCGCCGCGACCACGATGAGCAGTGCGGTGTTGTTCCGCCCGCCGCCGGTGCCCCCCTGGGGCTGCGCCACCGCGGTGGGCGGCTGCCCCGGACCCGGATAGCCGTAACCCGGCTGCACGCCCTGGACGGGCTGCGCGGGCTGGGCGTAGGGGTTGTGCTGCTGCGTGCCGTAGCCGGGGGGCTGCTGGCCGGGGTACGCCTGGGGCTGGGCCGGCGGCTGCTGGGCGTACGGGTTCTGCTGCGCGCCGGGGTAGCCGTAACCGGGCTGCGGCGGCTGGGGCTGCGCGGGCGGGGCCGGCGGGTAGCCGTAGCCCGGCTGCGGAGCCTGGACCGGCGGCTGCGCCGGGGGCTGGTTCGAGGGCTGCGGCGGCTGGTTCGGCGGCTGCGGCGGCTGGTTCGGCGGCTGCGGGGGCTGGTTCGGGGGCGGCGGGGGCGGCTGGCTCATGGCGCGGGTACCTCGGTGAGGCTCGGGAGGCCGGACTGCGGCGGGGACTCGGGGGACGGGGCTGCGGGCGGAGCGGGGACGGGGCGGTGCGCCGGGCTCAGTTGCCGAAGGCCATGATCAGCTTCTCCTTGGAGTCGTCGTTGCCGGACAGCCGGCCCGAGGAGATGAAGAACCGCCCGCCGCTCCAGTCGAGGACACCGTCGTAGAAGGTGTTCTCGGCGTCGGCGGCACCCTGCGGGTTGTGCAACAGGCTGGTCGTGGTGTGGGTGGAGCCGGCGACGGGCACCGACACCACCTGGCCGCCCGTGTCGTACGACGGCTGCACGTAGGCGATGAGCTTGCCGTCCTCGACCTTCACCGGTGCCATCGGCCGGTCGCCCGGGGACTTGACCCGCCACTTCTCCTTGCCGTCGGAGAGGCTGATCGCGACGATCTCGTTGGCGCTGATCGTGGCGTCGGTGGGCAGGTAGAGCGTGTCGGCGTCGACCGCGACGCCCTGGCAGCCCTGCAGCTCGCGTTCGAGGATCGCCCAGCCGCAGCGCGGGGCGAACTTCTCGTCCACCTTGACCTCCGAACGGAACTTGCCGTCGGCGGTGAAGGTGGAGATGTTCCAGACCTTCTTGTCCCGGTTGGTGAGGTAGACGACGAGCGGGTCCACCGAGTAGGCCCGGCTGACCTCCCAGCCCTTCTTGACCTTCTGGGTCCAGCGCACCTTCCCGGTGGCCGGGTCCAGCTGCTGGATCTCCTCGTGCTCGCCGGCGGTGCCGACGGCGCAGGACGCCACCTGGACCAGCCGGTCGGTGCCGCCCGCGAAGGCGACCGGGAAGCACGCCTGGCCGTACCGCTTCTTGTCGTACAGCTTCTTGCCGCTGTCGATGTCGTACGCCGTGCCGGACTGGGAACGGCCCACCATCAGCGTCTTGCCGCTCACGGTCAGTTCGACGTTGAGGGCGCTGTCGAACAGGCCGCCGTCGGCGACCTCGGCGCTCCAGCCCTTCTCACCCGTGCGCAGGTCGATCTGCTGGAGCTGATTGCACTTGGCGTGGTCGCCCTCGCTGTCCATGTACGCCACGACGACCTTGTCGTCGGCGGACTTCTGGGGGGTGGCCGCGCAGATCTTCTGCGGGAAGGCCAGCGGTCCCCAGGCGGTGCTGCCGTCCGCGGCACCGAAGGCGAAGACCTGCTTGTACGCCGCCTTCACCGCCGTGTCGCCGCTGACCCACATGCCGGGCGCGTCGGCGCCGGACGCCGGGGCGTCCGGTGCCGGCTTGTACCAGAGCACCTTGCCCTCGCCGGCCTTGCGGCCCTCGTTGAGGTTCTCGGGGTCCGCACCGCCGCCGGAGGGCGTCGGCGAGGCGCTGCCGGACGGCTTGGGGTCGTCGCTGTCCGCGGCGACGGGCTTCTTCTTGCCGCCACCGCCGTCGTCTCCGCCGGTGACCGCGAACACCGTGCCCCCGATGACCAGCAGCGCGGCCACCGCGCCACCGATGATCAGGGCCGTCTTCTTCCGGGAGCCCGGCTTGCCGCCGCCGGGACCGCCGGGCGCGGCGCCGGGCATACCCGGGTAGGGCGGCTGCTGCGGGTGGCCGTAGCCGGGCGGCGGGGCGCCGTACGGGCCCGGCTGCTGCTGCGGGTGGCCGTAGGGGCCGGGGCCCGGAGCGCCGGCGTACGGGCCGGGCTGCTGGGGGTAGCCGTAGCCCGGCTGGGGCTGCTGCGGCGGACCGGCGGGCGGCTGGGGCGCGCCGAAAGCGCCCTGCGCCGGCGGGGTCTGGGGGGCGCCG
>NZ_WWJT01000550.1 GCF_009865385.1 Streptomyces sp. SID486 | reverse complement strand
CACCGGGGCCGCCGCCCCGGCCGCCCCTCGTGCTCGCGCCCGCCGGGCCGGCCGTGACGATCGAACCGGTGTGGCCTTCCGCCAGCGTGCTCAGGGTGTACGCCGTCGGCCCGGCCAGCGCGGCCACCAGTCCCACCGCCGCCGCCGCGAGAGCGAGCCGCCGGGAGATACGGCCCGCGAAGACCAGGCCGAACGCCGCCACCAGCCCGCCGACCAGCACCAGCCACCTGAGCCAGGGCAGATAGCCGGGGGTCCGGTGGAGCAGCACGTAGCCCCAGGCCGCCGCCGCGGCCACGGCCGCTGCGAGCGTGACCGACGCCCACGCCTGACGCCGCCGCTCCCACAGCAGACCGGCGCCCATGCCGGTCACGGCCGCGAGGTAGGGGGCGAGGGCCACCGTGTAGTACTGGTGGAAGATGCCCGCCATGAAGCTGAAGACCGCCATGGTCATCAGCAGCGACCCGCCCCACACCAGGAACGAGGCACGGGTGACGGACGTCCGCCTCAGCCGGCGCGTGGCCACCAGACCCGCCACCAGCAGGATCAGCGCGGAGGGCAGCAGCCAGGAGATCTGGCCGCCGATCTCGGAGTCGAACATCCGGTTCCAGCCGGTCTCGCCCCACATGCCGGTGCCGCCGCCCCCGCCGACACCGCCCACGCTGCCGGTCTCCTCGCCGTCGAGGCGGCCGAGACCGTTGTAGCCGAAGGTCAGCTCCAGGAAGCTGTTGTGCTGCGAGCCGCCGATGTAGGGGCGTGCGGAGGCCGGCCACAGCTCGACGACCGCGACCCACCAGCCGCCCGAGACCACCAGCGCCAGCGTCGCCGCGGCCAGCTGCCCGAAGCGCCTGCGCACCGGCACCGGCGCGCACACCGCGTACACGGACGCCAGCGCCGGCAGGATCAGGAACGCCTGGAGCGTCTTGGCGAGGAACGCGAAGCCGATCGCCACGCCCGCCCACACCAGCCACCTCGTACGGCCGTCCTCCAGGGCCCGGACGACGAGGTAGCAGGCCACCGACATCAGCAGGGCCAGCATGGCGTCCGGGTTGTCGAAGCGGAACATCAGCGCCGCGACCGGGGTGAGCGCCAGCACCGCACCCGCGATCAGACCGGCCGCGGGGCCGAACCGGCGGCGCACACCGGCGTGGACGACGGCGACGGCCGCCACGCCCATCAGCACCTCGGGCGTGAGGATCGCCCACGAGCCGAGGCCGAAGACACGGACCGACAGCTCCATCGGCCACAGCGAGGCCGGCGGCTTGTCGACGGTGATGGCGTTGCCCGCGTCCAGCGAGCCGAAGAAGAACGCCTTCCAGGACGTGCTGCCCGCCTGGACGGCCGCCGAGTAGAAGGAGTTGGCGTAGCCGGAGGCGCTGAGGTCGTAGAGGTAGAGCAGGAGAGTGGCGGCCAGCAGGCCGAGGAGGGCCGGACGCGCCCAGCGCGGGTCCTCCTCCCGGCCGCGCCACAGCCGGCGGGCGAACGGCTGTCCCGGCTCACCGGCTCCGGGAGCCCGCGCGGGTGCGGGGGGCTTCGGCCCCCGGGCGGTCGTACCGTCCTGCCCGGTGGCCGGCGGGTCGTACTGCGTGGTCATCGGGGGTCCCCCGGGTCGTTGTCGTGAGGGTGCACCGGGCTCAGCCGCGCGGTGACGTCCCTCCAGCTGCCGTCCGCGGCCTCGTCGGCGCGGACGTGGATGGTCCGGTACGGCTCCGGGCCCGGCTCCCCGCGGTCCGGGAAGACCCAGACGCGGAAGAGCAGGAACCGCAGCACGGTCGCCGCGAGGTTGGCGGCGATGAGCACCGCCAGCTCCGTGGAGTGCGCCGGGCTGTCGGTGGCCGTGTGCAGGGCGGCGAGCGAACCGCTGGTCAGGGCCAGGCCGATGCCGAACACGACCAGGCCCTGGGCCTGGTGCCGGGCCGCCCCGCCGCGGCCGCGCACCCCGAAGGTGAGCCGGCGGTTGGCGGCCGTGTTGGCCACGGCCGAGACCAGCAGCGCCGGCGCGTTGGCGAGCTGTGCCCCGCAGAACTGCCGGAAGCCGCTGTACAGCAGCAGGTAGAACAGGGTGGACAGGCCGCCGACCACGCAGAAGCCGACCAGCTGGCGGGCCAGGCCGCCGGGCACCCCGGACAGCTCGCGGTCGCGCGGGTCGTCACCGAACGGCCGGGTCAGCCGGTCCAGCGGCAGCGAGCCCGAGGCCAGGGCCTTGCCGATCCGCCACACACCCTTGAGGTCGTCGGTGGCCGTCCGCACGATGTGCACGGTCGAGTCCGGGTCGTCCACCCAGTCCACCGGCACCTCGTGGATCCTCAGGCCCGCCCGCTCGGCGAGGACCAGCATCTCGGTGTCGAAGAACCATCCGGTGTCCTCCACCAGCGGCAGCAGCACCTGCGCCACCTCCCGCCGGATCGCCTTGAAGCCGCACTGGGCGTCCGAGAAGCGGGCCTGGAGGGAACCGCGCAGGATCAGGTTGTAGGCCCGGCTGACGAACTCCCGCTTGGGGCCGCGCACCACCCGGGAGCTGCGGGTGAGCCGGGAGCCGATCGCCAGGTCGGAGTGACCGGAGATCAGCGGCGCCACCAGCGGCAGCAGGGCGTTGAGGTCGGTGGACAGGTCGACGTCCATGTACGCGAGGATCGGGGCGTCCGACGCCGACCAGACGGTCCGCAGCGCCCGCCCCCGCCCTTTCCGCTCCAGGCGGACGGTGGTGACCTCGGGGACCTCCGCCGCCAGCCGGGCCGCCACCAGGGGGGTGGTGTCCGTGGACGCGTTGTCCGCGATCGTGATGCGGAAGGCGTAGGGGAAGGTGCGCGTGAGGTGCTCGTGCAGTCTGCGGACGCACGGCTGGAGGTCCTTCTCCTCGTTGAACACGGGGATCACTACGTCCAGGACAGGCGTTCCGGCGTCTGTGGCCGGGAGGTGCTCCCGCGCCGGCAGGGTGCCGGGAGAAGAGTCGGTTCGCATGGCACCGACTGTTCTCAAGTGCCCTGTCGCACCCGTGTGGTGGCGCTGTGCTGCGGCTGTGAGTGCGACCGCCGGCCCGCCCCGCGGGCCGCCCGGGGAGCGGGCTCCGGGACGCGCACGGGGGCCGCCGGCGGGACGGGTGCGGTTGCCGGCTCCGGGACGGGTGCGGTTGCCGACTCCGGGACGGGTGCGGGGGCGGGCTCAGGGACCGGGGTGGAGGCGAACCCCGGGGCGGGTGCGGATTTCGGCTCAGGGACCGGTGCGGAGGCGAACCCCGGGGCGGGTGCGGATGCCGGCTCAGGGACCGGTGCGGAGGCGAACCCCGGGGCGGGTGCGGATGCCGGCTCCGGGGCGGACGCGGGCAGCCGCACGGTGAACACGGTGCGGCCGGGCGCGCTGTCCACGGTCACGGCGCCCCCGTGCGCGGCGGTCACGGCCCGCACGATGGCGAGTCCCAGTCCCGTGGAGCCGGTGGCGCGGGACCTCGCGGTGTCCCCGCGCGCGAACCGCTCGAAGACGTGCGGCAGCAGCTGCGCCGGGATCCCCGGCCCGTCGTCCTCGACGTCGACGCACGTCCACGCCCCGCACCGCCGCACCCGCGCGGTGACGGTCGTACCGGGCGGGGTGTGCTTGCGGGCGTTGCCCAGCAGATTGACCAGCACCTGTTGGATCCGTGCCGCGTCCGCCGGGACCGGGGCCGGTTCGTCGGGCAGGTCGAGCCGCCAGTCGTGGTCCGTGCCGGCCGCCCGTGAGTCACTGACCGTGTCGACGACCAGCGGGACCAGATCGATGTGCTCGAACCGCAGCGGGCGCCCGGCGTCGAGCCGGGCGAGCAGCAGCAGGTCCTCGACGAGGAGGCTCATCCGGCCGGCCTCCGACTCGATACGGCCCAGCGCGTGCCGGGTGTCGGGGCCGACCTGTTCGCGCCCGCGCCGGGTCAGCTCGGCGTACCCGCGGATGGAGGCGAGCGGCGTCCGCAGTTCATGGCTGGCGTCGGCCACGAACTGCCGTACGCGTGTCTCGCTGCGCTGCCGGGCGTGCAGGGCGCCGTGGACGTGGTCGAGCATGCGGTTGAGCGCGACGCCGACCCGGCCGACCTCGGTGTGCGGGTCGCACTCCGCCTCCGGGACCCGTTCGCTGAGGATCACCTCGCCGGAGTGCAGGGGGAGTTCGGAGACCCGGGTGGCGGTGGCGGCGACCTTGCGGAGGGGGCGGGTGGCGACGCCGACGAGGACGTAGCCGGCGATGCCGGCCGCCACCAGGCCGGCGGCGGTGACACTGATCTCGACGAGGATCAGGGTGTCGATGGTGTTGTCGACGGAGGAGGTCGGTACGGCGACGTAGTAGGCGCCGTTCGGCCCGCTGCGGTACTCGGCCCGGTAGGTGCCGGCGTCCGGGACGTCGACGGTGCGCGGCTCCCCCTCCACGCGCGGCACCGACGCGAGGGCGGCACGCTGCGCCTCGGTCAGCGGCTCGGCGACCACGTCGAGGGTGCTGGTGGACTGCACACCGCGCCGGGCCTCGGTGATGACACCGTCGACGACCCGGGCCGCGACGGTGCCCTGGGGCTGGGGGCCCTCGGTGACGAAGCCGGTGAGGGTCCTCGGGTGCGTCCTGGGCTGCTGCCCGCCCGGTGCGACCCCGTCCCCCGGCTGCCGGCCCGGCGGCCCGAAGGAGCCGGAGACGCGCGAGGCGACCTCGTCCAGCTGGCCGTCCAGCTGGTCGTACAGATGGCTGCGCAGCGCGAGCGTGGTCACGGTGCCGATCACCGCGCACACCACGGCGATCAGCACCACGGACGCGACGACGAGCCTGGTCCGCAGCGTGCGCGGGCGCCCCTCCCCCGGCGGCTTACGCGGACGCGGCCGTCGTCGTCCGCTCATGACACGGCGGGCTTGATCAGGTAACCGGCTCCCCGCCGGGTGTGGATCATCGGCTCCCGCCCCGCGTCGATCTTCCGGCGCAGATACGAGATGTACAGCTCGACCACGTTGGCCTGGCCGCCGAAGTCGTACGACCACACGCGGTCCAGGATCTGCGCCTTGCTCAGCACCCGGCGGGGGTTGCGCATGAGGAAGCGCAGCAGTTCGAACTCGGTGGCGGTGAGATGGATGTCGTGCCCGGCCCGCGAGACCTCGTGGCTGTCCTCGTCCAGCGTCAGGTCCCCCACGACGAGGACCGATTCGGACCGCCGGTCGGTGGCGCCGGACCGGCGGATGAGCCCTCGCAGCCGCGCCACGACCTCCTCCAGGCTGAACGGCTTGGTGACGTAGTCGTCGCCGCCGGCGGTGAGCCCGGCGATGCGGTCCTCCACCGCGTCCTTGGCGGTGAGGAAGAGGACGGGCACGTGGGGCAGGTCGCGCCGCAGCCGGCCCAGGACGGACAGGCCGTCCATGTCCGGCAGCATCATGTCGAGCACGACGGCGTCGGGCCGGAACTCACGGGCCGTCCGGACGGCCCCCTGGCCGTCCCCCGCACTCCTGATCTGCCAGCCCTCGTACCGGAGGGCCATGCTCAGCAGTTCGGTGATCGACAGCTCGTCGTCCACCACGAGCACCCGGACGGGGCTCCCGTCCGGCCTCAGCAGTTCGGTGCGCCCCCGGGGCGATGTCGTGGTCATGCGGGACACCCTGTCGGGGCCCTCTGAGAAGACACTTTTCGGAGTCTGTGATTTGTCTGAGAAACACCCGGCCTCAGCGCGACGGGCCCGTCGGCTCAGAACAGCCCGTCCGGAGCTCTTCTGAACTCCCTTACAGGGAACGTGCATCCGGCCTCCGCCGGCTCCGGCGCGACCAGCTCCCAGCCGGTCATCAGGCGGGTGTCCAGGACGACGACCCCGCGTCCGCCGACCGCGAGATGGAGGTCGGGGCCGGCGGCCGCGGCCAGTTCACCGCGCACGGCACCGCCCGGCACCAGCTCCACCACCTCGCCGGCCGCCGCCGGGGAGCCCGCCAGCCCGAACGGCCGTACGCAGTCGGTGACCTGGCACGGCTCGGGGCGCAGCGACTCCGGCCAGCCGGGGAGCGCGACGGCCCGCGCGTGCAGCTCCCGCACCTCGGTGGCACGCTCCGCCGCCGTCCCCGGCAGCGCCGACCGCACCGACCGCTTCTCGGCGTACGGCACCCGGTCCGGCACCCCCAGCGCGGCCCGCAGCAGTTCCTCGGTACGGCGCGCGGCCATGAGCGGGCCGGTGCCGAGCCAGCTGAAGCAGACGGCGCCCTGTTCCAGCAGCCGGGCCGGGCCGCGTTCCAGGGCGGTGATCCCGACCTTCACCATCCCCGGCCCGAACCACGCCAGATACACCCGGTAGGGGCGCGGGTCGTCCGCGATCGTGTCGGCGGCCACCGAGTGGGCCCGGTCCAGCCGCGCGCACTCCTCGCACCGCGCCCCCGTGCTCCGCCCCGGCACCACCGCGCCCACCGGGCAGGCATGCCCCCGCGCCCCCGTACACGTACGCACACCGGTTTCCGGCACCGCGAAGGCGACGCGCTTGCCCCAGGGCAGCGCGCTGCGCCGTCCGCCGTCCCACACCAGCACCGGACCGTCCGCCGACCAGCGCAGCCCGGAGCACTTCCACACCTGTGCCATCACCGTGAGGGTAGAGGGCGGCTCCGACAGCGGCCCGGGGCGGCGGCCCTCGCCGAAGCCCGCCGGCGGGTCCGCTCACCGGAACGTCCGTGCGCGGCCGGCGGGATCAGGGCCGCCCTGCCCGGGCCGCCGCCCGGTTCACTTGACGGCGACGGCGTCTCCCACGGCCGCGACGCCGGCGGTCGTGGAGTCACCCGCGTAGTACCAGCGCCAGGCGCCGCCCGCGTTCGCGGTGACCGTGGTCTTCAGCGCGCCGCCGGTGCCGGTCCTGACCGTCTTGACGGTGGTGTAGGAGCCGCCGTCGGGGCGGAACTGCAGGGCCACCGGCGTGCCGGCCCGGCCGAGGTACGCGTGGGTGTCCCAGTCCGCGTGGGCCAGCTTGCCGGTGATGGTGAGGGTCTTGCCCTTCACGACCGGCTCGGGGTCGGCGTTCGTGGTGGTCATGGTGGAGGCGCGCAGGACCTGGGTCGGGTACAGGCCGCCCTTGCCGATCACGTTGTCGTCGGCGTCGACCGCCTGCAGGTAGACGTGCCAGGTGCCGGCGACACCGCTGCCGACGAGCGACTTCGGGTCGATGGCCAGCTTCTGGGTGCAGCGCGTGACGGTGGCGCTCAGGTCCTGGCAGACCGGCGAGGCCAGGGGCCGGCTCTGGCCGCTCCACGTGTCCAGGCCGCCCGCGTACAGGTACGCCTCGGAGGCGTAGAGCTTGTGGGTGTGGTTCACGTCGTAGTGGACGACGAACTGCTTCGGCGTGCTGGTGCCCAGGACCAGCGGCTTGCCGCTGTCGATCGCGATGCCCGAGAACGTGACGGGGTTCTCCGCCGCCTGGGCCGCCGGGAGGGCGAGGGCGGTCAGAGCGACGGCGCCGCAGAGGGCGCCCACGAAGGAGCGGATTCGCATGATGGTGTCCCCACACTGAAGCCCGCCGGATGTTCCCCCCGGACGGGATCTTGATCGATGTGAAGATCGTATGAGCGTTCGCGACGTCCGGAACAGTGGGAGACGTCGGCTGTTACGCAGCCAGGACATCAGTCGGACACTGCACGGACATCACCCCAACGCCCTCTCCTCCGGGGCCGGCCACGCCCTTCACCACCCGGCCCGGATCCGGCGTGCCGGCCTCTCGGTCCAGCACGTCACCATGGGCGGCGCCGGCGGCTGGTGCCGTAGCCGTACTGCGCTGCCGCACTACCCGGAAACGCCGAAGGCCCCGGATCTCTCCGGGGCCTTCAACCTGTGTGCACTCGGCAGGATTCGAACCTGCAACCTTCTGATCCGTAGCTCTAGAGAGATGGGTCGGAGACGGTCATACAGGTTGCGTTCTGGCCTCAAGGGGGCGCTACGGGGTGGGGCTGGTTGCTGTGGTTGCTGTATCCGGCTGCTGTACAGCAGGATCCGGGTGGGGGTGCCGGGTATGGAGCGTGGACGACTCGAACGACTGCTGGTCGGTAGCGATGAGGCGTCTGTAGCCGCTCTGGTGGCGCTCCGCTGCGGCGGCTCCTACGTGGTCTGGAACGGGACTACGTCCGCCGAGTCGCTCGCCCTTGTCTATGGACGCCGGTCGCGGCTCACGCGGCGTAGGGGCATCGAGACCACGAACTTGGACCGCAGCGTGGAGCTGCTCGGTCGTCACCGATGACGGCAGCAGGCTGATCGCGTGCACTGGCGTACGGCGGCCCCAGGTCTGAGCCCCCGCCGACGACAGTCAGCCACGATGGCGGGTGTGTTAACCGATCAGGCGCGCGTGTGTAGCGCTGCCCCCACCGGCGTCAGCCACGCTGCTCGATCGGCGTCTGTCAGAGCAGGCTGCGGCGGCGGAACCGCGGTGACGAGACATTGCGCGGTGACTTCTTCGTCCCGAAGCAACTTGAGCCAGCGTTCGGTCTTGGGCTGGTGTGGCGCCTACCTGCGCTGACAGTCCACTGGAGTTCGCGTCCGTACATCGTTGTCTGCTGGCGTTGTCACGCAGTTAGACACTCACCCAGGCTGGCGCGCGCTCTCGCAGGGCCTGTCCTCAGGGACCGAGTACATGCAGCGCGCCGAATACGAGGCACGCGGTACCGAAGAGGAAGAATCCACCCACGGCTATCGCGGCTGCTCCGAGCTTCATGGCGCCGGCACTCTTCCCCTCTTGCGGCACAAGCGAGCCCGACGCCTGCTGTCTGAAGTCGAGATACGCAGGCAGCCGTCCGGTTCGCCGTAGCGTCCGCCCGACGCTGATGAGTGCTATGCCAAAGATCAGCGTGAGCAAGCTCGTCTGGAGCTGGTAGGCCGGGTCATGCCCGTCCGAGACAGCGATGATCACGAAGGTCCCCCCAGGACGTGCCGGCCAGCGATGCTGTCCGGCGGAAAGAAGCGCCCCATCTTGCCTGACGTCCAGCCTTGGGCGCTATCCCGTCTGGCCGGGGGGCTGTGACCTGGGGGTTCGCTGCTGGCGGCTGCGGCTCGTCTGTCACCGCCGGTCGCCGTTGAGTGCCCTCAGGGAGCCTCGGACATCGACGGCCGCGCGCACACCTTCGCCTTCGGCCGACAGCTCGACGCCCGCACCATCCGCTCGGCCGA
Source organism: Streptomyces sp. SID486 (assembly GCF_009865385.1). GTDB lineage: Bacteria > Actinomycetota > Actinomycetes > Streptomycetales > Streptomycetaceae > Streptomyces. Next base: position 2,032 of record NZ_WWJT01000550.1, on the reverse strand, counting down.
CTTCGACGGCGGCCAGGAACTGACCGAGCGGGCCGTCGCGGCGTACATCGCCAAGTACGCCACCAAGGGCGCCGAGACCGCCACGGGAGCTCTCGACCGGCCGCTGAAGTTCGCCGCCGAACTCGCCCAGCTCGACATCAGCGAGCACGCCCGGCGCCTCATCCGAACGGCCTGGACCCTCGGCGCTCGCAAGGACCTCGAACACCTCCGCCTGCGCGCCTGGGCTCACATGCTCGGCTTCCGCGGCCACTTCTCCACCAAGTCCCGCCGCTACTCCACCACCCTCGGAGCCCTCCGCGACGCCCGCGCCGAATGGCGCCGAGCCCAAGTGGCGACAGCCGACGGCCCGGAGGCCGAAACGACGTACGTCCTCGCGCACTGGGTCTTCGCCGGCACCGGCCTGTCCGACGCCGAAGCCTGGCTTGCCGCATCTCTCGAACCCGCACCCGGAACCGAAGGGGAGCCCACCGCATGACCACGGTGACCATCACCCGCAAGTGGCACACCACGGCCGAAGTCGCCGAGATGCTCGGCTTCGGCCTCTCCAAGACCAAGGCGCTCGTCCTGAGCGGTGAGATCCGGTCCGTGAAGATCGGCCGCAACCGCCGCATCCTCCCCGCCTGGGTCGACGAGTACGTGAACCGCTGCGCCTCCGAGACCGGGGAGTGGGCGGCATGAGCGGAAAGCGGGCCAACGGCGAGGGGGCCATCTACCCGTGCAAGAACGGCTTCGCGGCCTACGCCTGGGTCACGACGCCGGACGGCGACCGCAAGCGCAAGTACGTATACGGCAAGACCCGCGAGGAGACCCATGAGAAGTGGATCAGGCTCCACAGTGAAGCCAGCAAGGGCCCGGTGCAGACCCGGCACCGCACGGTTCAGGCGTCCCTGTCCTACTGGCTCGACTCGATCGTGAAGCCCAACCTCGCTCCGCTTTCGTACGTCTCGTACGAGGGCTCGGTGCGGCTCTACATCAACCCGCACCTCGGCGGGAAGCGGCTCGACAAGCTGACCGTCCGGGACGTGCGGGAGTGGCTGACCAAGCTGGCCGGCATCTGCCAGTGCTGCGCCCAGGGCAAGGACGCCAAGCGGGCCGAGCCGCGTCAGCGGTGCTGTGCCGTCGGGGAGTGCTGTGAGGCCTACCCGTCCCGGCGGGTCGTCCAGGCCGCCCGAGACGCCCTGCGCGCCGCGCTCACCCACGCCGTGACCGAGGAGGAGATCAGCAAGAACGTGGCCTCCCTGGTCAAGGTCCCCAAGCCCCGGCGACGCCGGATCAAGCCCTGGTCCGTGGTCGAGGCGGGGCGCTTCCTGGCCGACTCGGTCGCCCGTGAAGATCCGCTCTTCGCGGCCTGGGTCCTGGTCCTCTGCCTCGGCCTGCGGCGTGGTGAGGCCCTGGGCTTGACCTGGCAGTCGATCGATTTCGAGGCCGGTGAGCTGTACGTGGATCACCAGATCCAGCGTGCGGGCCGCCAGATCCTCCACCGGGAGACCAAGACGGAGGAGTCCGACGACTTCCTTCCGCTCCCTGAGTTCTGCCTGCGGGCGCTCCGGATGCGGCGTGCCCAGCAGGCCGGGGACCGGAAGGCGGCCGGGGAGCTGTGGCAGGACACTCGCGGGCTGATCTTCACGACGAAGTACGGGACGCCGATCGAGCCGGGGAACCTCACCCGCATGTTCGCCCTGCGGGCCCGGCGCGCCGGCCTCCGGGTGATCCCGCTACGGAACACGCGCCACACGTGCAGCTCGCTCCTCGTCGCCCTGAAAGTCCACCCGAAAGTCGCCCAGCGAATCCTGCGGCACTCGCAGATCGCCATGACGATGGAGGTCTACGCCGAAGCCAGCGAGGAAGAGGTGCGGGCCGCGCTCGGCAAGCTGTCCGCCGCCATGGGCGGGACCGAGACCGGCTGATCCAGACCCCGTTGCTGTACTTCGCTGCTGTACGCCCCTGAAACGCAAGAGGCCCCGGAGTAATCCGGGGCCTCTCACCTGTGTGCACTCGGCAGGATTCGAACCTGCAACCTTCTGATCCGTAG
>NZ_WWJT01000549.1 GCF_009865385.1 Streptomyces sp. SID486 | reverse complement strand
TGGTCACCGCCGTGGCCTTGAGTCTCGTCGCGGTCGCGTCGTGCAGTCGCGTGTGGTCACCGCCGTGGCCTTGAGTCTCGTCGCGGTCGCGTCGTGCGGTCGTCGGCGCTCTGCCGACCGGCGTCGACCGCTGGTCTCGGCCTGCGTCCGCCGGGGTGCGCTCCACCTTTGTACCGACCCCGGAGTCCGCCACGGATAATGGGCCGGTGTCCAGCCCAGGGATATCGGCCCGCGAGGCCGAGGTGCTCGCGTTGCTCGGGGAGCACCTCAGCAACGCGGAGATCGCAGCGAAGCTGGTCATTTCGGTCCGCACCGTCGAGTCGCACGTCTCGTCGCTGCTGCGCAAGCTCGAGTTGCCGGATCGGCGGGCGTTGTCCCGGCGTTCGGCCGAACTCGCCCACACCCGCCGACCGCGGCCGGCCCCCGCCCTCCCGGCGCCCCTGACGGCATTCGTCGGCCGGACGCGCGAGCGCGGGCAACTGGCCGAAGCGGTGCGCACACACCGGCAGGTGACGGCGGCCGGTCCGGGCGGGGTTGGCAAGACGCGGCTGGCGCTGGCGGTGGCCGCGGAGGTGGCCGGCGACTTCACTGACGGGGTGTGGTTCGTCGATCTGGTCCCGGTCACCGACGCGGCACGGGTGGGGGCGGCGGTCGCGGCTGCGGTGGGTGTGGGCGAGCAGCCCGGTCGCGGCCTCGACGAGGCGGTGATGTCCGCGCTGGCCGATCGCGAGGCGCTGCTGGTCCTGGACAACTGCGAGCAGGTGCGGGACGGGGTGGCACCGTTCGTCGAGCGGCTGCTGATGGCCTGCCCGCGGCTGCGCGTGTTCGCGACGAGCCGGGCCCGGCTGATGGTGCCGTTCGAGTGGGCCTTCCCGGTCCCGCCGCTGTCGCGGGCGGGCGGTGGTGAGTCGGATGCGGTGGCGTTGTTCGTGGAGCGGGCGGCGGCGTTCGGCCGGGCGCCGGATCCGGCGGTGCACCATGAGGTCGCCGCCCTGTGCGAACGTCTCGACGGCATGGCGCTGGCGATCGAGCTGGCGGCGGCGAGGTGGCCCACGCTCGGCCTCGACGGCCTCGCGGCCGGACTGTCCGACCAGTTGCGGATCCTGGCCGGCGGCCCTCGTGCCGACGGCAGGCACCGGTCGGTGCGGGCGGTGCTCGACTGGAGCCACGACCTGTTGGAGGCGCGCGACCGGGCGTTGCTGCGTCGGGTGTCCGTGTTCGTCGCGCCGTTCACCGCCAAGGCGGCGGCGGAGATCGCCGGGTTCGCCCCGCTGGATCCCGCTGGTGTCGCCGACGGACTCGGCAGGCTCGCCGAACAGAGCCTGCTCGTGGTGACGCAGTCCGCGTCCGGCACGAGGTACCAGGCTCTGGAGACGATCCGCCAGTACGGGACGGAGCGCCTCGCCGACGCCGGTGAGCTGACCGAGGTCCGGTCCCGCCATGTGCGGTGGTGCCTGGCTGACGCGGCCACGTTGACGGAAGCCGGCCGCCGGCGCCGACGCGCGCGCCCGGTTCGACGCGGTGGCGGAGGATCTCCGGACCGCCCTCGCCTGGGCCGTCGGCCGGCCGGAGCAGCGGGCGTCCGCCTACCGTCTCGCCTCGGCCCTGGCCGAACTGGCCTTCGGCCACCACCTGCTCGGTGAGGCGCAGCAGCGGTTCGAGCAGGCGGCCGGGCTCGCCGGTGACGCCGCCGCTGCCGCGGCGCTGCGGCAGGCCGCGGCCGTCGCCGGGTGCCGCAGGCTGGGCGAGGACATGTTCCGACTCCACCGTGCCGCCGCCCGGGCGGCCCGACGAGCCGGCCACACCACCGCCGCCGGCCGGGACCTGGCGGCCGCCGCCACCGCCGCGTACCGCTTCTCCAGCACGTTCGCCCTGGTCCCTGACGCGGACGAGGTGGGCGCCGTGCTCAGGGAAGCGCGGGAGCTGGCCGGTACCGGGGACCCGGTCGCCGTGGCGGCCGTGGCACTCGCCGAGGCGGCGGTGACCGCGGACGCCTACGGCGCGGTCCAGGGAGAGGTGGACAACAGCGCGCAGGAGACGCTCAGGTATGCCGAACGGGCCGTCGAGCTGGCCCGGCGCTCGGGGGACCCGGTGACCGAGTCGGCCGCCCTCGACGCGGAGCGACTGGCGCCGGAGCCGGACCGGGTGTGGAAGTGGGTCTGCTGGGTCTGGCTGCACTGGTACGTGGCGCTCCGGGCCGAGGCGTCGGTCCTCGCCGGGCACCCGGACGCGCGGGGCCGGGTGGACGACGCCCGGAGCGTGGTCCTCGGCAATCCGGTCGCCACCGCCCAACTGGAGCGGGCGGAAGCGCTGCTGGACGGCGACCTGCCCCGGCTTCTCGCAGCCGGGGAAGCGTTCGCCGCGGCAGGCTGCCGCTACCAGTCGGCGCGCACGCTGCTGCTGGCCGGGGGCGGCCACGAAGCGGACGGTACGGCGGCCCTCGTCCGCCTCGGTGTCACGCCGGTGGCTCCCGGACAGCCGCGGCCCGGGGTGTCCGCCGTGGGGAAGAGCGCGGGGTGAAGCCCTGTGGGACTGCGCTCGCCCCCTTCCCACCCCGGGATACCGCGCGGAGGCCAGAGGCGCACTCCCCACCCAGGCTGCCCCGCGGAAATCACAGGCGCACTCCCCACCCCCGCTGCCCCGCGGAAATCACAGGCGCACTCCCCACCCCCGCTGCCGGGCCGGGACCGCCAGCACACTCCCCACCCCGACTGCGTCGCGGAGACCACCAGCGCACTCCATACCCAGGCTGCCCCGCGGTGACCACGAAGGCGTCTCAGCTCACGGCCTGCTTCACGAGCGCGGCGATCCGGTCCTCCACCTCGGGCGTCACCTCGGCCAGGGCGAACCCGGCGGCCCACATCGGCCCCTCGTCCAGGTTCGCCTGGTCGCTGAAACCGAGCGTGGCGTAGCGGGACTTGAACTTCTGTGCGCTCTGGAAGAAGCAGACGATCCTGCCGTCCAGCGCGTAGGCGGGCATGCCGTACCAGAGCTTCGGCGCGAGCTGCGGGACGCCGGCTGTGATGACGGCGTGGACGCGCTCGGCCATGGTCCGGTCGGAGTCCTCCATCCCGGCGATCTTCTCGAGCACGTCCTGCTCGGCCTGCGCCGCCTTGTCCGTGCGGGACGAGCGGCGCGTGGCCTTCCGCATCTCCTGTGCGTGGTCCTTCATCGTGGCTCGTTCCTCAGCCGTGAATCCCTCGTACGTGCTGCTGTCGGTGGTGGTCATGATCATCCCTGGGGTCGTGGCGGCGCGACCGGCCGGTGTGTCCCGCCGGCCTCGGTCGCTGTGGCCACATCCTCTCCGGGGGGAGACGCGGACCGCTTCCGTGCTGACCACGGAATCCACCACGGACACCGCGCGGACCCAGGCCAGATGCCCGGTCGCCGCGCGAGCCCAGGCCAGACGCCCGGACACCACGCGGGCCCAGGCCAGATGCCGGTCGCCGTGCGGCCCCTGGGACGTCAGGTGTCGGTCAGCCGCCGACCGGGCCGGCCGGCGCGGCCGCAGCGGCGGGGCCGGAGCGGTGGGCCTCGTCCTGGGCCAGCAGGGACAGGAGGGAAGCCACCGTCAGGCCCAGCCCGGCCTCGGCGGGATGTCGCAGGACACGGCTCGGGTCGATCCGGTAGGTGTTGCCGCGTCCCTCCCGGGTGTGGGAGAGGTATCCGTCCTCCTCCAGGTCCACGATGATCTTCTGCACGGCTCGCTCGGTGAGCCGGCAGTGGGCGGCGATGTCACGGATGCGCGCGTTCTGGTTGTCCGCGATCGCGGCGAGGACGCGGGCGTGATTCGTGAGGAAGGTCCATCCGTTGTGTGGCTCGGGCACTCCATCCATGCCCGACAGTTTACCGACCTCAGGTTCGCGCACCCAAAAACACGTACTACATTTCGTGCATTAGTTGACGTGTATCGTCGCTTCGGGGGAACGTATGAGGCGGACCCCGACAGCCCGAAGAGGGAGTGAGCCATGCTTGACCCTGTCCACCGCGCCCAGCCCCTCGTCACACCGGGCCTGCGGCCGGGGACCCGCACCGGCGCGAGGCGTCCTCTGCCGCCCGGGCTGGCGATCGCCTCGTACACACCGGGCGGCAGCCGGACGCGCGTAGAGATTCGCGGCGAGCTCGACCTCGACTCCGGCAACCGGCTCCGGACGGGCCTGCTCGAAGCGCTCGCCGACTCGGCCACCGGTCTCGACCTGGACCTGAGCGGGCTCACCTTCTGCGACTGCGCCGGTCTGGGTGTCCTGCTGGACCTACGGCAGCGCGCCAGCAGCCAGAACAAGTCCGTCCTCGTCCGCGCCGGCAGTCCCCTGGTCGACAGACTCCTCCACCTCATCGGGGTCCGTGGGCTGTCCGCGCCCCATCCCCCGCCCTACGCCGCACTGCGACACCCGGCGCCCGACACCGCCCAGTGCCCGAAGACGGCGACGCCACCGGCCGTCATGTCGTCCGCGGCGAACTCACCGTCAGAGCCAGGAACGCGTGCGTCTTCAGTCGGCCGATGAACGGAAGGACGAGGGCGACGGACACACCCGCACCTGAGTCCACCGCTGCCGGTGGCATGAGTTCCCGGCGACCCAGGTCCGGCCCTCCCCCGCGTGCCGATGCCCCCGCCGACGTCGTCGGCGGGGGCATCGAGGGGTCATCGGCCCATGCGGCCGGTTGGCTCACCGGTGTCAGTAGTCGCCGGTTGGCTCACCGGTGTCAGTAGTTGGGGTGTGGCCTGCGTGCCGACGTGCGCGGCCGCTGACCGGGCACCGGACCGCCGCGTGCCGTGGGGGCCAGGCCCGCCGGGCGGCCCGATCGTGCGTCCGGCTCTCGTCGGCCGCGGCGGGCCCCACCGTGCTCCCCCCAGTACAGGACACTGCCGGCAGCCACGGCCATACAGATTCCGGCGCCCACCAGTGCGCCGAAGGCACCTCCCGAGGCGACGCCCAGACCGGCACCGACGAGCAAGCCCGCCAAGGAGGCGCGAATGAAGAACCTGCGAATTCTCTCGTCCACAACCATCACCTCTTTTCGCCCCGTCTTCTGCCCCACCCGTCGGCACGTAACCAACGAGTCGTCAGATCAGGTGAACGTCGAGCCGCACCGGAGGAGGTCCCCCATGCGACCCGTTCACAACAGGGCCGGGAAAGAAGCGGGGAAGAGGCCTGACCGGCGGCAGACGCCTCGGGGACTTCCCTTCGCCGTCCGGGCCGTTCTCCCCGCCTGACGATCCGTTCGTCGCCGCCGCGTTCCGTCAGGAACGTGCGGTACGCCCGCTGTTCCCCCGTTCGGGCCGGGTCGTGCTCCGAGTTCGCCGGGGGCAGGCCGCGGGGGTGCCGGACGCGTCGGCCTCCCGGAGAAGCCGTTCGAGAGTGGCGCGGGCACGCGACACGCGGGAGCGGACCGTGCCCACGGCACACCCGGCCAAGCGCGCCGCCTCCTCGTACGACAGACCGGCCAGCTGGGTGAGGACGAAAGCCCCCTTCCGTTCTCCGGGCAGGCCGTCCAGCAGGGCGAGCAGGGCCACGCCGTCGTCGAGGCCGGGCAGGCAGCTGGGCTGGGCGCGCTCCAGCAGCGTCTGCCAGTCGGTGGCGTCGGCGATCCGCGGGCGGGCCGCGGCGCGGCGCAGGCTGTCCGCGACCGCGCGCCGGGCGATCGAAAGCAGCCAGGTGCGCGCCGAGGCCCGTCCTTCGTAGCGGTGCAGGCTGCCGAACGCGCGCGCGAAGGTGTCCTGGGTCAGGTCGTGGGCGGACTGGGGGTCGCCGCTGAGCCAGGCGACGTAGCGCAGGACGTCGCCGTGCAGGGCGCGGACGAAGTGGTCGGCCGCGTCCGGGTCGCCGCCGCGGGCGGCGAGGGCCCAGGCGGTCGCCGTCGCGTCCGCGTGGGCGCGCTGCGCCCGGGCAGGGGTCAGGACAGAGATCATCGCGTGTCGTCCTTCGGGTCTTCCGGGGCCGCCCGCGCGGGGGCACGGCTCACCGGCGCTCGGGGTGCGTCCGTACGGGTGGGGTACGGCGATGCCCGGGACCCGTCAGGAGCGGCCTGCCGGCGGCGACGCGCGAGCGCGCCGAGGACAAGCGGCTGCTGGGGGGAAACTGCGTGCGGGAGCACCGCAGGACAAGGGAGAGGTGGGCCCCGGTGGATCCAGCTGTCTCAGACGACAGCGGCACCGGTGGGCGGGCCCCGGAAGGTGAGGGAACAGCCCAGAAGCAGACGCACCGGGGCCGGACCTGCGGCGGCGCGGCTCCTGTCGACGGCCGGACGGGCGAACGGCGTGGGGAGTGCCAGCAGGAGCAGAAGGGGCGCCAGCATCCAGGCCGCCGCCGCCCTCAGGACGCGGAACACCCCCCGCTCACCGTGAGCCAGCCACAGCCCGCACAGGGCGGCGGCGAGGAGATGCGCGACCAGCATGCCGACCGAGGCGGTACCACTCATGTCACCCATACCGTGCGCCACATGTGCGGTGTGCTCCATGCGCATGCCGCCCATGGAGCCCAGGGAACCCATATGCATACCGCCCATGGAGCCGGTGTCGATACCGCCCATGGAACCGATGTCCCCACCGCCCATGGAGCCGAGATCCATCGCCCTCATGGAACCCGTGCCCGTGACGCTCATATCTCTGGAGGCACCGGCACCAGCACCAGCACCAGCACTTGGCAGGACACCAGCACCCGGCAGGGCGCCGGGACCGGATGCCGGCCTGGACGTGAACCCCTGCGCCAGGGCGAAGGTCTCGTGGAGCACCCCCTGCGCCGTGATCACGACCGCGACGATCGGGGCCCGGCCGCGTTCCCGGCCGGCCAGCAGCCATCCGGCCGTTCCGGTCCCTGCCGCCGCGGCCGCCATGGGCCACCAGGGCACTGGCGTCCCCGACATCGTCACGTGACCGAGGGCGGCCAACAGCACGCAGACGGCGGCGAACACGCCCGCCCGCGTCGCGCGGCACCATCCTCGGACAGTCATGACCCGCCCATCCTCGCGCCCGGCATCCGATCGTCATCAGAGAGTACGTAGGAACTCCCACCCCCCGACTCAGCGACACCAGGGTGACCCGGCTCACCGGGCACGGATCCGGCCACCGGGTCGGACAAGCCTGCGGACACCGTGGTGACCGGGGCCGCACCCCGTGACGCGGCCCCTATTCAGTACGTGGTCGCGGTCCGAGGGCGCCGAGTTCCCGTCGGTCGACCGACGGTGTGGACGAGCGCGTCGGGCACCGGACGTACGCCGGGAAGGCCGGCCGCTGCTGCTAGCTTCGCGCACCTGGTCCGGGCCGGTTGGCCCTGTCGAGCGGGTGCGGAGGATCCGGTGACGAACACGAGAAGAGATCCCGACGACCCGGCACGGGGCCGTCTGCGGCGTCGCAGCCTGCTGGCGTCGGCCGCGCTGGCGGCGG
>NZ_WWJT01000548.1 GCF_009865385.1 Streptomyces sp. SID486 | reverse complement strand
GGGGGCGGGGGCCGGGGCATGGCGCGGAGGCGGGCGGTATCTCCCGCCCGCCCCTGCGCCCGGGCGTCAGTCGGTCCGGTCGTTGAGTCCTTCGTGGACGACCCACTCCGGGTAGCCGAACCGCTCACCGAGGGCGACGAATTCGTCGTAGCTGGTCTTCGGTACCGGCACGTTGTACGCCTTCATGGCACGCAGGAAGAATCGGTAGCCGAGGTCGGCGCATGCCAGGGCGACCACCTGCTCCAGTGCGGGGATCAGGCCGGTCACCGGCTTTCCGAGCGCAGGGGTCTGCGCTGCGAGGTCCAGTGACGCGGCCACGGGCCGCATCGCCCCGAGAACGGCCTGGCGGAGTGTCTCGTCCACCACGGGCTGGGGCGGCGGCGGCATGAACGCCGGATCGTCCTGCCGCACCCGGGCCAGCCAAGCCCCTTCGGCCTTCCGCAGCCAGACGCTGGTGCTCATGCCATGTTCCTCGGGGTCGAAGACGCCGTGGGTGGCGGCGACCCACACCTTGCGGATCGTCTCGTCGTCCAGCGCAGAGGACAGCAGTCGCTGCACGTCCTGGCTGAGTTGGACAGCCTTGGACCGGTCGAACTCATCGACCGACATCTCCGCGATCCACAGCCAGACCATGACGGGACCACCGTCTGGACGGGATTTGATGTACTCCCTGTAGTGGTGCTCCAGCACGATCCAGTGCGAGGCCAGCCAGGTCAGCCCGATGTCGGTCGTATAGGTGCCCTCGAGGAATCCGTCCTCAGCGTCGTCCTCACGATCGTCCGTCATGATCACCCCTTCAGGCAGGCGGTGTAGACGACCCATTTGCCAGGGTGTGCACGATTGCCCTTGCCGATGTACTTCAGCTGGACGACGACCCACCTGGAGGTGACCGCTTCCTTCTCAGCAGTCCGCTCGCCCGTCTCGACCCATTTGTATCCGGCCGGCCCCCACCGGTGTCGAGGTCTCGGACCTCCCAGGTGATCGTCTTGAGCTTCGTGGGCAGCGTGCTCTAGCGCCTCCCGGTCAGCGCGGGGCACATGTGCCCGGGCTTCCGCTGACCCGGCGGCGATTTCCGGTTTCGGGCACGCGGCGCCCCTTTTCGGCGGCTCCCGGATCGTAGGCTGCGCCACATGTGCGGAATTGTGGGTTACGTAGGATCACAGTCGGCGCTCGATGTCGTGATGGCCGGACTGAAACGGCTGGAGTACCGGGGATACGACTCGGCGGGTGTCGCCGTGCCGGCGGACGGCGGGCTGGCCTCCGCGAAGAAGGCCGGAAAACTGGTCAACCTGGAGAAGGAGCTCGTCGACCGGCCGCTGCCGACGGGCTCGACCGGCATCGGCCACACGCGCTGGGCCACGCACGGCGCCCCCACGGACGGCAACGCGCACCCGCACCTGGACAACGCGGGCCGGGTCGCGGTCGTCCACAACGGCATCATCGAGAACTTCGCGGTGCTGCGCGCCGAACTGGCCGAGCGAGGACACCGGCTGGACTCCGAGACGGACACGGAGGTGGTCGCCCACCTGCTGGCCGAGGAGTTCTCCTCCTGCGGGGACCTCGGCGAGGCGATGCGGCTGGTGTGCCGCCGCCTGGACGGCGCCTTCACGCTGGTCGCGGTGCACGCCGACGAGCCGGACGTGGTGGTCGGCGCCCGCCGCAACTCGCCGCTGGTGGTGGGCGTCGGCGAGGGCGAGGCGTTCCTGGCCTCCGACGTCGCCGCGTTCATCGCCCACACGCGCTCCGCGATCGAACTGGGCCAGGACCAGGTGGTCGAACTGCGCCGGGACGGCGTCACGGTGACGGGCTTCGACGGCACCCCGGCCGAGGTCCACTCGTACCACGTGGACTGGGACGCCTCGGCCGCCGAGAAGGGCGGCTACGACTACTTCATGCTCAAGGAGATCGCCGAGCAGCCCAAGGCGGTCGCCGACACCCTGCTCGGGCGCATCGACCCCTCCGGCTCGCTGACCCTGGACGAGGTGCGGATCAGCCCCTCGGAGCTGCGCGAGGTCGACAAGGTCGTCATCGTCGCCTGCGGTACGGCCTTCCACGCCGGCCTGATCGCCAAGTACGCCATCGAGCACTGGACGCGCATCCCGTGCGAGGTGGAGCTGGCCAGCGAGTTCCGCTACCGCGACCCGATCCTGGACGGCCGCTCCCTGGTCATCGCCATCTCCCAGTCCGGCGAGACCATGGACACCCTGATGGCGCTGCGCCACGCCCGCGAGCAGGGCTCCAAGGTGCTGGCGATCTGCAACACCAACGGCTCGACGATCCCCCGCGAGTCGGACGCGGTGCTGTACACGCACGCCGGCCCCGAGGTCGCCGTGGCCTCCACCAAGGCGTTCCTCACCCAGCTGGTCGCCTGCTACCTGGTCGCCCTGTACCTGGGCCAGGTCCGGGGCACCAAGTGGGGCGACGAGATCCAGGCCGTCATCAAGGACCTGTCCCGGATCTCGGAGGAGGTCGAACGGGTCCTGGAGACCATGGAGCCGGTACGGGCCCTCGCGCGGACGCTGGCGTCGAAGGACACGGTGCTCTTCCTCGGCCGGCACGTCGGCTACCCGGTGGCCCTGGAGGGCGCCCTCAAGCTCAAGGAACTGGCGTACATGCACGCCGAGGGCTTCGCCGCGGGCGAGCTGAAGCACGGTCCGATCGCGCTGATCGAGGAGGACCTGCCGGTGGTGGTGGTCGTACCGTCGCCGCGCGGCCGGTCTGTCCTGCACGACAAGATCGTGTCCAACATCCAGGAGATCAGGGCCCGGGGCGCGCGCACGATCGTGATCGCCGAGGAGGGGGACGAGGCGGTCGTCCCCTACGCAGACCACCTGATCCGCATCCCGGCCACGCCGACGCTGCTCCAGCCGCTGGTGGCCACGGTGCCGCTCCAGGTCTTCGCGTGCGAGCTGGCGACGGCCCGCGGCAACGAGGTGGACCAGCCCCGCAACCTGGCGAAGTCCGTGACGGTGGAGTAGGCCGGATCACCGCCGGCAAGCGCGAGGGGCGAACGGTCTTACGCCGTCCGCCCCTCGGTCACCCGTCAGGCGGTCACCAGTTGATGCAGGTCTTCGGGACCCAGCCGTCCTTCTTGTCGCCGCCGTAGTACCAGAGGTTGCTCGACTTGCCGCAGGCCTTGTACGAGCCGCCCTTGTACGCCTTGCCGTCGTTGCAGATGCCGCCCTTGCGGCCCTTGCCCCAGATGCCGACGGCCGTGGCCGACGTCTTCGGCGAGGTGCGGACGTTGACGGTCTCCTTGGCCTTGACGTTGACGATCGCCTTGCTGCAGTCGTGCGGCAGGGACGCTGCGGACGCGGTGCCGGCGGTGGCGACGGCGCCGGTGAACGCCGTACCGATCAGGGCCGCGGTGGTGAGCGCGGTGCCCAGAGACTTCAACTTCACGACAGTTTCCTCCCGTTGTGTGCGATGGCGACCGCCGCAAAGCGGATCACCGGTCGCCGGGCAGACTAGCGGAGCGGAAACCGGCCATGATCGCGGGGCCGCCCGGTCCGCGGACCCGGTGGCCTCAGTGGACGGAGAAGCCGCCGTCCACGTGGATCGACTGGCCGGTGACGTAACCGGAGGCGCGGCTCGCCAGGAACACCGCGGCGCCCGCGAAGTCCTCGGCGACGCCGTTGCGGCCGGTCATCGTCCGTGCGGCCAGAGCCGCCACCCGGTCGGGGTCGGACGACAGCCGTGCGTTGAGCGGCGTCATCACGAAGCCCGGCACCAGGGTGTTGCAGGTGACGCCGTACGGCGACCACGCCTCGGCCTGGGAGCGGGCCAGCGACTCCAGCGCCCCCTTCGAGACACCGTAGGCACCGCTCTGCACGAAGGCGCGGTGTGCCTGCTGGGAGGTGATGTGGATGATCCGGCCGAAGCCCCGCTCGGCCATGCCGGGGCCGAACCGCTGCCCCAGCAGGAAGGGGGCGTCCAGGTTCACCGCCATGGTGGTGTCCCACACGTCCTCGCCCAGCTCGCCCATGGGCGGCCTGAGGTTGATCCCGGCGCAGTTGACGAGGATGTCGGGCTCCCCGAAGACGGCCGCGGCCTCCTCGGCCGCCGCGCGCACTCCGTCCCGGGTGCTCAAGTCACCGCTCACCCAGGCCGCCCGGCAGCCGTCGGCCGTCAGCTCCTCGACCGTCGAGGCCAGTCCCTCCTTCTTCCGGGCCACCACCACGACCCGCGCCCCGGCCCGCGCCAGCGCCCCCGCGACGGCCCGTCCGATGCCGGAACTCCCCCCGGTCACCACGGCGGTCCGGTCGTCCAGCGAGAAGAGGTCGGAGAGATAGGCGCGCGACGAGGTCATGCCGGAAGCGTAGGTGACGTGGTGTCGCCGGAACCCCGCCGTCCCGGGTCGTAGGGTGCTCGGCATGAGCATCATCGGGGTGGGCATCGATGTCGCCGAGATCGACCGGTTCCGTGCGTCCCTGGAGCGCACACCGGGGCTCGCCGGCCGCCTGTTCGTGCAGCGGGAACTGCTGCTGCCCAGCGGGGAGCGGCGCGGATACGCCTCGCTGGCGGCCCGGTTCGCCGCCAAGGAGGCCCTGGCCAAGGCGCTGGGCGCGCCGCCGGGGCTGCAGTGGACCGACGCCGAGGTGTACGTGGAGGACACCGGCCAGCCGCGGCTGCGGGTGAGCGGCACCGTCGCGGCGCGGGCCGCGGTGCTGGGCGTGCGGGCCTGGCACGTGTCGCTCAGCCATGACGCCGGTGTCGCCTCGGCCGTGGTGGTCGCCGAGGGCTGACCGGCGGGCGGTCCGGGTGTGGCCGGTGCGGGTTCGGGGGCAGACTCGGAGCCATGCGTACTGCGTACAGCGTGGAGACGGTAAGGGCGGCCGAACGGGCGCTGATGGCACGGCTGCCGGAGGGCGCGCTGATGCAACGGGCCGCGGCCGGGCTGGCCGCCGCCTGCGCCGACCTGCTCGGGCGGGTGTACGGCAGCCGGGTGGTGCTGCTGGTCGGCAGCGGGGACAACGGCGGGGACGCCCTGTACGCGGGGGCCCGGCTGGCCCGGCGCGGCGCCGGGGTGACGGCCGTGCCGCTGACTCCCGACCGGGCCCACGCCGGCGGGCTCGCGGCCCTGCGGCGGGCGGGCGGCACGGTCGTCGCCCCGGACGCCGCCGAGGAGCCGATCCTGCGAGCCGACCTGGTGGTGGACGGCATCGTCGGGATCGGCGGCACGGGCGGGCTGCGGCCGGAAGCGGAGCGGCTCGCCGGTGTGGTGGAGCGGTCCGGCGCCGCCGTCGTCGCCGTGGACCTGCCCAGCGGGGTCGACGCGGACACCGGCCGGGTGCGGGGTGCCGCGCTGCGGGCCGACCTGACCGTCACCTTCGGCACGTACAAGCCGGGCCTGCTGGTGGATCCCGCGCGCGAGTACGCCGGGGTGGTGCGGCTCGTCGACATCGGGCTGGAACCGCCGGCCGCCGACGCCGAGCTGGAGGCCCTGCAACACGCCGACGTCGCACGGCTGCTGCCGGCGCCGGCGGCGGAGAGCGACAAGTACCGGCGGGGGGTCGTCGGGATCGCCGCCGGGTCGGCGCGGTACCCGGGGGCCGCCGTGCTGGCCGTGTCCGGGGCGCTGCGCGGCGGGGCCGGGGCCGTACGGTACGTCGGGCCGGCCGGGGACGCGGTCCTCGCGCGCTTCCCGGAGACCCTCGTCTCCGACGCCGGACCCGCCAAGGCCGGACGGGTGCAGGCGTGGGTGGTCGGACCGGGCGCCGGGGACGACGCGGCGGCCGTGGCCGAGGTGCTGGACGCGGACGTGCCGGTGCTGCTGGACGCGGACGGGCTGCGGCTGGCCGAGCGGGACGCGGTACGGCGGCGTACGGCGCCGACGCTGATGACGCCGCACGCCGGTGAGGCCGCCGCGCTGCTCGGCGTACGGCGGGAGGAGGTCGAGGACGCCCGGCTCGCGGCCGTACGGGAGCTGGCGGCGGTGTACCGGGCGACCGTGCTGCTGAAGGGGTCCACGACACTGGTCGCCGGCTCCGGGGGCGGGTCGGTGCGGGTGAACGCCACCGGGACGCCGTGGCTGGCCACGGCGGGCAGCGGGGACGTGCTGTCCGGGCTGGCCGGGTCCCTGCTGGCGTCGGGGCTCGGGGCGGTGGACGCGGGCAGCGCGGCGGCGTACCTGCACGGGCTGGCAGGCCGGTTCGCGGCCGACGGCGCACCGGCGGGCGCGCATGACGTCGCGTCACGGATCCCCCAGGCATGGCGGGAC
The DNA here is from genome assembly GCF_009865385.1 of Streptomyces sp. SID486. Taxonomy (GTDB): domain Bacteria; phylum Actinomycetota; class Actinomycetes; order Streptomycetales; family Streptomycetaceae; genus Streptomyces. The sequence continues at coordinate 301 of NZ_WWJT01000548.1, read as the reverse complement.
GTGACCGACTGAGCCCCCCTCGCACGACCGGTCTCCCCGAGTCCGGGGCGCCGGCGACCAGCGTGCCTGCGTCCAGGGTGCCTGCGTCCGGGGTGGCTGCGTCCGGGGTGGCTGCGTCCGGGGTCCCTGCGATCGGGCGGGTTGTGGCCGGGTTCCCCGCGAATTCCCGTGAGCAGGGTGGCGGCGACGGTGGTGCCCGCGTCCGTGGGGCCCGCGTCCGGGTTGCCGTGAGCGGGCGGGGCGTGGCCGGGGGCTCTTCGGCCGGCTGGATCGCGTTCGGTGTCACCGGCCGGGCGGGGCG
>NZ_WWJT01000547.1 GCF_009865385.1 Streptomyces sp. SID486 | reverse complement strand
GGCCGCCGCCGCACCCGCCGCCGGGGTGGCCAGACCCAGCGCCAGCAGTACGCCGCCGCCCGCCTCCGCCAGACCCGCCGCCGTGGCGCTCGCCCGGCCCGGCGCATACCCGACGGACTCCATGAACTGCCCGGTACCCGCCAGGCCGTGCCCGCCGAACCAGCCGAACAGCTTCTGCGCGCCATGGGCCGCGAGCACCCCGCCGGTGCTCAGCCGCAGCATCAGCAGGCCCAGATCACGACGGTCGTAACAGCTCACGGCGACTCCCGGCAGACAGGCGGACAGGTCCCTCCCGTGGCCCCAACCCTCGCACCGGCGGCCCCGCCCGGCTTGTTCTCGCTGCCGTTCGGGTGGCGGCCCCGGAGCGGCGGTGTGAGCCTGGCGCCATGACGATTCAGCCAGCCAAGCTCAGCGACCCGGCCGTCCGGGCCTTCGTCAACGCCGTCAACTCCCATGACCGCGAGGGTTTCCTGTCGCTGCTCGCACCGGATGCGACCATGGCGGACGACGGTTCGGACCGGGACCTCGCCGAGTGGATCGACCAGGAGATCTTCTCCTCCCGCGGGCACATGGACGTCGACAACGAGTCCGACGGCGGCCGGACCCTGGTGGCCCGCTACCGCAACGACACCTGGGGCGAGATGCGCACCAGGTGGTCCTTCACCGTCGGGGACGACGGGCGGATCTCACGGTTCGAGACCGGGCAGGCGTGAACCGGCGAGCGGGCGCCGCGGTCCCCGTGCCCCGCCGGTGCGCCGCCCGCTTCCGGCGCCCCCGGGGCGTGCGGTCCGCCAAGAGATGACTGTCCCAGGGCGTGCGGTCCGCGAAGAGGCGGCCGTCCCAGGGCGTGCGGTCCGCGAAGAGGCGGCCGTCCCGGGGCGTGCGGGCCGCAGCAGAGGCGGCGCCCGAACCGCCCTCCCGTAGGCCCTCTTCACGGGCGGGTGCGGCGAGGCCCGGGCGGATGGGCGGGGCGGGTCCACCGGCGACTTCGGTGCTCGCGGGGGCCGGCACGGGGGCGGCGCATCGGATTTTCATAACGCGGCAAATTCCGTGCCGTCCGTGGCTTCGATCACGAAACCCCTGCTCCACGCGGTGTACGGTCCCCGGGTGCGTGAATGTTCCCGGCTCAGCCGGCGTGCCGCCCTCGGGCTGGCGGTCGCCGCCCTCCCCCTGTCCACGGCCACCGAGGCCGCCGCGACGACGGTCGTCGGCGGCGAACGTCTGGCTCGCGTCGGCGTCCAGGTACGCGGTGCCTCCGGACTGCCCGCGAAGCTGACCGCCCGCTCGTGGCTGGTCGCCGACTGCGCGAGCGGAGAGGTCCTCGCCTCCTTCGGCGCGCACCGGCCGCTCGCGCCCGCGTCGACCCTGAAGATGCTGTTCGCGGACACCGTCCTGAACAAGTTCGACCGCGCCGAACGGTACCGGGTCACCGACGCCGACCTCGCCGACGTCCCGGCCGGTTCCAGCCTCGTCGGCATCAAGCCCGGTATCACCTACACCGTCGAGCAGTTGTGGCAGGGCGTGTTCCTGCGCTCCGGCAACGACGCCGTGCACGTGCTGTCCCACCTGAACGGCGGCATCGCGAAGACCGTCGCCGAGATGCAGGCCAAAGCCGAGGATCTGCGGGCCCTGGACACCCGGGTGGTCAGCCCCGACGGCTTCGACCACAAGGGGCAGATCTCCTCGGCGTACGACCTCACGCTCTTCGCCCGCCACGGTCTGCGGGACGCCGACTTCCGCGGCTACTGCGGCACGAGGATCGCCGACTTCCCGGCGGGCGGCAGCAAGACCTTCCAGATCCAGAACACCGACCGGCTGCTGACCGGGGCGTGGGGCCTGAAGACGTACGACGGCCTCATCGGGGTGAAGAACGGTTACACCAGCCACGCCGGCAACACCTTCACCGGCGCGGCCACCCGCGGCGGCCGCACCCTCCTGGTCACCGTGATGCACCCCGACGCAGGCGGCAACGCCGTCTACGAGCAGACCGCCGCGCTGCTGGACTGGGGCTTCACCCACGGGCGTTCGGCCCGGGCCGTGGGGGCACTGGTCGAGCCGCTCAGCGAGAGGAGGCCGGGCACGGGCCCGGCGTCCGGGGGGAAGACGGGGCCGGCGGCGGCCGGAGCGCCCGGCTCCGCGGCCGGGGGCGGTTCGTCCTGGCGCCTGGCGGAGGGCGCGGCCGGGGCGGCCGCCCTGCTGGGCGCCGGAGTCTGGGCCCTGCGCCGGCGCAGCGCGCGGTCCACGGCCGGCACCGCAGGAGACACCGGCCGGGGCACCGGGGGAGACACCGAACGCGGCACCGGGGGAGGCACCGGCCGTGGCACCGGACGCGGCACCAGGGGAGACACCGGACGCGGCACCAGGGCAGACACCGGACGCGGCACCGCAGGAGACACCGGACGCGGCACCAGGGGACGCACCGGCCGCAGCACCGGAGTAGGCGCCGGACACGGCCTCGGAGGAGACGAGCCGCCCGGCTGAGGAGCGCGGCGCCCGGCAGAGGAGCGCGGTGTCCGGCTGGGCGGGCGTGGCGCCCGGTTGAGCGGCGCGGCGCCTGGCGGGGCACCGCGGTGCCCGGTTGAGGCGTGGGCCGGTGATGGGGGGGGTCCGCTCAGGAGTGGGGCGGCGCCAAGTCATCGCGGGACGTGCGGAGTTGAGCGGGCCGGGCGGTATGCGGGCGGCGGCCGTTCCATCCACCGGCGTCCGGCCCGCGCTCTGCGCCGGGCCCGCCCCCGACCCCGGTGCGGTGGAACGGCCGCCGCCGCCCCCCCTCGGAGTGGCCGCGGAACTCTCGTGGTCCAACTGTGAAGCTCCCGTGGAGGAGAGTTGAGCACACGTCCGCGACCGGTCGCAATACCGCGGATGTCGGAGTTCCGCTTGTATGCGCGGCGGGGCGCGGCTCAGCCCCGTCCGATGTAGGGCATCGCCGTCGCCAGAACCGTCGCGAACTGCACGTTCGCCTCCAGCGGCAGTTCGGCCATGTGCCGTACCGTGCGCGCCACATCGGCCACGTCCATCACCGGTTCCGGGGTTACCTCCCCGTTCGCCTGCAGCGCGCCGGTCTGCATCCGGCTCGTCATGTCGGTGGCCGCGTTGCCGATGTCGAGCTGCCCGACCGCGATGCGGTACGGCCGCCCGTCCAGGGACAGCGATTTGGTCAGACCGGTCAGCGCGTGCTTGGTCGCGGTGTAGGCGACCGAGTGCGGACGGGGCGCGTGGGCCGAGACGGAGCCGTTGTTGATGATCCGGCCACCCTGCGGGTCCTGCTCCTTCATCCGCCGGTAGGCGGCCTGGGCGCACAGGAACGCCCCGTTGAGGTTGGTGTCGACCACGTGCCGCCAGGCGTCGTAGGGCAGTTCCTCCACCGGCACCCCGCCCGGACCGAACGTACCGGCGTTGTTGAACAGCAGATCCACCCTGCCGAACCGTGCCACGGTCGCCGTGAACAGCGCGTCCACGTCGTCCGGCCGGGACACGTCGGTGCGCACCGCGAGCGAGTCGGCCCGCGGTGCCAGGGCCGCCGTCTCCGCCAGCGTCTCGGTGCGCCGGCCCGCCAGCGCCACCGACCAGCCGTGGCGCAGCAGCTCCACGGCGACGGCCCGCCCGATGCCGGAACCGGCGCCGGTCACCACCGCGATCTTCGATTGCCTGTCAGTCATGGTTCCGCAGCCTAGGCGCGCAGTCCGTCATGCGGAATCACATGTCCGCCATACGGTTACTCTGGCCCTCCGTCCCGTCTCGCGCAGGTGTTCCCCGGCAGCCTGTGCGAGCTGAGAGCATAGGTGCCTGCTCAGCGCTCGAGAGGGAGGGAAACATGTCCGAGCACGCGCCGGCACCGACACCGAAGGCGGACCACCCGCCCGTCACCCGGCACCCCGCCGCCACCCGCCGTACCGGCATGCTCGTCACTCTGGTCCTCGGCGGTCTCACCGCCACACCCCCGCTCGCCATGGACATGTACCTCCCGTCCCTGCCGGAGGTCACCCGCGCCCTCGACGCCCCCGCCGCCACCGTCCAGCTCACCCTCACCTCCTGCCTGGCCGGCATGGCGCTCGGGCAGCTGATCGTGGGCCCGATGAGCGACCGCTGGGGCCGCCGCCGCCCGCTCCTGGCCGGCCTCGCCGTCTACCTCCTCGCCACCGCGCTGTGCGCCGTCGCGCCCGACGTCGAGACCCTGGTCGCCCTCCGGCTGGTCCAGGGCCTCGCCGGAGCGGCCGGCATCGTCATCGCCCGCGCCGTCGTCCGCGACCTCTACGACGGCGTGGCCATGGCCCGCTTCTTCTCCACCCTCATGCTGATCTCCGGGGTCGCGCCGATCGTGGCCCCGCTGATCGGCGGACAGATCCTGCGGGTGACCGACTGGCGGGGCGTGTTCGTGGTCCTCACGGCCGTGGGAGCCCTGCTCGCCGTCGTCGTCTGGCGGCGGCTTCCCGAGACACTGGCGCCCGCCGACCGGCACGGCGGCGGAGTCGGCCAGGCCCTGCGCGCGATGCGCGGCCTCCTCGCCGACCTGCCCTTCACCGGCTACACCCTGGCCGGCGGCTTCGCCTTCGCCGCGCTCTTCGCCTACATATCCGCCTCCCCGTTCGTGATCCAGGAGATCTACGGCGCCTCCCCGCAGACCTTCAGCCTGCTGTTCGGCCTCAACTCGGTCGGCCTGATGATCGCGGGCCAGATCAACGGCAAGGTGCTCGTCGGCCGGGTCAGCCTGGACAAGGTCCTCGGGACCGGCCTGGCGGTGATCGTGCTCGCGGCGACCGCGCTGCTGCTGATGGCCTGCGGTGCCTTCGGCGAGACCGGCCTCGTCCCGGTCGCGGCCGCCCTGTTCGTCCTCATGTCCGCGATGGGCATCACCCTGCCCAACGCCCAGTCCCTCGCCCTGCTGCGCACCCGGCACGCCGCCGGCTCCGCCTCCGCGCTGCTCGGGACCACCTCCTTCCTCGTCGGCGCGGTCGCCTCCCCGCTCGTCGGGATCGCCGGAGAACACACCGCCGTCCCCATGGCCGTCGTCCAACTGGCGGGCGCTCTGGTCGCGGCCGCCTGCTTCGTGGGAATGTGCCGTCCCTGGACGGCACGGCAGAGCACCCGTGCCGTGTCGGAGGGAGACGGAAGCTGAGCACACCGAGACTGCGTGCCGGCGCACCGCAGCGGGCCGGGCTCGACCCCGTCGAGCTGGGTCACCTGGTCGCCGAGGCGCACGCCCTCACCGCCGGTGAGCGCCCCTGGGCGGCCGGCGTCGTCGTGCTGGCCGGCCGCGGACCCGTGATCGCCGTGGCCGAGGCCGCGGGCTGGGCGGTGCGCTACGCCTCCCACGACCCCGGGACCGGCACCGGCGTGGAACTGCCGCCCGCCGCCCGGGTCCCGGCCACCGTCGCCACCCCCTTCGACCTGGCCTCCCTCACCAAGCTGTTCACGTCCGTCGCCGCCGTGCAGCAGATCGAGCGCGGCACCCTCGGCATCGACGCCCGCGTCGGCGACTACCTGCCCGAGTTCCACGCGGCCGCCGTGTACGGCGTCACGGTACGGCAGCTGCTCACCCACACCTCCGGACTGCGCCCCGAACTCCCCCTGTACGACTGCCCCGACGACGCCACCCGGCTGGACCTGCTGCGGGCCTCGGCACCCGTCACCGAGCCCGGCCGGTACGTCTACTCCGACCTGAACCTGCTCCTGCTCCAGCACGTGCTGGAACGCTGCACCGGACGCGGCCTCGACGTCCTCGTGCGGGACGGCATCACCCGGCCGCTCGGCATGGCCTCCACCGGCTTCGGACCCTGCCCCGGTGCCGCGGCCACCGAGGACCAGCGGCGCCCCTGGGCCAAGGCCGACCGGGGCATGCTGCGGGGCGTGGTCCACGACGAGAACGCCTGGGCGCTCGGCGGGGTCGCCGGCCACGCGGGCCTGTTCTCCACCGCGCCCGACCTCGCCGTCTTCTGCCGCGCCCTGCTCTGCGGCGGCTCGTACGGTCCCGCCCGCATCCTCGGCCCCGACTTCGTGGATCTGCTGTTCACCCCGCCCGGACTGGGCTTCGCCCTGGACCAGCCGTGGTTCATGGGCGAGCTGGCCGGCCGCGGCGCGGCCGGCCACACCGGCTTCACCGGCACGTCCCTGGTGCTGGACCCGGCGACGGACACCTTCCTGATCCTGCTGGCCAACACGGTCCACCCGAGACGCCGGCCGCCGGACAGCGGACCGCGGGCACGGCTGGCGACCAGGCTGGCGCGGGCGGTGATCTGACCGGCCTCCCACCGGCGCGCCGGCGCCGGCCCGCGGCGCCATAGAATCGCCGGGTGAACGACCCCCTCCGCGCCGCACTGGCCGAACTGCTCGACGGTCTTCCCCCCACGGAACTGACCGCCGCCGTGGACCGGCTCATCGCCAACTACCGCGGAGCCACCCCCACCCACGCGCCGATCCTGCGCGACCGCGCCGACGTCGCCGCGTACGCCGCCTACCGGATGCCCGCCACCTTCGAGGCGGTCCGCTCGGCGCTGGAGGCGCTCGCCGCAGCCCTCCCCGGCTGGACGCCCGGCAGCCACGTCGACGTCGGCGGCGGCACCGGCGCCGCCACCTGGGCCGTCGCGGCCACCTGGCCCGGTGAGCGCGGCGTCACCGTGCTGGACTGGGCGGAGCCCGCCCTCGCCCTCGGCCGGCGGATCGCCGCCGCCAACCCGGACCTGCGCGGCGCCCGCTGGCAGCGTGCCCGGATCGGGGCGGACCTCACCCTGGACGCGGCCGACCTCGTCACCGTGTCCTACGTCCTCAACGAACTCTCCGCGGCCGACCGGGCCGCCCTCGTCGACGCCACCGCCGGCGCCGCCCGGACCGTCGTGATCGTCGAGGCCGGCACCCCGGCCGGCTACGACCGCGTCATCGAGGCCCGCGACCGGCTGATCCGGGCCGGGTTCCGGATCGCCGCCCCCTGCCCGCACAGCGCCGCCTGCCCCATCGTGCCCGGCACGGACTGGTGCCACTTCTCCGCCCGGGTCGGCCGCTCCTCCCTGCACCGCCAGGTCAAGGGCGGCTCCCTGGCGTACGAGGACGAGAAGTTCTCCTACGTCGCCGCCACCCGGCTGCCCGCCGGTCCGGCCCCCGCCCGGGTGGTCCGGCGCCCCCAGATCCGCAAGGGCCAGGTACTCCTCGACCTGTGCGAGGCCGAGGAGCAGCTGCGCCGCATCACCGTCACCAGACGCCACGGCGACCTGTACAAGGCGGCCCGGGACGCGGACTGGGGCGACGCCTGGCCGCCGGCCGACTCCGTGTCGTAGCCGCGCCCGCCGCTTGTTACTTTCGACCCCATGGTCGACAAGCCCGCCCCCGACGCCACCCGCCGCAGCGAGAAGTCCCGCCGGGCGATCTACGATGCGGCCCTCGCCCTGGTCGGCGAGGTCGGCTACCCGAGGACCACCGTCGAGGGCATCGCCGCCCGCGCCGGGGTCGGCAAGCAGACCATCTACCGGTGGTGGTCGTCCAAGGCCGACGTGCTGCTGGAGGCGTTCCTCGACCTCGGCGAGCGGCTGGCGCAGGCGGCGGGGCAGGAGCCGTACGCCATCCCGGACACCGGAGACCTGGCCGCCGACCTCAAGGCGGTCCTGCGGGCCACCGTGGACGAGCTGCTCGACCCGCGCTTCGAGGTGCCCTCGCGGGCCCTGGCCGCGGAAGGGCTGGTCAACGACCAGGTCGGCCGCGAGTTCGTCAGCAAGCTCCTCGAACCGCAGCTCCAGCTGTACGTCGCACGGCTGCGCTCCGCCCAGGACGCCGGGGACGTGCGCACGGACGTGGACCCCCGCGTCGCGCTGGAGCTGTTCGTCTCACCGCTCGCGCAGCGGTGGCTGCAGCGGACCGGGCCGATCACGTACGACTACACGGACACCCTCGTCGAGTACGCGCTGCACGGGATCGCCCCACGCTGACCGGCCGGCCGACCCACCGCCCACCGGTGCGCGGGCCGGGACCGGTGGCTGTGAGGATCGTCTCGTCCGGTTCCGCCTGAACCGTCCCGCGACCCCCCGGGGCACACGAGGATGGGACGATGAGGCATGCTGTCCGCACACCGGCGAGGCGGCCACCAGACCGGCCACCAGACCGACCACCAGACCGAGGGGATAGATGAGCGCGACGTTCGGCGGCCGGAGCGGCCGGCAGGGCAAACTCTCCCAGTGGCTGCGCGGACGCCGGCCGAAGGAGGACGCCGCCGACGAAGGCGGCCGTGAGGCCCTGCTGCTCGCCGCCGCCGGGGCGGGCCTGCCGCTCGCCCCCGCCGCGCACCCCGCGCCGGGCTACCGCTGCTCCTGCGACCGCGTAGGCTGCCCCACCCCGGCCCGGCACCCGGTGTCGTTCGCCTGGCAGACGCAGTCCACCACCGACCGCGCCCAGATCGAGCGCTGGGCCCGGAACGAGCCCGAGGCCAACTTCATCACCGCCACCGGCATGGTGCACGACGTCCTCGACGTGCCCCTCCAGGCCGGCCGCGAGGCCCTGGACCGGCTGCTCGGCTCCGGCGTCGAGGTCGGGCCCGTCGCCGAGAGCGACGACGGCCGCATGCTGTTCTTCACCCTCACCCGGGGCACCCCGGAGGACGAGGACGAGTGGTGGCCCTGCGAGCTGGACTGCCACCCGGAGACGATGGACGAGCATCCCGGCCTGCGCTGGCACTGCCGGGGCTCCTACGTCCTCGTACCGCCCGCCCGGCTCCCCGGCGACGACCAGCGGGTGCGCTGGTCGCGTGGCCCCGAGCACCCGCTGCCCGACCCGCTGACCCTGCTGGAGGCGCTCACCGACGCCTGCGCCCGGCACGTGGGCACCGAGGCCGGGCAGCAGAGCACGGCCTGGCCTCCGCGCCACTGAGGGCGGGCGGCCCCGGCACTCACTCGCCCTGGGCGGCCGTGAGCCCCTGGACCCGCGCCAGCACCTGCACCGGGCCGCTGCCGGGTGCCGGGTCCAGAGCCACCTGGTCGGCGATCGACTCCAGCGTCAGGGACTGCTTCACCTCACCCTTGGTGAGGGCCTGCACGTCCTTGTTCGGGACGGGGACCGAGGTGCCGGCGGCGGCGGTCTGCTTCTCGTAGTGGTGCGTGGCGAAGAACACCAGCGCCCCGCCGTCCTCGGTGCGCAGCGCGAGCGGCGCGTAGTCGCCGTGGGTGAGCGGCTCGTCGATGAACTGCCGCACCAGGCCCGGCCGCTCGGCCGCCTTCCGGCGCTGGGCGCGCAGGCCGCTGGTGTTGCCGTTGTCCGCGAAGCCCTCGCCGCCGTCCCGCAGGTAGGCCGTGTACTTCCGGCTCAGGTCGGCGGGCCGGACGGCGAGTCGTACGGAATCGGCCGGCACGGCCTCGGCCCAGCCGTCCTCGTCCGTCGTGAACCGCGGTACGGAACCGGGTGTCATGAGCGTCAGATAGGCCACCCGCCACCGCTCGCCGAGGTCGCCCCGGGTGAACACCATCACCCAGCGGTAGTCGCCGCCCTTGTCGCCCTTGGCGTCGGCGACGAACCAGCGGGGCCAGCCCGCCTTCTTCGGGATCGCGATGTGCACGTCCGTCAGCTTCAGCGGGGTGTGGTGCGGGTTCCCGGACGGGTTGTTGACGTGCCCGGCCTTCAGCCGGGCGGAGTCGATGTCGGCGAGGGCGCCGGTGACGTAGGGCGCGTCCACGGAACTGTCGAACGCCTTGTCGGCCTTGTTGTACGCGTCCGTGAACGCGGTGACCGCCTCGGCGGCCTCGGCACGGGTGGCGGCGGGCAGCACCGCGCGCTCCCCGTGGACCACCACGCATCCGCTCGCGGCCAGCGACAAAGCGGTCAGCGAGGCCGCTATGAGTGCGTTCCGGTCACGCCTGCGAAGCCGTCGACGGCTGCGTTCCCTGGTCATCGGGCTCCTTCACCTTCCCCTTTCCGGAGGCGAACCCTACCGGGGAGAGGAACAGCGCGAGTACCGGGACCAGATACAGCGCCCACACCGTGATCTGGACGACCGTCGGATCCGGCTGGAAGTTGAACACGCCCTTCAGCAGGGTGCCGTACCAGCTGTCCGGCGGGATGACGCCGCTGATGTCGAAGGCCAGGTCGGTCAGACCCGGGATCCAGTCGGCCTCCTGCAGGTCGTGGAAGCCGTAGGCGAGCACGCCCGCCGCGACCACGACCAGCATGCCGCCGGTCCAGGTGAAGAACTTCGCCAGGTTGATCCTCAGCGCGCCCCGGTAGAACAGCCAGCCGAGCAGGACGGCCGTGGCGAGCCCGAGGGCCACGCCGACGAGCGGGCGCGGGGTGCCGTCGGAGGCGGCGTGCACCGACGCCCACACGAACAGCGCGGTCTCCAGGCCCTCCCGGCCGACGGCGAGGAACGCGGTGGCGACCAGCGCGCCGGTGCCCAGGGAGAGGGCCGCGTCGAGCTTGCCGTGCAGCTCCGTCTTCAGGTGCCGGGCGGTGCGCCGCATCCAGAACACCATCCAGGTCACCAGGCCCACGGCGACGACGGACAGGGTGCCGCCGAGCGCCTCCTGCGCCTGGAAGGTCATCTCCTGGGAGCCGAACTCCAGGGCGCAGCCGAAGCCCATCGCGATGGCGACGGCGATGCCGATGCCGGTCCAGATCGGCCGCAGGGCGTCCCGGCGGCCGGTCTTGACCAGGTAGGCGATCAGGATGCAGACGACGAGGGACGCCTCGAGCCCTTCGCGCAGGCCGATCAGGTAGTTGGAGAACACGGGCTACGCCTCCTTCGAGAACAGCGTGCGGCCCCACCAGTCGTCCGGGTCCCGGACGCCCGGGGGCACCGCGAAGACCGCCGAACCCACGTGCTGGATGTACTCGTTGAGCGCGTCCTGCGCCGACAGCCGGCGCTGGAGCGGGATGAAGCCCTTGCGCACGTCCCGCTGGTAGGCGAGGAAGAACAGGCCGGCGTCCAGGCGGCCGAGGCCGTCGGTGCCGTCCGTGAAGGAGTAGCCGCGGCGCAGGATGGTGATCCCGCCGTTGGAGTCGGGGTGGGCGAGCCGCACGTGCGCGTCCGGCTTCATCGCCTTCAGGAACGGCTCGTCGCGCTCCGCGGCCTTGCCGACCGGGGCGCCCTCGCGCTTGTCCCGGCCGAACACGTCCTCCTGCTCCTGCAGCGAGGTGCGGTCCCAGGTCTCGATGTTCATCCGGATGCGCCGGGCGACCAGGTACGACCCCCCGGTCATCCAGGACGTCCTCGCGTCGCCGTCCTCGTCGCCGACCCACACGAACTTCTTCAGCCGGTCGGTCTCGGTGCCCGCGATGTTGCGGGTGCCGTCCTTGAAGCCCATCAGGTTGCGCGGGGTCTGCGCGTCCGGGGTGGTCGAGGAGGTCTTGCCGAAGCCGAGCTGGGACCAGCGGATGGCGACCTTGCCGAAGCCGATGCGGGCCAGGTTGCGGATGGCGTGCACGGCGACCTGCGGGTCGTCGGCGCAGGCCTGGACGCACAGGTCGCCGCCGGTGCGGGAGCGGTCCAGGTTGTCGCCGGGGAACTGCGGCAGGTCGGCGAGGGCCGCCGGCCGCCGGTCGTGCAGGCCGAACCGTTCGAAGAACGAGGGCCCGAACCCGATGGTGAGGGTCAGCCGGGAGGGCTTGAGGCCCAGCGCCTCGCCGGTGTCGTCCGGCGGCGCCTCGGCGAGTCCGCCGTACGCGCCCTCGCCGACCGCCTGCCCGGCGGTCATCCGCCGGGCCGCCGCCGTCCAGTCCTTCAGCAGCTGCACGAACTCGGCCCGGTCCTCGGTCTTCACGTCGAACGCGGCGAAGTGCAGCCGGTCCTGCACGGGCGTGGCGATGCCCGCCTGGTGGACGCCGTGGAACTCGACGGCACCACCCCCCTCGGCCGCGGCCGGGTCCATGTCGTCGCCCGCCTTGGCCATCGCCACCGCGCCACCGGCGGCGGCGGCGCCGAGCGCGAGCCCGGCCCCGCCCCAGCCGATCAGTGCCCGGCGGGACGGAGCGGTCCCCTGGGTCTCGGTCATCGCCCTGCCCCTCTGTTCCGTCGTGTTACTTCGCGACCGTCGCGGCCAGCTTGGACAGCGGCTCGGCGAGGGCGTTCACCGCGTCCGACAGCTCCTTGCGCTGCTCCTTGGTGACCTTGTCGTAGGAGACGAAGTCGTAGGAGGTCTTGTCCTCGCGGTACTTGTCGAGCAGCGTGTCCAGCGCGGCGAACTGCTTGTCCAGCTCCTTGGCCAGCGCCGCGTCGTTCTTCGCGGCGACGGGCTTCAGCAGCTCGTACGCCTTCTGCGCACCCTCGACGTTGCCCTTGAAGTCCGCCAGGTCGGTGTGCGAGTAGCGGTCCTCCTCACCGGTGACCTTGCCGGTGGCGACCTCGTCGAGCAGTTCCTTGGCGCCGTTGGCCATGGAGGTCGGCGTGATCTCGGCGGTGCCGACCCGCTTCTGCCAGTCCTTGAGGTCGCCGACCAGCTGACCGGCGAGGGCCTTCTCCTCGGCGCCGATCCTCTTGTCCTGCCAGAGGGCCTTCTCCAGCCGGTGCCAGCCGGTCCACTTCTGGCCCTTCTCCAGGCCGTCGGCGCGCGTGTCGGTCTTGGGGTCGATGTCACCGAACGACTCGGCGACCGGCTCGGTGCGCTCCCAGCCCAGGCGGGAGGGGGCGTAGGCCCTCTTGGCGGCGGCCAGGTCGCCGTCCTCGACCGCCTTGGCGAAGGTCTCGGCGAGCGGCACGGTGGTGTCGGCCTGCTCCTGGACGTACTGGCGGTAGTTCGCGACCGCCTGGTCCAGCGCCGGGTTCCGCTCGGCGGCCTTGCCCGAGCCGCTGACGGTGAGCTTCTGCCGGACGCCGTGGCCCTTCATGCCGGGGCGGCAGGCGATCTCGTACGAGCCGGCCTTCACCTCGGCGGTGAGCGTGTACTTGGTGCCCGGGCCGATGTTCTCCTTCTCGGAGACGATCCGGTCGTCCGGGAAGAGGATCTCTACCTCGGTGGCCTTCGAGCCGGTGTTCTCGATCTTCAGCGTCACATGGCCGGCCGGCACGGTCTTCGCGGACGTCTCGCACGTGGAGTCGGCGGCCGTGACGTGGATCGCGTCACCGTCCTTGGCGTCGCTCTTCGCAGTGCAGGCCGTGAGGGCGGTCAGGGCTGCCGTGGCGACGGCGGCGGTGACGGTGAGTCGGACGGCTCGCATGCGGGCTCCAAGCGGATCAGGTCTGTGGTGAGGCTGCCCTAACTTACATGAGGCTTACCTCACTCATGCCCGTGCGGTCCGTGATTCAGCTCTCACGGACCGGTCACGGACACGGGGCGGTCGCGAGAAGCGCAAGCGGATGTCACAGGACGGCAAAGCCGGGGTCAAGACCGCTGCGGCCCCTGGCCCGGCGGCGCCCGCGGGCCGGGGTCAAGACCGCTGCGGCCCCTGGCCCGGCGGCGCCCGCGGCCGGGAGGCGTTCGCCGCAGCGGCGATGTTTCAATTCCCCCGTGACTGACTACGACGTGCTCCGCGTCTTCTGCGGCCCGGACGGTGGCTACGGCAACGAGCTGGGGGTCGTCCGGGAGGGCTCGGTGCTGCCCGGGCGGAGCGACCGGCAGGCGCTGGCGGCCAAACTCGGCTTCAGCGAGACCGTGTTCGTGGACGACCCCGAGCGCGGAGTGATCGACATCTACACCCCCGCCCTGCGCCTGCCCTTCGCCGGCCACCCCTGCGTCGGCACGGCCTGGCTGCTCGACGTGCCCGAACTGGTCACCCCCGCGGGGGTCGTCGGGGCGCGGCAGGACGGCGAGTTCAGCTGGATCGAGGCCCGCGCGGAGTGGGCGCCGCCGCGCACCGTGCGGCGGTTCGCGAGCGCCGCCGAGGTGGACGCGCTGGCCGTGCCGCCGCCCGGGGAGTGGCTGTACGCCTGGGCCTGGGAGGACGAGGCGGCGGGCCGCGTACGGGCCCGCGGCTTCCCGGGGCGCGGTGACGGCATCGAGGAGGACGAGGCCACGGGGGCGGCGGCGCTGCTGCTCACCGACCGGCTGGGCCGGGCTTTGAACATCACCCAGGGCCGGGGCTCCCAGATCCTCACGGCGCCGCAGCCGCACGGCTGGGTGGAGATCGGCGGACGGGTGCGGCTGGAGCGCTGAGGCGCTCACGCGCTCAGCGGGAACTCCTCGCCCAGCGCCCGGAAGACGTCCGTGTTCAGCGCGAACGCCCGCTTGCACTCGAAGACGATGCGCTGCCGCTCCAGTTCGTCGGCGCTGATCCCGTCCAGCAGTTCGCGGTAACCCCGCTTGAACGCGGCGGGGTTGGCGATCTGCTCGAAGACGTAGAAGCGGACTCCGTCGCCCTTCCGGGCGAACCCCCAGGTCCTCTCCGCCTTGTCCCGGATGATCTGGCCGCCGGAGAGGTCGCCGAGGTAGCGGGTGTAGTGGTGGGCGACATAGCCGCCGGGCCAGCGCTCGGCGCACTCGCGCACCCGGTCCGCGTACGCCCGGGTCGCGGGCAGGGCGTCCAGGCCGTCCCGCCAGTCCGGGCCGCGCAGGTGCGCCAGGTCCCGCTCCAGCGCGGGCAGCCGGAACAGCTCCGGCCGGACGAACGGCCCGGCCACCGGGTCCCGCGCCAGCCGCCCGGCCGTGCTCTCCAGGGCCTCGTAGACGAACCACAGCTGTTCGGTGTGGCGCGCGTAGGCGTCCACGCCGAGCCGCCCGCCGAGCAGGTCGCTCATGAACGTCGACGTCTCCGCCTCCGTGTGCTGCTCGTGCGACGCGGTCCGGATGAGGGACGAGAAGGAGTCCATGGACCCATCCTTTAAGGTAAGGCTTACCTAAGTCAATGCTCTTGTCGACCTCGTGTCGGTAACCTTCCCGACAACATGTCGGCAAAACCCGGCAAGGGGGAGCCCGCCCCCGTCGGGGAGCGGGCTCACGGCGGCCGGGGAGCAGCGCGGGGGTCAGGGGAGAGTGAGGATCTCCGCGCCGGAGTCCGTCACGACCAGCGTGTGCTCGAACTGCGCGGTCCGCTTGCGGTCCTTCGTCACGACCGTCCAGCCGTCGTCCCACATGTCGTACTCGTGCGTGCCCAGCGTCAGCATCGGCTCGATCGTGAACGTCATGCCGGGCCGCATGACCGTCGTCGCGTGCGGGCTGTCGTAGTGCGGGACGATCAGCCCGGAGTGGAACGACGAGCTGATGCCGTGCCCGGTGAAGTCACGGACGACGCCGTACCCGAAGCGCTTGGCGTACGACTCGATGACCCGGCCGATGATGTTGATCTGCCGGCCGGGCTTCACGGCCTTGATCGCGCGGTTCAGGGACTCGCGGGTGCGCTCCACCAGCAGCCGCGACTCCTCGTCCACCTCACCCACCAGGTAGGTGGCGTTGTTGTCGCCGTGCACCCCGCCGATGTACGCCGTCACGTCCAGGTTGACGATGTCGCCGTCCCGCAGGACCGTCGAGTCCGGGATGCCGTGGCAGATGACCTCGTTGACCGAGGTGCACAGGGACTTCGGGAAACCGCGGTAACCGAGCGTGGACGGGTAGGCGCCGTGGTCGCACATGTAGTCGTGGGCGACCTTGTCCAGCTGGTCCGTGGTGACCCCGGGCGCGATGATCTTCGCCGCCTCCGCCATCGCCCGCGCGGCGATACGGCCGGCGGTCCGCATCGCCTCGATGGTCTCGGGGTTCTGCACCTCGGGCCCGGTGTACGGCGCCGGCGCGGGCTTGCCGACGTACTCGGGGCGGCGGATGTTTCCGGGGACCGAACGGATGGGAGACAGCTCCCCTGGTACGAGCAGCGACTGGCCAGACATGCCGGCGAGTCTATCCAGCGGACATGGGGGAACATGTCGGTGGCGAGAGGAGCTGTCCATGACCTTGTTCAAGAAGCGCACGGCCGGCAAGCCCGGCGAGTGGTACTACTGCCTGGAGCACAAGAAGGTCGAGGAGGGCCCCGACTGTCCGGGCAAGGACCGCTTCGGGCCCTACGCCTCCCCGGAGGAGGCCCGGCACGCGATGGAGAACGCCGCCGAGCGCAACCTCCAGTGGGAGAACGACCCGCGCTGGCACGACGCGCAGGCCGGAGGCGACACCGACGAGGGCTGATCAGACCCGGACCGCGGCGCGCCGCTCACGCATCCGCGCCGCGTGCTCGTCGGTCCGGGCGTCGTACCCGAGCAGCCCCGGCAGGCACACGGCGAGCAGCCCCATGACGCCCGCGCACGCCAGACCACCGGACCACACGGAGGCCCGGACGCCCGCCCAGGCGGCCGTGCCACCGGCCCGGACCTGACCGAGCTGCGGCCCCACCGAGTACGACAGCAGCTCGATCCCGGCGAGCCGGCCACGCAGCTCGTCCGGGATCGTCTGGTTCCACATGGCCGCCCGGAAGATCCCGCTGACCATGTCGAAGCCGCCGCCGACGGTCAGGAACAGCAGCACCAGCCAGACGTTCCCCGAGGCACCGGCCGCCGCCACCGCCAGGCCCCAGCCGGCCGCCGCCACCAGCACCATCAGCCCGTGCCGGTGCACCCGCGACGTCCAGCCGCCGGTCAGGCTCACCAGCAGCGCACCGGCCGGCAGGGCGGCGTACATCAGCCCGAGCGCCCAGTCCGCGTCCAGGTCGTCCGCGAGGAACGGCAGCACCGCGAGCGGCATGGCCAGGAACATCGCCGCGAGGTCGACGGCGTAGGTGCCGAGGAGTTCCTTGCGGCTCCACGCGTACCGGGCACCCTCCACGACGGCCTTCAGATCCGGCTTCGCGGCCTCCGCGGCGGCGGGGGCGGGGGCGATCCGCGCCATGTACGCGAGCGACAGCACGAAGGTGAGCGCATCGGCGGCATAGGCCCAGCCGAGACCCGCGTAGGCGACGACCACGCCCGCGACCGCGGGCCCCGCCACGCCGCCGACGGTCCAGCGCAGCGAGTTCAGCGACGCCGCGGCCGGCATGTCGTCGTGGGCGACGAGCCGCGGCCACAGCGAGTCGAGAGCGGGCCGCTGCACGGAGACCAGGGCGGAGGACAGGGCCGCGACCACGTACAGCGGCCAGACCGCCGGGTGCGGAAGCAGCGCGTTCAGCAGCAGGACCGCGCTGAGCAGGCCCTGCCCGGCCTCCGTCCACACGATGAGAACCCGCTTGTCCAGGGCGTCGGCGAGGGCGCCGCCGTACAGACCGCACACGATGAGCGGCAGCAGCTCCACGGCACCGACCGCGCCGACGGCCGCCGCCGAGCCGGTGAGGTCCTTCAGCTGGACGGGCAGCGCGACGAACGTCAGGAAACTGCCGAAGCCGCTGATCAGACCGGACTTCCACAGGCGGCGGAAGTCGGCGGAGGCCGTCCAGGGGGAGAGATCGGGCAGGAGGCTACGGAACACAAGGGGACATCCTCGGCCGACCGGTGCGCCCGGGCAACTTCTTTTCCCTGCTCAGGAGGCCGGCAGAGCCGGGGCGTCACCAGGGCGCGGGCGGCGGTGCCGTCAGGGCCTCCGCCAGCCGGGACAGCCGGTCCCTGAACCCCCGCCGGGCCCGCGCGGAGCCCCCCGCGTTCTCACCCGCCGCCGCGCTCACCAGGTGCTGCACGGTGTCCAGGTCCAGCTCGGCCCCCGCCGGCACGGCCAGCGTCTCGTGCGCCATCGCGGCCAGCTCGCCCCCGCCGGCGCCCAGGGCCAGCACCGTCACCCCGGCCCGCCGCGCCGAGTGGACCCGCTCCAGCAGCGACGCCGCTTCCCCGGGCGCCACGACCAGCAGGGTCTCCCCGCGCCGCGCCGCCGCGATCCGGGCCGGCCCGACCGCCAGATGCGCGGGATCACCGGGGCGCGCGCCGTGCCGGACCAGCGTCGGCGCCAGCTCGGGCATGCCCGACCAGGCCGCCTCGTCCACCAGATGCGCCGCCAGGTGCCAGGGCTCGTACTCCGGCGTGCCCACCAGCAGCAGCCCGCCCCCGTGCGCCACCACCGAGCCGCGCAGCACCCCCGCGAACCTCCGGGTGGCACCCAGCCATTCCGTCCCGGCGAGCACTTCCCGCAGCAACGCGACCCGTACGGCGTCCATGCGACCGCATCCTGCCGCAACCGGTCACTCGTGACACGGAGTTCACCGCGAATTCGCCCGGAGTGGGGATGGTCCCGGCCCAGCCCCAGGTCGTGAGGAGCCGCCCGATGACCGACGTGACCGTCCCCTTCCGCGCGGGCCAGGAGGGATACGCCAGCTTCCGCATCCCCGCCGTCGTCGCCACGAGGTCCGGCACCCTGCTCGCCTTCTGCGAGGGCCGGGTCACCTCCGCGGCCGACAACGGGCACATCGACATCGTGCAGAAGCGGTCCACCGACGGCGGCCGTACCTGGGGCCCGCTCCAGGTCGCCGCGAGCAACGGGACGGACCTCGCCGGCAACCCCGCCCCCGTCGTCCTCGACACCGGCCGGATCCTGCTCGTCCACGTCCGTGCCGCCGCCTCCGCCACCGAGGCCGCCATCCTGCGCGGCCAGGTCAAGGACGCCGACGGCCGCCGGGTCTGGGTGCAGCACAGCGACGACGACGGCGTCACCTGGTCCGCGCCGAAGGAGATCACCGCCCAGGTGAAGAAGCCCGGCTGGCGCTGGTACGCCACCACACCCGGCCACGCCCTCCAGCTGACCTCCGGCCGCGTCCTCGTCCCGGCCAACCACACCGTCCCGCCCACCGGCACCGACACCGGTGCCGAGGCCAGGTACAACAGCGGGCACTGCCTGCTCAGCGACGACCACGGCGAGACCTGGTACCTCGGCTACGTGGACGAGAACACCGACGGCTACGTCAACGTCAACGAGACCACGGCCGCCGAACTCCCCGACGGCCGCGTCTACCTGAACACCCGCAACGACTCGCCGTCCCCCGGCAACCGCGCCGACGCCCACTCCGCGGACGGCGGGAAGACACTCGTCAAGCCCTTCCGGCCGCAGGCCGGACTGACCGCACCGGTCTGCGAGGCCGCCGTGCTCCAGCTCCGCGACCCCGACGTGCTCCTCTTCTCCGCCCCCGCCGACCCCGCAGCCCGCGCCCTGCTCACCATCCGCGCCTCCCATGACGGCGGCACCACCTGGCGCCCGGTCTTCACCGTCGACGGGCTGCCCGCCGCCTACTCCGACCTCGTCCGCGTCGACCCGCACACGCTCGGACTGCTCTACGAGACGGGCGACTTCGGCGCCTACGAGACGATCACCTTCCGCCGCGTGCCCGTGCACCGGCTGACCTGAGCCGGTGCCCCGGACGTCACGGACGTAGAGTCGGGCCATGACCTCTACCGACAGCGCACAGAAGGCCCCCGCCAAGGACCCCTGGGACCTGCCCGACGTCTCCGGGTACGTCGTCGGCGTGCTCGGCGGCACCGGCCCGCAGGGCAAGGGACTCGCCTACCGGCTCGCCCGGGCCGGCCAGAAGGTGATCATCGGCTCCCGGGCCGCCGAGCGCGCCCGGGCGGCCGCGGACGAGCTCGGCCACGGCATCGAGGGCGCCGACAACGCCGAGACCGCGCGCCGCAGCGACATCGTGATCGTCGCCGTACCGTGGGACGGCCACGGCGACACCCTGCGGGCCCTGCGCGAGGACCTGGCCGGCAAGCTCGTGGTGGACTGCGTCAACCCGCTCGGCTTCGACAAGAAGGGCGCCTACGCCCTCAAGCCGGAGGAGGGCAGCGCCGCCGAGCAGGCCGCCGCCCTGCTGCCGGACTCCCGGGTCGCCGCCGCCTTCCACCACCTGTCGGCCGTCCTGCTCCAGGATCCGCAGATCGAGCAGATCGACACCGACGTCATGGTGCTCGGCGAGGAGCGTGCCGACGTGGAGACCGTGCAGGCGCTGGCCGGGCGCATCCCCGGTATGCGCGGCGTCTTCGCGGGCCGGCTGCGCAACGCCCACCAGGTCGAGTCCCTGGTCGCGAACCTGATCTCCGTCAACCGCCGGTACAAGGCGCACGCCGGGCTCCGGGTCACCGACGTGTGAGCCGCACCCGGCGATGGGGGACACTGGACCGTCGTAGCAGTGTCCCCCGCAAGGAGCCGGCCCCCATGCCCCGCATCGCCCTCTACACCCTCGCCGTCTGCGTCCTCGCCGTCGCCGCGGCGGTCGTCTCGTTCGTCCAGGGCAGCTGGCTGGGGATCGTCTGGGTGCTGCTGGCGGGCCTGTCGTCCAACATGACCTGGTACTACGTGAAGCGCGCCAAGGTCACCCGGAACGGATCGGTCACGGGCTGACCGAGCAGTACCCGTCGGCGCCCTCCCAGAAGCGGTAGAGGTCCTGGCCGCAGTACTGCGAGAAGTCGTCCACGTTCAGCGCGCGCAGGATCGCGTCGACCACGTCGAAGAACACGCCGTTGACCGCCGGCAGCCACAGCAGCGCGAAGACGAACAGCAGGCCGAACGGGGCGAACGGCTCCACCTGCCGCTTCACCCGGTACGACAGCCACGGCTCGATCACGCCGTAGCCGTCCAGGCCCGGCACCGGCAGGAAGTTCAGGATCGCCGCCGTCACCTGGAGCAGCGCCAGGAACGCCAGCGCGAACCGGAAGTCCGCGGGCACGCCGTCCAGGGCACCCAGCCAGAACGGGGCCGTGCACACGACCGCGAACAGCACGTTCGTCAGCGGCCCCGCCGCCGAGATCAGGCTGTGCCGCCAGCGGCCCCGGATCCGGTTGCGCTCGATGAACACCGCGCCACCGGGCAGACCGATCCCGCCCATGATCACGAACAGCACCGGCAGCACGATGCTCAGCAGCGCGTGCGTGTACTTCAGCGGGTTCAGCGTGAGGTAGCCCTTGTCGCCGACCGTGATGTCGCCGCCGTGCAGGGCGGTGCGGGCGTGCGCGTACTCGTGCAGGCACAGGGAGACGACCCAGGCCGCCGTCACGAAGAGGAACACCGCGATGCCCGGCTGCGCGGCGAACCCGGCCCAGGTGGCCCAGCCGGTCACCGCCGTCACGGCCAGTATGCCGACGAACACGGGACTGACCCGCCGGTCGCCGTGGCGGGTGGTGGCGGTGGTCATGAGAAGGGCTCCTCGGGTCGACGGGGTGTCGCGAAGACCGTACAGGTGGTCCCCGGGGGAACGTCCCGCGGTCGGCCGGCGGTTCCTGACCGGCGCCACCGACCCGGCCGGAGAACGACATCACCCGAGAACACCCCGTCCGATCCCTTCCGTCCGGGCCCCCTCCGGTCCGAGTGCCTCTGAATCCGGGCCTCCGGTCCGGACCACTCCGTCCGGGCCCCTCCGGTCCGAGCGCCTCTGATCCGGGTCTCCGGTCCGGGCCCCTCTGGCCGAGTGCCGCCGATACGGGTCTCCGGTGCGGCTCTCTCCGGTGCGGCTCTCTCCGGTGTGGCCCTCTCCGGTGTGGCCCCCTCCGGTCCGGGGTCGGGGGCCCGTCGCCGGGCGGTGGCGCGTACCCGGTTCCCGCCGGTGTCGTGTTCCCGGTTCCCGCCGGTGCGCGCGCGGCCGAAACCCGGAAGCGGTGTCCGTGCGTCGCCAGGGACAATGGACCTTGTGCGATACCGGCTGCTCGGCACCACCCAGGCAATCCGCCCCGACGGCACGGCCGTCCCCGTCGGCGGGGCACGGCTGCGTGCCCTGCTGAGCGTGCTCGCCCTGAGGACCGGGCGGACCGTGCCGGCGGGCGTACTGGTCGACGAGGTGTGGGGCGCCGACCCGCCCGCCGACGCCACCGGCGCGCTGCAGGCGCTCGTCGGGCGGCTGCGGCGGACCCTCGGCGCCGACACCGTCGCCTCCGCCGACGGCGGCTACCGGCTCACCGCCGCGCCCGACGACGTCGACCTCACCCGGTTCGACCGGCTGACCGGCGACGGCCTCGGCGCCCTCGCCGACGGCGACCCCGCCAAGGCCGCCGCCCTCCTCGACGACGCCCTCGCCCTGTGGCACGGGCCCGCCCTCGCCGACCTGCCCGACCACACCGCCGAGGCCGCCCGCTGGGACACCCGCCGCCTCGACGCCCGGCGCGGCCGGCACACCGCCGCCCTCGCCCTCGGCCGGGCCGAGCAGGCGCTGCCCGAACTGACCGCCCTGTGCGACGACCACCCGCTGGACGAGCCCCTCCAGGCGCTGCGGCTGCGCGCCCTGCGCGACACCGGCCGCCCGGCCCAGGCGCTCGCCGCCTACGAGGACCTGCGGCGCCTGCTCGCGGACCGGCTCGGCTCCGACCCCGGGCCCGAACTGCGCGCCCTGCACACCGAGTTGCTACAGGAGGAACCGCCGAGCCCCCGGCCCGCGGCGGTCCCCGGCAACCTGCCCGCCCGGCTCACCTCCTTCGTCGGCCGGGAAGCCGACATCCGGGCCATCGGCGCCGACCTCGCGGGCGCCCGGCTGGTCACCCTCCTCGGGCCCGGCGGCGCCGGCAAGACCCGGCTGTCGCAGGAGGCCGCCGAGGCGATACGGGACACCGTCCGGGACGGCGTGTGGCTCGCCGAGCTGGCCCCCGTGGACGAGCCGGACGCCGTACCGCAGGCCGTGCTCACCGCGATCGGCGCCCGCGAGACCGTGCTGCACGGCGCCGGCGTCGACAGCATGCGCGCCGTCTCCGACCGGCTCGGCGACCCCGTCGAACGGCTCGTGGAGCACTGCGCCCGGCGCCGCATGCTGATCATCCTGGACAACTGCGAGCACGTCGTCGACGCCGCCGCCCGGCTCACCGAGACCCTGCTGGCCCGCTGCCCCGAGCTGACCGTCCTCGCCACCAGCCGCGAGCCCCTCGGCGTGCCGGGTGAGCTGGTGCGGCCCCTGGACCCGCTGCCCGAGCCGGTCGCACTGCGGCTGCTCGCCGAGCGGGGTGCCGCGGCCCGGCCCGGCTTCCGGGTCGACGACGACCGCGAGGCGTGCGCCGAGATCTGCCGCCGCCTGGACGGTCTCCCGCTCGCCATCGAACTGGCGGCGGCCCGGCTGCGTATGCTCTCCCCCCGGCAGATAGCCGACCGGCTGGACGACCGCTTCCGGCTGCTCACCTCCGGCAGCCGGACCGTGCTGCCCCGCCAGCAGACCCTCCGAGCCGTCGTGGACTGGTCCTGGGACCTGCTGGACGCCGGTGAACGGGACGTACTGGCCCGGCTGTCGGTCTTCGCCGGCGGCTGCGACCTGGCCGCCGCCGAGGCCGTGTGCGGGCCGTCCGCGCTCGACGCCCTCGGCTCCCTGGTCGACAAGTCCCTGGTGGTGGCCGCTCCGGCCGACGGCGGCGGCATGCGCTACCGGCTGCTGGAGACCGTCGCCGAGTACGCCGCCGAACGGCTCGACGAGACGGGCCGGCGCCCCGAGGCCGACCGCGCCCACCTGACGTACTACCGCGAACTCGCCCGCACCACCGACCCGTTGCTGCGCGGCCCCGACCAGCGTGCCGCCATCGGCCGGTTCCAGCTGGAGTACGAGAACCTGCGCACCGCCCTGCGGTACGCCGTCGCCGAACGCGACGAGCAGGAGGGGCTCTGCCTGATCCTCTCCCTGCTCTGGTTCTGGCAGATGCGCGACCAGCGGGTCGAGACCCGCACCTGGTGCCAGGAGGTCATGGCGCTCGGCCCCGACCCGTTCGCCGAGCCGGTCCGCCGGGCCGAACCGGTGTGGCAGCGCTGCACCGACGCCCCGCCCCCCTACACCGGCGAGATCCTCGCCGAGGCCCGGCGCGGGGTCCACCTCGCCCATCTCGCCTGCATGGACACCGAGATGGAGCGCTGGCAGACCCCCGCCGCGCGCGCGAAGCTGCACGCCGTCACCCGGGTCTACGAGCCCGGCATGCCGCAGACCTGCCGGCTCCCCGGCCTGCTGTGGTTCTTCGCCGTGCTGCTCACCGGCGACGCCGAGCGGCTGCGCACCATCGTGGACGCCTGCGTACGGACCTGCCGGGACACCCCCGGCTTCGAATGGGAGCTGGCCGGGGCGCTCCAGATGCGCGCCGGGCTGCTCGCCAACCGCACCGCCTGGGCCGGTGACGCCGCCCGCGACGCCGACGAGTCGCTGGAGATCTACCGCCGGCTCGGCGACAGCTGGGGCACCACCGAGGCCCTGTCCGCCCGTGGCGAGGCCCGCGAACGCAAGGGCGCCTACCGCGAGGCCGCGGCGGACTACCGGGCGGCCGTCGAGCACGCCGAACTCCTCGGCGCCCGCGCCCAGGTGGCCGTGCTCCGCGCGCGCCTGGGCAGCGTGCTCATCGAGGCGGGGGAGACCGGACGCGGCGAGCGGATGCTGCGTGACGTCATCGCCAGCCAGGACGGCAGCCACAACGAGGCGATGCCCCTGGCCAGGCTCTTCCTCGCCGGCTGGCTCGGTCTGACCGACCGCACGGCGGAGGCGCGCGAACAGCTGCGGTCGCTGCGCGAGGAGGTCACGCTCGCGCACTTCATCGTCTTCGACGCCGTGATCCTCTGCCAGGAGGCATGGCTGGACGCCCTGGACGGGCGCTCCGAGGAGGCCCTGTCACGGGTCCGCAGGGCGCTGGAGCTCGCCGCCGACCCGCTGTCCCAGGCCATCAACCCGCACGCCCACTCCGTCGGCCTCACCGTCGCCGCGATGACCCTCGCCCGCGCCGACGGCGGCCGGGCCGCCGACGCCGCCCGGTGCCTGGCCGCCGCCGACGCGCTGCTGCCGCCCGGCCATGTCGCCTCCGGCGTGGAACGGCGCAGCCACGACATGACCGAGGCCCGGATCCGGCAGGCCCTCGACGAGCGGGCGTACGAGGCCGCATACGCCGAGGGCGGCGGCCTCTCCCTCGCGGAGGCCACCGCCCTGGTGTGACGTGTGCGTCAGCTCTTCGTGCGGAACTTGTGGACCGCGACCGGCGCCATGACCGCGGTGAGCGCCACCGACCAGATCAGCGTCACCCACAGCGGGCGGCCGACCGTGTGGCCCTCCATCAGTCCGCGGGCGGCGTCGGCCAGCGCGGAGAGCGGGTTGTAGTCGGTGAACGCCTGGAGCCAGCCCGGCATCGACGCGGTCGGCGCGAAGATCGAGGAGCCGAACTGCAGCGGCATCAGCACCAGGAAGCCCATCGCCTGCACCGACTGGGCGCTCTTCATGATGACGCCGAGGGTCAGGAACACCCACATCAGCGCCGAGCCGAACACCGCGGACAGCGCCACGGAGGCCAGCAGACCGCTCCAGCTGTGCACGTCGTAGCCGACGAGCAGGGCGACCACCAGCAGCACGACGGTCGCGAACAGCATCCGCAGCAGTTCCACCGAGATCTTCGCGAAGAGCACGGAGCCGCGCCCGATGGGCAGCGAGCGGAAGCGGTCCATCACACCGGAGTTGAAGTCCATGTTGAACCCGGTGCCCACGCCCTGGGCCATGTTCATGCCCATCATGGCGAGCAGGCCGGGGATCACGTACTGGACGTACCGGTCCTGGCCGCCGCCCAGCGACTGCCCGATGGAGCCGCCGAACACGTACACGAACAGCAGGGTGAAGACGACCGGGAACAGGACGGCGTCGAACATCGACTCCGGGTCCTGCCGGATCCACAGCAGGTTGCGGCGGATCAGCGCGCCGGTGTGCCGCAGGTGGGCCCGGAGCGGGATCGGCGTGTCGGCCTTCCCCGCGGACGGGGACAGGGTGGCGGAACTCATACGGCGACCTCCTGGCGGTCGTCGGCGGGCACGGCGTCCTGCGGGGCACTGGCACGGTGGCCGGTGAGGGACAGGAACACCTCGTCCAGGCTGGGCAGTTCGGTGGTGATGGAGGAGATCGTGATACCGCGCGCGGTGACCGCGCCGACCACGGCGGTCAGCTGCTCGTCGCTCAGGATCGGCACCAGCAGGGCCCCGGCCTCGGCGTCCACGGTGGTGGCCGCGAGCCCGGTGATGCCCAGCTCGTCCAGCATCCCGGCGAGCGGGCGCAGCTCCAGCGGGTCGACCGGCCGCACCCGCAGGGTGCGCCCTCCGACGCGGGCCTTCAGCTCCTCGATGCCGCCGCGGGCGATGACCTTGCCGCGGTCCACCACGGTCAGCTCGGAGGCGAGCTGCTCGGCCTCCTCCATGTACTGGGTGGTGAGCAGCACGGTGACACCGTCGCCGACCATGGCCTTCACCTCGTCCCACACCTCGTTGCGGGTGCGGGGGTCGAGGCCGGTGGTCGGCTCGTCCAGGTACAGCACGGCCGGCCGGCCGATCATGGAGGCGGCCAGGTCCAGCCGGCGCCGCATGCCGCCGGAGTAGGTGCTCGCCGGGCGCCGGGCGGCCTCCGTCAGCGAGAACCGCTCCAGCAGCTCGTCGGCGCGGGACCGGGCGTCCTTGCGGGACAGGTCCAGCAGGCGGCCGATCAGGTACAGGTTCTCCCAGCCCGGGAGCTTCTCGTCCACCGACGCGTACTGGCCGGTGAGTCCGATGACCCGGCGCAGCTGCCGGGGCTGCCGCACGACGTCGTAGCCGGCGACGGTGGCCCGGCCCGCGTCCGGGGTGATCAGGGTGGACAGGATGCGCACGAGGGTCGTCTTGCCGGCGCCGTTCGGACCGAGCACACCCATCACGGTGCCCTCGCGTACGTCCAGGTCGACACCGTCCAGCGCCTTGGTCTCGCCGTAGTGCTTGACCAGCCCCCGTACGGTCACGGCGGAGCGTCCGCCGGCGGGGATGTCGTCGATGCTTGTCATGGAGGAGACAGTGCCAGGCCCCACCGACAAACGGCCGACAGGACCCCGACATCCGCCGGCACGCCCCCGACGGCGGAGAAGCGGCGGCCCCCGACGGCGGAAAGGCGGCAGCCCCGCCGACGGGGGAAGATCAGCGGGGCTGCCGGGTGGTGCCGGGGGTGGTCTAGTGGACGGAGTGCTCCTCCAGCGGGAAGGTCCCGCCGACGACGTCCTGCGCGAACTCCCTGGCCGCGCCGCCCATGACCGCACGCAGGTCGGCGTACTTCTTGACGAACTTCGGCACCCGGCCCGACGTCAGCCCGAGCATGTCGGTCCACACCAGCACCTGCGCGTCCGTCTCCGGTCCGGCGCCGATGCCGACGGTCGGGATGTGCAGCACGCGCGTGACCTCGGCCGCCAGCTCCGCCGGCACCAGTTCCAGCACCACCGCGAAGGCGCCCGCGTCCTGCACGGCCTTGGCGTCGCGCAGCAGCTGC
The DNA here is from genome assembly GCF_009865385.1 of Streptomyces sp. SID486. Taxonomy (GTDB): domain Bacteria; phylum Actinomycetota; class Actinomycetes; order Streptomycetales; family Streptomycetaceae; genus Streptomyces. Next base: position 54,522 of record NZ_WWJT01000547.1, on the reverse strand, counting down.
TGAGCGGCCTCCTCGCCACGGCCCTGCACGCGGTAGCCCATCGCGTTGACGGACTGGGGGGTCAGGCCGATGTGGGCCATGACCGGGATGCCGGACTCCACCAGCAGCCGGATCTGCTCGTGCGAGCGCTCGCCGCCCTCCAGCTTGACCGCGCCGACCCCGGCCTCCTTGACCAGGCGGGTCGCCGAGCGCAGCGCCTGCACCGGGCCTTCCTGGTAGGAGCCGAAGGGCAGGTCGCCGACTATCAGGGCGCGCTTGGTGCCGCGTACGACGGCGGCCGAGAGCATGGTCATCTCGTCGAGGGTGACGGGCACGGTGGTCTCGTACCCGAGGTGACAGTTGCCCGCCGAGTCGCCGACGAGGAGTACGGGGATCCCGGCCTCGTCGAAGACGGACGCGGTCATCGCGTCGTAGGCGGTGAGCATGGGCCACTTCTCGCCCCGCTCCTTGGCGAGGGTGATGTCGCGGACGGTGATGCGACGGGTGCCCTTCCCTCCGTACAGCGCCTTGCTGCCGTCGGAAGGCTTGTCGTGGGCAGCCGAAAGCTGCGTCATGGCAACGGCTCCTTCAGTCATCTCGAGGCGCCCTGACGGCGTCCCCGGATCGTCTCCATGGTGGCACTTCGTGCCGGGCAGGGCCAGAGGGCCCCCTGTGATCCCCGCCCCCGGCCCTGCCCGGCGCCGGGACCGCGACCGAACCGCGTAAGACCTTGGTAAAAAGAATAAGATACGAGACGGTACCGTATCGAAAAGATCGTAGGCTCGGACGCATGACAAGTCCCGTCCCTGCCTCCCGAATACCCGAAGCGGTCCACCGGCGCCGGTGGGCGATCCTCGGTGTCCTGATGCTGAGCCTGCTCATCGTGGTGCTCGACAACTCGATCCTGAACGTCGCCATCAAGACCATCGCGACCCCGGCGCCCACCGGCCTCGGCGCCACCCAGAGCCAGATCGAGTGGGCGATCAACGCCTACACCCTCGTCTTCGCCGGCCTGCTGTTCACCGCCGGACTCGTCGGCGACCGGCTCGGCCGCAAGAAGGTGCTGCTCGGCGGGATCGCGGTGTTCGGCGTCGGCTCGGCACTCGCCGCCGAGTCCGGCTCGCCGGGCCAGCTGATCGCCTTCCGCGCGCTGATGGCCCTCGGTGCCGCCTTCGTGATGCCCGCCACCCTCGCCGTCCTCATGAACGTCTTCGAGCGCGAGGAGCAGCCGAAGGCCATCGGCATCTGGGCCGGCGGCGTCGGCCTCGCCATCGCCATCGGCCCGATCACCGGCGGCGCGCTCCTCGACCACTTCTGGTGGGGCTCGGTCTTCCTCATCAACGTGCCGATCGTCGTCGTCGCGCTCGTGCTGATGGCCTGGCTGGTGCCCGACTCCCGCGACCCGCGGCCCGGCCGCCTCGACCCCGTCGGCGTGGTGCTGTCCGTCGTCGGCCTCGTCCTGCTGGTCTACGGCATCATCAAGGGCGGCGAGCTGGCCGACTTCACCGACGCCAAGGTGCTCGGGACGATCATCGCCGGTCTCGTCGTCCTGGCCGGCTTCGTCGTCTTCGAGAAGCGCAGCGACCACCCGTCGCTCGACGTCAGCTACTTCAGGAACAAGGTCTTCTCGGCCGCCATGAGCGCCATCGCGCTGGTCTTCTTCGCGCTGATGGGCGTCACGTTCTTCGGTGTCTTCTACACCCAGAGCGTGCGCGGCTACTCGCCGCTGGAGTCCGGCGTGCTGATGCTGCCGCTGGCCGCCGCCCAGCTGATCTTCGCGCCGCGCGCCCGGCTGCTGGTCGACCGGTTCGGCAACCGGGCCACCACCACCGCCGGCCTGCTGCTGATCGCCGCCACGCTGGCCGCCTTCGCCACCTTCGAGGCCGACACGCCGATCTGGCTGCTGGAAGTCGTCTTCTTCCTCATGGGCACCGGCATGGCGCACATCATGACGCCGACCTCCGTCGTGATCATGCAGGCGCTGCCGCGCGAGAAGGCGGGCTCCGCGTCCGCGCTCAGCAACACCTTCCGGCAGGTCGGCGGCGCCCTCGGCATCGCCGTCCTCGGCTCGGTCCTCGCCGCCTCCTACCGCAACGGCATCGAGGGCAGGCTCGGCATGCTGCCGCCCGGCCTGCGGGACACCGCGGCCGAGTCCATCGAGGCCACGCTCGGCGTCGCCGAGAAGCTCGGCCCGCAGGGCAAGGCCCTGATCACCCCCGCCGACGACGCCTTCCTGCACGCCATGCACGTCACCGCCCTGTGCGGTACGGGCGTCGCGCTGGTCGGCGCTCTGGTCACCGTGCTGTTCCTGCCGGGCAGGCCGCCCGCCGGCCAGGGCGGCGAGCGGGAACCGGAGTTGGTCGCCGCGGGGGAGTGAGCCGCCGGGCACGGGGCCCCCGGAGCGGTTCCGGGGGCAGGGAGGGGGTGCGGGGACTGCGGGACAATCCCCGCAGGACAGCGAGAGGACGGAACGACGTGAGCCTTGCCGACAGCCGACCGCGGCCGGACACACCCGCGCGGGGACGACCGCGCAGCGAAGCCGTGGAACGCGCCATCCTGGAGGGCGTGATGAAGCTCCTGGAGGAGGGCGTGCCCCTCGCCGAGCTGTCCATCGAGCGCATCGCCCGCACCGTCGGCGTCGGCAAGGCCACCATCTACCGCCGCTGGAGCGGCAAGGAGGAACTGTTCGTCGAGGTGGTCCGCGCGGCCGAGCCGCCCGAGCCCGAACTCCCGGGCACCTCCATGCGCGACGACCTCGTCGTGCTGCTGGAGAACCTGCGCCGGCGCGGACTGGCCAGCCGTTCCTCGGCGCTCCTGCACAACGTGTACGCCCAGATGAAGACCAACCCCAGGATCTGGAGCACGTACCACGAGAACGTCATAGTGCCCCGGCGCGTCCTCGTCCTCGACGTGCTGCGCCGCGGCCGGCTGAACGGCGAACTCCGGCCCGACGTCGACCTGGAACTGGCCAACGACCTGTTCGTCGGTCCGGTCCTCGTCCGCTCCCTGCTGCGCCCCGACGCGGACCTCCCCGAGGGGCTGGCCGAGGACATCGTCGACACCGTCCTGGCCGGTCTACGGCCCGTCAGCTCCACGGCTGCGCAGCACTAATGTGCGCGTTTCGTCACAGACACCGTCCGTCCCGGGGGTAAGCGGAACTTCCCGCCCCGCCCCGCTCGTCCTGGTCTTCCGTACGGCCGTCATGGGACGGCGGGAACGGAGCCGATCATCCCCTAGGGTCGGAAGTGAACGGGGGACGAACGGTGTGCACGGCAGGCAGTGAGGCAGACGGTATGGCGCAGCAGGCGTACACGACGGAGACGGCGGACGACGGCTCGGGGCCCGAGCGACCGGGGTCCCGGCTCCGGCGTCTCGCGCACCGCGTGTCCGCCGGCTGGCGGGGCGACCCGCGCATCTGGCGCCGCGGCCTCGTCCTGACCGTGCTGGCCCTGCTGCTCGCCCTGGTGATGCTGGTCCACTCCCACATCCCGAACCGGGTGGGCAACCTCGGTAGTCTCACCGAGACGTTTCTGCCCTGGCTGGGACTGGCCATCCCGGTGCTGCTGGTCCTCGGCCTGGTCCGGAAGTCGGCGACCGCGCTGATCGCCGTGCTGCTCCCGGCGATCGTGTGGCTGAACCTCTTCGGCGGGCTGCTGACCGACAAGTCGGGCAGCGGCGGCGACCTCATGGTGGCCACCCACAACGTCAACGCCGACAACCCGGACCCGGCCGGGACCGCCACGGACGTGGCCGGTTCGGGGGCCGACGTGCTGGCACTGGAGGAGCTGCCAGCCTCCTCCGTCCCCGTCTACGAGAAGGCGCTCGGACCGACGTACAAGTACCACGCGGTGGTCGGCACGGTCGGTCTGTGGAGCAAGTACCCGATGACCGACGTGCGCGCCGTGGACATCAAGCTGGGCTGGAAGCGGGCGATGCGCGCCACCGTGACGACCCCGCGGGGCCCGGTCGCGGTCTACGTCGCGCACATGCCCTCGGTGCGGGTGAAGATGCAGGCCGGGTTCACCGCCCGGCAGCGGGACAAGAGCGCCGACGCGCTCGGCGAGGCGATCGCCGACGAGTCCCTGGGGCGTGTCGTCCTGCTCGGCGACCTCAACGGCACGATGAACGACCGCTCGCTCAACGCCGTCACCTCGCAGCTGCGCTCCACGCAGGGCGCGGCGGGCAGCGGCTTCGGCTTCAGCTGGCCGGCGTCGTTCCCGATGGCGCGGATCGACCAGATCATGGTCAAGGGCGTCGAGCCGGAGAAGTCCTGGACGCTGCCGCGCACGGGCAGCGACCACCTCCCGGTGGCGGCCAGTGTGAAGCTCGACACGGGCTCGTAACCTGCTGGAATACCGGACCCGCGAGCATTTGTTCCGTACGGGAACTTACTGCGAGACTCGAACCCGTACGGCACTCCGCTCTGAAAGGTCCTTCATGCCCCTGGCCCTGCTCGCCCTAGCCGTGGGCGCCTTCGGCATCGGTACCACCGAGTTCGTGATGATGGGCCTGCTGCCCGACGTCGCGGACGACCTGCACATATCCATCCCCAGCGCCGGGCATCTGGTCTCGGCGTACGCGCTGGGCGTCGTCATCGGCGCCCCGCTGCTGGCCGCCGTGACCGCGCGCATGTCCCGCCGCACGGTCCTGATGGCCCTCATGGCCCTGTTCGTGGTGGGCAACGCGCTCTCCGCGTTCGCCCCCGGCAACGGCTCCCTGCTGGCCGCCCGCTTCCTCAGCGGCCTGCCGCACGGCGCCTTCTTCGGCGTGGGCGCGGTCGTGGCCACGTCGATGGTCCCGCCGCAGCGCAAGGCCCGCTCGGTGTCCCTGATGTTCCTCGGCCTGACCGTCGCCAACGTCGCCGGCGTGCCCGCCGCCACGCTCATGGGGCAGCACTTCGGCTGGCGGGCCACGTTCCTCGCCGTGAGCGCGATCGGCCTGGCCGCGATCGCCTCGCTCGCCCTGCTCATCCCGCGGGACCGGGGGCACGCGGCGTCGGCGACGGGCCTGCGCGGTGAACTGGCCGCCCTGACGTCCCTGCCGGTCTGGCTGGCCCTCGGCACCACGGTGGCCGGCTTCGGCGCGCTCTTCGCCGCGTACAGCTACGTCACGCCGATGCTCACGGACACGGCGGGCTTCGCCCAGGCCGACGTGACCCTGCTCCTCGCCCTCTTCGGCGTGGGCGCCACCGCCGGGAACCTGCTGGGCGGCCGCCTCGCGGACCGCTCCCTGCGCGGCACCCTCTTCGGCGGCCTGGCCGCCCTGGCGGTGGTGCTCGTGCTGTTCCCGCTGCTGATGCGTGCGGAGTGGGGCGCCTCGCTGGCGGTGACCCTCCTCGGCATGGCGGCGTTCGTCACCGGCTCGCCGCTCCAGCTGATGGTGATGGAGAAGGCCGCGGCGGCCCCCTCCCTCGCCTCCTCGGCCAATCAGGCGGCCTTCAACCTGGCCAACGCCGGTGGCGCCTGGATCGGCGGACTGACCCTCGCGGCGGGCTTCGGCACGACGTCCCCGGCTCTCGCGGGCGCGGCCCTGGCGGTCCTGGGCCTGGGTGTGGCGAGCGTGGCCCACGCGGTCGACCGGCGCCGGGCGGCCCCGGTGCCGGGACGGGTGATCACCGCCCACCTCCCGGAGGAGTCGGGGGCCCTGCACCGCTGAGGCGACGGGTGCCGGAGGGGCCGGCCGCCCTCGTTCCCGGGGGGGGCGGCGCCGGCCGGGGCGACGGGTGCCGACGGGACCGGTCGCCCGCGCACCGGGCGCGGCGCCGACGAGGTGACCTGGTGGAACGTCCGGGTGTGGTCCAGTGCGCCGCCGGGTGCCCTGTACAGGCACAGGGCACCCGGCGGCGCTGAATTGGTCTAGTCCCTTCTTGGTCCAGACCATTGACCCGCGCCGGTGGCGGGCGCTATTCCATTGGTCGGCAACACCCGCCCCGCGCAAGGACATTTGGCCACCCCTCCTCACACCGGGACTGACATGAGACTCGTGCGTTCCATCCGCGCGGCCCTCACCGCAGCCGCCACCACGGCGGCCGCGGTGGGCCTCGCCCTCACGGGAACCGGCACCGCTCAGGCCGCGACACCCCTGCCGAACCACGTCTTCGCCCCCTACTTCGAGGCATGGACCGGCGAGAGCCCCGCCGCCCTGTCCGCCCAGTCGGGTGCCAAGCACCTGACGATGGCGTTCCTGCAGACCGCGTCCAAGGGCTCCTGCACGCCGTACTGGAACGGCGACACCGGCATGCCGGTCGCCGCGTCGACCTTCGGCGCCGACATCAAGACGATCCAGGGCAACGGCGGTGACGTCATCCCCTCGTTCGGTGGCTACACGGCCGACACCACCGGCACCGAGATCGCCGACAGCTGCACCGACGTCCAGCAGATCGCCGCCGCGTACGAGAAGGTCATCACCACCTACGACATCTCGCGGCTCGACATGGACGTCGAGGTCGACTCGCTCGACAACACCGCCGGCATCGACCGCCGCAACAAGGCCATCAAGCTGGTCGAGGACTGGGCCGCGGCCAACGGGCGCAAGGTGGAGATCTCCTACACCCTGCCGACCACCACGCACGGCCTCGGGGACACCGGCGAGGCGCTGCTGCGCAACGCGGTGAGCAACGGCACCCGGGTCGACGTCGTGAACCTCATGACGTTCGACTACTACGACAACCAGGCCCACGACATGGCGAAGGACACCCAGACCGCCGCCCAGGGCCTGTACGACCTGCTCGCCGAGCTGTACCCGGGCAAGACCGCCGCCCAGCTGTGGAACATGGTCGGCGTCACCGAGATGCCCGGCGTCGACGACTTCGGCCCGGCGGAGACCTTCAGCCTGGCCAACGCCCGGACCGTGTACGACTGGGCCGTCTCCAAGGGCATCAACACCCTGTCCTTCTGGGCGCTCCAGCGGGACAACGGCGGCTGCCCGGGCGGTGCCGCCGCGGACAACTGCTCGGGCATCGCGCAGAACACCTGGGACTTCAGCCACATCTTCGCGCCGTTCACCGGGGGCGGCACCCCCACGCCGTCCAACGACTTCTCGGTGGCGCTCACCCCGGCCTCCGGGACCGTGACGGCCGGCCAGTCCGCCACGGCCACCGTGAAGACGGCCGTGACCAAGGGCGACGCCCAGAGTCTGAAGCTCAGCGTCAGCGGGGCCCCGGCGGGTGTCACCGCCTCCCTCAGCCCGGCGTCGGTCACCGCGGGCGGCACCTCCACGCTCACCCTGGCCACCACCCCGGCCGCGGCCTCGGGCACCTACACGGTCACCGTGACCGGTGCGGGCGCCTCCGGCAGCCACGCGGCGTCGTACTCCCTGACCGTCACCGGCGGCACCGGCAGCCAGTGCACCGCCGCGCCGTGGGCCAAGGACAAGGTCTACACCGGCGGTCAGCAGGTCTCGTACAAGTCGCACACCTGGAAGGCCAAGTGGTGGACGACGGGCGAGGAGCCCGGCACCACCGGTGAGTGGGGCGTCTGGCAGGACCTCGGCGCCTGCTGAACCGCGCCGCGACCAGGCCGGGTGACCGCCCCCACCGCCGCCCGGCCGCCGAGCGGCCCGGAACCCACCCCACGGGGTGCGGCTCCGGGCCGCTCACCTCAGCTTCTCAGCTCGCACCACACCGTCTTGCCGTCCGCCCGCTGTGTCACGCCCCACCGCTCGGCGAGGGCGTCGACCAGCGCGAGCCCCCGGCCCGACTCCTGCTCCCCGGTGACGGACAGCAGGACGGGCAGCGCGCGCGGATCGGGGTCGGTCACCTCCACCCGGGTCCGCCCGTGCCGCGAGGCGGTAGCGACGACCCGCACGGTCACCGCAGTGCCCTCGCCGACGTGGGCGATGACATTGGTCAGCAGCTCCGTCGCGCACAGCCGCACGTCGAAGCCGTGGTCGCGGAGCCGGTGGCGCAGGTCCGGTGCGGCCCCGGGCGTCGCGGACAGCCGGAACTCCAGCAGCGTCAGCACTCGGTCCCCGCCTTCCGCAGTACGGCGGCCAGGGCGCGCGCGGTGGTCACGTTGCAGTTCCCGAGCGTCACGAGCCCGGCGGGCGGCGCGTACGTCCCGGCGAACCCCGCGAGGTCCACCCGGAGGGACGGCAGGGTGATCCCGTGCAGGGCGAGCGCGGACCGGAGGTCCTCTACGCAGAGAGTGACGTCGTAGGTGGTGGGGGAGCGGTCTGGCATCGGGGAGACAGCCTTCTGTGCGGTGTGTGACGAATCCCTCACAGGCTGTCGCCCGGCTCGCTACGGTGAAAGGGGTTTCGCGTTCGCGACCGGGGCAGCGGAGGACGGTGAACAGTGGCACGGGGCAAGGACATCGACGGCTCGATGAGCGTTCCGACCTTCTACGGCAAGGAGTTGCGGTGGAAGAGGGAGGCGGCGGGGCTGTCGCTGGAGACGTTCCTGGAGGGCAGCTTCTACGGGAAGACGTACCTCAGCGACATCGAACGCGGTGAGCGGAGGATGCCACTCGACCTTGCCCGGCACGCGGACCGGGTGCTGGGGACGGACGGCTTCTTCGAGCGGTGCTGTGAGGATGTGCGCAGGGCGAGGCGGGCCGGGCATGCCGCGTACTTCGAGAAGGTGCTGGAGGCGGAGAAACACGCTTTGGCCATCGAGGAGTGGAGCCCCACGCTGCTTCCGGGGCTTCTTCAGACTCCGGAGTACGCACGGGCCGTCATTCTCGCCGGGCTTCCGCTGTCCTCGGACGCTGAGGTCCAGGAGAAGGTCGACGGCCGAATGGCGCGGGCCGGGCTCTTCGAGGCGGACCGCTGCCGGCCCGAATACTGGGTGATCCTGCATGAGTCGCTGCTCACCGAACCGCTCCTGGCGGACGACGGTATGGCGGAGCAACTGGAGCGGATCGCCCGACTCGCGGACCGGCGTCGAATCACTCCGCAAATCGTTCCGCGGACGCGGGGCGCGCACCCGTTGATGGCAGCGTCCATCATGAGTATGACTTTCGCCGAGGCCCCGCCGCTGATCTATCTGGAGGCCTCCTACAGCGGTGACACCGTCGATGATCCAGCGCTCGTGAAGGAGTACCGCAAGGCATACGATCGGCTCAGGGCTGTCGCGCTGTCACCAGACGCATCCCTCGCCATGATCAAGGCCGCAGCGAAGGACTATCGAAATGGCAAGCAAACGGATCGACTTGAGTGATGCTCACTGGTGCAAGAGCAGCCACAGCAACGAGAGCGGCGGCAACTGCGTCGAAGTAGCCGACAACATCCCCGGCCTCGTCCCCGTACGTGACTCCAAGGCCCCCCATGGCCCCGCGCTCCTCGTCTCTGCCGCCGCCTGGTCTCCCTTCGTCAGCGCGCTCAAGTCCCCCTGACGCGCGAAGGGGCGTGGGGTCGCCAGGACCCCACGCCCCCTGTCGCTCAGCGGAGCGTCAGCGCGTCAGCGCGTCAGTGCTTCTTCGGCGCGAAAGACGACACGTAGCCGCCCGCCGGGGAGCCCACGCCCGTGACGTCGTCGTAGCCCTTCACGGCCGACAGCGAGCTGTCCTTGCCGAGGCTGCGGACCGAGGTCAGCAGGCCGTCCTTGGCGTTGAGGCCGTTGGCGAAGTCCACGCGGACGACCGCCAGGCCGGAGCCGGTCGGGTTGTCCGTGACGTCGTGGTAGACGCCCGCCTTGCCGTACTTGGCGTAGATCGACGGGTTGGCGAAGCCGAGCGCCTTGCCGCCGCGCGCCTCCTGGGCCAGGGCCTGGACCGCCGCGATGACCGGAGCGGCCAGCGAGGTGCCGCCGATGCGGTACTCGCTGTACTTCTCCGAGCCGTCCGGGAAGGTCTGGGTCTGGCCGACCAGGAAGCCGGTGTTCGGGTCGGCGATGGCCGCGATGTCCGGGACGACGCGGTTGCCGGCGGCGTTGTTGGCCGTGGCCAGCGCCTTCGGGACGACGTTCTTCTGGTAGTACGGCTGCGGCACCGTCTTGCTGGTGCCGCCGCCCGCGCCCGAGGTGAAGGCGCCGGGGAAGGCGTCCCAGCTCTTGCCGTCGGCCGACAGGGTCGCCTTCTCGGTGCCCCAGCCGGTCTCCCACTGGTACTTGTCGCCCTTGCCGACGGCCAGCGAGGTGCCGCCGACCGCGGTCACCCACGCCGAGTTGGCCGGGGTGTCGACCTGCTTCACACCGGAGGCCGCGACCTGGTCGCCGTCGTCACCGGAGGAGAAGTAGAAGCCGATGCCCTGCACCGCGCCCAGCTGGAAGACCTGGTCGTAGGCGGCCGCGAGGTCCGGCGTCTGGTTGGCCTCGACGTCGCCCCAGGAGTTGGAGACGATGTCGGCCAGGTGGTTGTCGACGACCTTGCTCAGGGAGTCCAGCAGGTCGTCGTCGTAGCAGGAGGCGGCACCCACGTAGGTGACGTCCGCGGCCGGCGCGACCGCGTGCACGGCCTCGACGTCGAGGGTCTCCTCGCCGTACCAGCCGGCCGCCCCGCACTCCTCGGTCCTGGTGTACTGGGCCGGCAGCACCTGGTGCAGCTGGCTGGTCTTCCAGGCCGCGTCACCGTTCTTCTGGGCGTACTTGGCCGCGTCGAAGGCGATGGTCGGCGAGGCGTACGCGTCCGTGATCGCGATCCGGACCTTCTTGCCGGTGTACTTGCCGGCGCCGTAGGCGGCGCGCAGCTGCTTGCCGGTGTATCCCTTGACCGCGTACGGGATCTTGTGGCCGTACGCGTCCGGCAGCGTGCTCGCGACGTTCGAGCCGTAGTACGACGAGAACGGCCCCGCGTTCTTGAACACGGCGTCCGGCGGCGGCAGCTGGTCGTCGTGGTTCGCCTTGTGCGGGGCGTTGTCCAGGCCGGTGACGGTCAGGACGGCGCCCTGCAGCGCGGCCGGCACGGACGCCGTCTGCGCGGGGGCGCGGTAGGTCTTCGCGCCCTTGGCGTAGTTGTGCAGCTGGGTGCCGAACGCCTTCTCGGCGGCGGCCACGTCACCGGAGACGGCGACGTAGTGCGAGGTGACCTCGGTGACGGTCAGACCGGCCGACTTCAGCCAGGACTTGACCGCGGCCACCTGGGCCTTGGTGGCGCCGAAGCGGGCCTGCGCCTTGCCGGCGCTCAGGTACTTGCCGTACTGCGGCGAGCTCGGGTCGGACACGGCCCTGGCGTAGGCGGCGAGTCCGGCCGCGTCCTTGCCGGCCAGGTAGACGCGGGCCTTGACCTGGGCGCTGTCGGACGTCGCGCCCTTGTCGGACTTGGCCGTGGCCCAGAGCGGCTTGCTGCCCTTGAGTACGTCACGGGCGGGGCTGTCCGCGGCGTGCGCCGCGGGTATGCCCAGCGCCAGCGCGCCGGCGATCATGGGCAGTGTCGCTGCCATGCTCACACCTGCGCGTATGGTGGCGCGGTTGGATCTCATAGAACCCCCTGCGATGCGGTTCGCATGCATGTAGTGGCTGGTACGTCATGCGATCTGCGCGCAGGCCCGCGGCGGTTCGGCCGACGAATGGATCACACGACGGGGCCACTCTTTCGATGAACCGTTCATGCCAGGGGAACGTGGAAGTCAAGAGAAGCTCAAGGACCGGTCATGAGGGGGGATTTGGGTCCTTTGCGTTGACGGCGACGTCACGGACGCGGTCGCGCGCCTCGCTCCTTCAGCATCCCGGCCATCAGCTCGATCTCCGACCGCTGGGCGTCGACCATGCCCTGCGCGAGCCGCTTCTCCACGTCGACGGTGCACTTGGCGGCACAGCCCTCGGCCATGTGCACGCCCCCCTGGTGATGGGCCGTCATGAGCTGGAGGTAGAGGATCTCCGCCGGCTTGCCGCTCAGCGACCGGAGCCTGTCCAGCTCGGTGTCGGTCGCCATGCCCGGCATCAGCGCGCCGTCCCCGGCGGAGGGCATGCCGCGCATGCCCATCCAGGTCATCGGCGGATCGGCGGACACCTTCGGCAGCCCCCACAGGTCCAGCCAGCCCAGCATCATGCCGCGCTGGTTGGCCTGGGTCTGCGCGATGTCGTAGGCGAGCCGCCGCACCTCCTCGTTCTTCGTGCGGTCCCGCACGATGTACGACATCTCGACGGCCTGCTGGTGGTGGACGGACATGTCGCGCGCGAAGCCGGCGTCGGCCGACTCCGCCCCCGGCGTCCTCGTGCCCGGTCCGCCGCTGTCCTCGGCGACCGCGTAGGTGACCGCGCCGGCGGCGACGAGCACCGCCGCCGCCGCACCGGCGACCCAGCCGGCGTACCGACGGTTCACTTCATGACCCCGCCGGTGCACGAGGCGCCCGGTTCGGGCGTCTGCTGACCCTGTACGTAGGTGGCGAAGAACTTGTCCACCTCCGGGTCCTTCGCGCTCTTCACCGCCACCTGGTGGCCCCACGCCGACAGGATCAGCGGGGCCGCCTGGTTCTCGTACGGGCTCATCAGCGAGTACGGCGTCCTCTTCACCTTCGCCGCCAGCGCGTCGACGTCCGCCTTCTGCGCCTTGCCGGTGTACGTCACCCAGACCGCGCCGTGCTCCAGGGCGTGCACGGCGTTCTCGTCCTGCACCGCCTCGGTGTAGACGTCACCGTTGCAGTTCAGCCAGACCGGGTTGTGGTCGCCGCCGACCGGCGGGTGCATCGGATACGACACCTTGGTCGTCACGTGCGTCCGCGACAGCTTGCCGGACCAGGTCCTCACCCCGTCCTTGCCCGTCGTGAAGCCCCCGGAGTCCCCGGAGTCCCTGCCGCCCCCGGAGCCCTTGCCGTCGGCGCTCGCGGTGGTGTCCTTCGTGTCCGGCCGCGAGTTCACCAGGACCACGCCGCCGACGGCGAGACCGGCCACGACCACCACGCAGGCGGTGATGACCAGGATCCGGTTGCGGCGTTCCCTGGCGCGCTCGGCGCGCCGCATCTCCTCTATGCGCGCCGTGCGCGCCGCGGTGCTGGTGCTCTGGCCGGAACCCATGAGGTGTCCTTCTGGGGAAAGGGACGCGGATGTGGAAGGTGGGGCCAGCTGATCGTAATGGGGGAGGGCGGTGCTTCCGTAGGGGGCGCGGAAACCTGTGGGATTTCGCCCGGCCCGGCGCCGCGGGGGCGGCCGGCCCCGGCGGCGCGCGGAAGACCGAGGTCACCCGTATGCACGTTCGAATCGGGTGGGGCGGGGAACCCGGCCGGCCCGCCCATGACGGATGCCCGTGCGAGCAGGCAAGATGGGGCGAGAGCGCAGTACACCTGCCGTACGAGAGGCGTTCAGGACGTGGACGCTCGGGCGATCAAGGTCCGCAACGCGCGTGAAACGCTGTTGTGGTGGGATGCTCAGGTGCCCGACCGCCACCCGTGGTGCCCGGGACAGGCGGCCTGACCAGCAAGGATGGGGAAGCGGAAGATGGACAAGCAGCAGGAGTTCGTGCTCCGGACCTTGGAGGAGCGTGACATCCGGTTCGTACGGCTGTGGTTCACGGACGTGCTGGGCTTCCTCAAGTCCGTCGCCGTGGCCCCCGCCGAACTGGAGCAGGCCTTCGACGAGGGCATCGGCTTCGACGGTTCCGCCATCGAGGGCTTCGCCCGGGTCTACGAGTCCGACATGATCGCCAAGCCGGATCCGTCCACCTTCCAGGTCCTGCCGTGGCGCGCCGAGACCCCCGGCACCGCCCGCATGTTCTGCGACATCCTCATGCCGGACGGCTCCCCCTCCTTCGCCGACCCGCGCTACGTCCTCAAGCGGGCCCTGGCCCGCACCTCCGACCTGGGCTTCACCTTCTACACCCACCCGGAGATCGAGTTCTTCCTGCTGAAGGACCGCCCGCTGGACGGCACCCGCCCGACCCCCGCCGACAACTCGGGCTACTTCGACCACACCCCCACCAACGTCGGCATGGACTTCCGCCGGCAGGCGATCACCATGCTGGAGTCGATGGGCATCTCGGTGGAGTTCTCCCACCACGAGGGCGCCCCCGGCCAGCAGGAGATCGACCTCAGGTACGCCGACGCGCTCTCCACGGCCGACAACATCATGACCTTCCGCCTGGTCATGAAGCAGGTGGCGCTGGAGCAGGGGGTCCAGGCGACGTTCATGCCGAAGCCTTTCTCCGAGCACCCCGGCTCCGGCATGCACACCCACCTGTCCCTCTTCGAGGGCGACCGCAACGCGTTCTACGAGTCCGGCGCCGAGTACCAGCTCTCCAAGGTCGGCCGCTCCTTCATCGCGGGCCTGCTCAAGCACGCCGCGGAGATCTCCGCGGTCACCAACCAGTGGGTGAACTCCTACAAGCGCATCTGGGGCGGTTCCGAGCGCACGGCGGGCGCGGGCGGCGAGGCCCCCTCGTACATCTGCTGGGGCCACAACAACCGCAGCGCCCTGGTCCGCGTCCCGATGTACAAGCCCGGCAAGACGGGCTCCGCACGGGTGGAGGTCCGCTCCCTGGACTCCGGCGCCAACCCGTACCTGGCCTACGCCCTCCTGCTGGCCGCCGGCCTCAAGGGCATCGAGGAGGGGTACGAACTCCCGCCGGGCGCCGAGGACGACGTCTGGGCCCTCTCCGACGCCGAGCGCCGCGCGATGGGCATCGAGCCCCTCCCGCAGAACCTCGGCGAGGCCCTGTCCCTCATGGAACGCAGCGACCTGGTCGCCGAGACCCTCGGCGAACACGTCTTCGACTTCTTCCTGCGCAACAAGCGCTCGGAGTGGGAGGAGTACCGCAGCGAGGTCACCGCGTTCGAGCTGCGGAAGAACCTGCCGGTGCTGTAGGAGCAGGTCAGGACGGGTTTCCAGTCGATTCAGCAGGTGGGGCCGACGGTCGTGGACGGTCGGCCCCATGCCCTTTCACTGGCCCTGGGCCGTCTCGGGGCCGTCTGCCGCCGGATCGGTGCCCTCGTACAGGCCGTCCACAGCCTTCCGGGCCCGTGCGTCGCTGCTCGGCATGAGGTGCGTGTAGACCCGGAGCGTGAATCCCGGATCGTTGTGTCCAAGGTAGTGACTCAGTGCCTTGATGTTCTCGCCGGCGTCCAGCAGGACCGAGGCGTAGAAGTGCCTGAGAGCGTGCATGCCGTGTTCGCGGGCAGCTTGGTGACGCTCTCCCGGTTTCGGCGCGGGGATCACCCCAGCAGCTACGAGAGCAGGCTTCCATGCGCGGTCGTTGAAGTCGGTGCGCCGAACCGCGCCCGCGCCGTCGAGGCGGGTGAACAGCAGCTGCTTGGTGACAGGCGGACCGTCCACCCGGAGCCACGGCAGGGTGATCTCCACCGGGGGGAACGCCTCCATGTGCTGCTTGAGAACGTGCGCTACGCGGTCCGGCAGGGGAACGTCGCGGATCTTGTTGCGCTTCGGCGGGCCGAACACGAGACCGTCTTTCGTCACCTTCACCTGGTTCGCGATATGCAGCCATCCGGAGTCGAAGCCGATTGCATCGACGGGCAAACCGAAGATCTCCCCTTGCCGAAGTCCGCATCCGCCTCCGAGGTCAACCGTCGCGCGGTATCGCTTCGGGAGCGCCGCTCGTACGGCGAAGACGCGCTCTACCGCCCACGGCACAACGCGACCAGTACCCGCAGCAGGCGGACGCACCGATTGCGCGTGGCACGGGTTCTTCGACAGGTGCCCGTCGTCCACGGCCGCATTGAGGACCGTGGATACGTTGTTGTAGATCACGCGCCGGTACGACGACGCAGGGACAGCCTGTTCCAGTTCGCTGAGCCAGTCCCGGATGTGTTCCGGTTTGAACGAGCCGAGCGGTCGCGGTCCCAGGTAGGGGATTGCATGGCCCCGAATCGCGGACCCCACCGACTCTCGCGTGGTCATGTCGGTGGTCTGGGTGCTCAGCCACTTCTCGGCGTACTGCCGAAACGTCACTCGGCTCGCGGCGGGGTCCACGTACTGGCCCCGAGACATGTCCGCCTCAATGTGGGCGAGCCACTGATCGGCCAGTCGCTTCTGTCCGTCGGTGAATGACTTGCTCTTCTCGGTCCCGTCCGGGCCGATATAGCGGGCGCGGTAGCGCAACCCGGTGCCGTAGCGGTCCGTGCGTACACGGCGGGGCTTGCCGGCGGCGTCGGTTTCAGTTTTGTACCACCGGTCTTGGATGTGGCCTGCCATCAGGCAGTAGTCCTCTCTCGACACACAGCAGGGAGAGCCGCGTGGGCGGCTCTCCCTGCTGTGTGGGTGGGGTGTGTTGCTTATGCGGCGGCGTCCGCGGCCTTGCGTTGGATGACGTAGGCGCGCACGTCGGCGGGGTCGTAGCGGAGGTGCTTGCCGATGCGGAAGCCGGGCGGACCGGTGCGCTTCTTGCGCCACTGGTAGACCGTTTCCTTGGGCACCTCGAAGATCTCGGCGATGTCGTCGGGGATGAGGTAGCGATCGGGTAGACCGCCGCGGAGGATGGCGCGGGGGTCTGGCCGATCAAGTGCGGTGTCGATGAGACGCCTCCGTACGCGATGTGTCGGGAGTCCGCGTGTGTCCGAGGTGCGGATTTCTGCGTCATCGCGTCAGGCTCGTCATTTGCGGTTCTGACCTGCGGTTATGCGGTGACGCGGGCAGCTCGGGGCGTGTCACAGGGCGGGGCGGGGTTCTGTCACCCGTGACGGGGGTGACGCCGGATGACGCAGGTTTGGCCGTCTGCGTCACCGCTGTAGCCGCTGGTCAGGGACCGCTTTCGGGTGGCTAGTGACGTGGGTGACGCAGGGTCTCTTCTCTTAGGAAAAAGAGAAGGGGGTGGTGTCTGTGGTGGTGCGGCGCGGCTCAGATCGTGAAGAAGGAGCCGCTTCGCGGCGCGTCCTCTGGCGGCGGCAAGCCGCCGGAACAGCAAGAGGAGCACCGCCCCGCCGGGGGGTGCTCCTCTTGCTTGTTCAGTGTGGCTCCGTGGTGGCGCGGGTCAGAACGCCGCTTCCTGCTCGTGCGGGAGCGTGAGCGGGGTGCTGTGGGTCATTTCGATGTAGCGGGCGGAGCTGGTGCGGCCCCAGTCGATGAGGACGCCGCGTGCGGCGAGGGTCGGCTGGAGGCGCTTGAGCCGGTCGGAGAGGACTTTGCCGGTGGTGGGCCAGCCTTTGGGCAGGGGACGGCACTCTTCGCCGCTGTAGAGGCCGGTGAGGCAGTGCAGCCACTCCGATGACGTCATACGGACTTCGGCGCCCGCGTCGAGTCCGGCCGCGTGCTTGAGAACCGTCTGCGCCAGTAGGTCACCTTCGATGACGTCGTCGTTGAGGTCATCGAGGCTAGCCCGGTAAGCGGTGAGCGAGCCGAAGCCGGTGGCCGCATCGAGCTGCGCGCACAGGTGGGCGAAGTCCGCCATCCGCAGATCGGTGGGAGTCTCCGCCTGTGCCGCCCGCACCTTGACCGTCAGGTCCAGCAGGGAGCCGAGAACGACCGGCAGGATTTCCGCGTACTCCGCCCACAGCTCTGCCTCGGTCCGTCGCACCCGGGGCCGTACGAGACGCAGTGGGAGGAGGCGTTCGGCGAGGTCGGGCCGGATGACGCCGACGTCGATGCCGGTGAGGAGCATGGGGCGCCGGTAGCGGGAGCGGACGACGTCCCCGTCGGTGAACAGCGCGCGCTTGATGCTCTCGGCGCCGGTCACGATGCAGCACATGAGGTCGGACAGGTCCGGGGGCAGGTGGGAGAGGTTGTCCAGGGCGGTGACCCAGCCGGCGGCGACGGCCGTGATCATGTTCTCCTCGTCCTTCGGCGCCCGACGCAGGTCACCGCTCATGCCCTCGATGATCCGTACCAGCATCCGGCCGCCGGTGGACTTGCCCGCCCCTTGGGGGCCGGTGAGGAACGGTGCGGGGACGGGCACGGACGGTTCCAGGCAGCCGATCAGCCAGGCGATGGCCAGGCATTCGGATTCGGCGCTGGCGAAGTTGCACAGGCGCAGCAGGAGATCGATGCCCTTGCCGTTGGTGTCCTGTGCCGGGAGGGGGAGTTCGCCGGTGAGCTGGGTGCGCCGCCAGCAGACTTCCTGCGGGTCGGGGGTGAGGATGTCCCAGCCGGTGGGGTGGATGCGGACGGACTTGCCGTCGGTGCGGCCCAGGTCGAGCCAGGTCGCCCCGTCGAATCCGGGCGCCACGCGGATGTGGGTGGGCTGTACGTCCTCGGTCAGGGCGAGTGCTTCGATCAAGTCCAACGCCTCCTTGAGCGCGGTGCCGTTGAACACGCCGATGCCGTCCCTGTACAGACCGACCATAAGTTCCTGCCGGTGGCTGCCGGTCGTGCCCTGGGAGCGGATCGGGCGGGCAACAGGGTGGCCGTTGCGCTGCGCGTATACGGTGCCGTCGATGGTGCGGAAGTACCGGAAGTGCTCTTGGGCGTAGTCGGTGATGATCTGCCGGGCCGGAGTCTTCTCGTCCTCGGACATGACTCACATCCCCAAAGCGGTGCGGGCGTTGGTCCACGCGTCAGCACAGTGCCGAGCCGATTCGCCCTTGGCCTGGGCAGCGCTGAACAGTCGCGCCATGTGGGCCTCGGTGAGGCAGCTGCACCGGCCGTGCGTGGACAGCACCGCCAGGAACGTCCGGTACACGGTGGCGTGCACCGCGCTGGAGGCGTCGGTGATGCGCTGCTCCGCCATGGCGATACCGCGTTCCAGGTAGGCGGGGGTGCGGTGCCGGCAGTCCCCGCCCCCGAACCGCGCGGGCACGCTTACGCCGTGCGGCGCGGGCCGGGCGGCGGCGGGTTCCCTCATGGCCAGCGTTCGGACGACGTCCGGCAGCGCGGTCATGGTGCCGGTGCCGGGACCGAGCCATCGGGCGTAGGACATGGACGATTTGATGTCGACGCCGGGGCGGACCGCGTTGTGCGAGGGCATGGCGCCGCGGTAGATCCAGTGCTGACCGCGTGTCGTCTCTACGGTCCGGGTGGCGGGTAGGGTCTCGCGGGCCCATGTGACGGCCGCGGCGTCGTCCAGGTCCACCACGGTTAGCCCGGCGGCGCCGGGATGGTAGGCGACGCAGACGGCACGGCGCCATGCAGCCGTCCACGGCGGGGAGGTGAGGACACGTGGGTCGGTGGTGGCCGCGGCCCACGCATGGCAGACGTCGGCGCACTGGCACGGCCCGGCGGTCTTCATGTTCGGCCGGCCGCCGCACGCGTTGTCCGCGCAGGTGCGGCAGTTGCCAAAGGGCGCCTTGCCCGCACGCAGGGGCAGCACGGGCAGCCCGGTGGCGGCCAGGGCGAGGGCCACTCGCCGGAGGGGGGTCTGTTGCGTCATGCTGGAGGTCTCCAGTACGTCTTCAGCGGGCTGGATGAGGGCGGCCCCGGTTCTTGGTCGGATGGGGGTCGCCCTTTCGCCTGCCACCTGCGAGAAAGGGGCAGCAGGTTGTCAGTGGGGGCGGTTATGGTCGCCGGCATGACGACGACCTTTGATCTTTCGCCGGGTGTACTCACGAGCCGTGAGGAGATCGCCGCGATCTACGGCTGTGGCACGTTTCAGGGGATCGAGCCGGCCGATGCGGCGGGCAAGGTGTTCGTGTATTCCGACCCGTCCGCGGGCGCGGAGTTCGGCTACACCTTCGATGGCCGCGTGGACGACGACGAGTTCGGGCCGCTGTACCTGTACACCGGCGCCGGCGTGAATGGGGATCAGAAGCCGTCCGGCCGCAACGGGTCCTTGTTGACCGCGGCGAAGAAGAACCGGGAGATCCATCTGTTCGTCGCGGACGGCACCGTGCCGGGCAGTGGCGCCGTGCAGCAGCGGTACATCGGGCCGATGGTGGTGGACCTGGTCAAGCCGTATGACGTGCGCCGCGGGCCGGGGAAGAACCGTGTGATGCGGAATGCGCTGGTGTTCCGGTTCCGGCCGGCGCCGGGAACCATGCCGGCGTGGACGGACGCGGACCGTCAGCCGGCCGCCACGAAGACCGGTTACGAGATCATCGAACCGGTGGTGGAGATCCCGGAGCCGGTCACGCTGCCGGCGCAGGACGCCACGAAGGTCAAGAAGACCGAGCAGCACAAGACCGCTGAGACGGTCATGGATGTTCCCGCGGGGCAACGGAAGGTCCTGCGCCGGGAAGGCGAGTTGGTCAAGGCGTTCGTGGCCCACCTGACCGCCGCCGGGCACCACACTCACAGCTTCCAATTCACCGTTGAGGGCGAGCCGGGCACGCTGACCCCGGACCTGTACGACGCGACGGCCCACGTGCTCTACGAAGCCAAGGGATTGACGACTCGCGCCAACGTCCGCATGGCCATCGGACAGCTTGCCGACTACCGCCGTCGCGTCCCCGGACACGAGACGCTGCGCGTCGCCGTCTTGCTGCCTAGCGCGCCCACGCCCGACGTTCAGCAGCTTCTCGCGGAACAGAAGATCGAGCTTGTCTACCAGACGGAGCACGGATTCGCTGGGTGGCCCATCGCCTGATTCAGAAAGGCGGTTCGTCACTCCACGGGTCGCTGTGGGCGCGGTGGCGTGGCATGTGGGGCAGGCGTGGGAGCGGCAGCAGGACCACGCACCAGGGGGTGGAGCAGTCGCAGGGGTACCAGTGGGTGCCGGCGTACTCGCCGGTCTCGTCGCCGTAGTCGTGGTGGACGCCGCCCTCGCCGTGGCAGTCGGGGCAGTCGGGCCGGGGGGCATCGAGCAGGGCGAGTGCCCGGCGGGGGCAGCCAATCACCTGCAAGCGGAGTCGCATCACGATGGTTGGGTCTCCTTCGGTCAACCGTGGAAGTGGTTGCGCTTGATCACGGCCTTGCGGATGTTCATCGTGGTCCCGCCGCCGCGGCTGCCGGCGGTGAGCACCTGCACGACGATGAACCCGCCGAACAGCACCGCGGCGAGGGTGATGAGCTGGGTGATGAGCGCGGTGAGGGCGGCGATGAATGTGGTGAGCAGCAGCAGTCCACCGCACACCGCGAGGAACCCGACGCCACCAAGGGCGATGTTCACCGCCGCGCGGAAGACGACCGGCTTGGACGCGACCGGTTCCGGCTGGACGTGGTCGACGGCGTAGCCGGTGACGATCCGGCCGTCCGGGAGGACGACGCTCGCCACGCTCGGCACAGTGTGCGGCTGGACGGGAACGGGGGCGGCCGGCCGCATCACGAGGGGGATGGGCTGGTGGACTTCCGGCGCCGTCGCGACGGTTGCCGGGTGACGGCGGGTGGGCTCGTTCACGGGGGTGTCTCCCTACTTACTGAGGGTGGACAGGGCGTCGGCGGACGCCTGCACGAGGTTGTGAATCGGCTCGTAGGCGCCGGTTCCGGCGGCGAAGAACCCGAACAGAAACAGGACCAGGGCTGCGCCCGCGTTGGCGGAGCGGGTGCGCACGGCGAAGGCGGAGGCGGCGCCGAAGAGGAGCACGGCGGAGATGTCGAGGACCATCGGTCAGAAGCCTTCCGGGCGGGGGGTGTCGGTGCCGGCGCGGTAGATGCGGGCCCAGCGGTTGTAGAGCCAGCGGCCGGCGCGGATGCGTTTGCCGGTGGCGTGGCAGCGGCGGCAGTCTTTGCCGCGCTTGAGGCGCCCGCGGCGGTCGTGCTTGAGCTGGTGGCCCATGCCGCGGCAGCGGCGGCAGTCGCCGAACGGCGAGGCCGCACACAGCCCGCCGTAACCGAGTGTGACGGCTATCAGGCAGGCGATAGCGGCCAGGATGGGGGTCATCAGGGGCCCTCCGGGCGGGTTTCAGGGGTTTCCGCAGGTGGGGTGCTATCTGCTAGATCACAGGTGAATGGGCGAATGGGGTGCTAGCGGGGGTGCTACCGGTAGCAGGCATACCTGCTACCGGTAGCAGTGGATCGGACCTATGCCGCGCCCGGCTTTTCGTTACGCTCCGCAATCGCCTTGAGGAGATCGGCGCGGGTGATGCCGCGGCGGGTGGTGCGGGTTCCGTCGTCGGTGGTGCCGGCGACGTCGCGGGTGCGGATGCCGTGGGGCTTGAGTGCGCTGGTGACGTTCTCGCCCTTCCAGCCGCCGTAGACGTCCGGGCGGAGTTCGGCGAGGCGGGCGGCGATCCGCTCGTTCCACACCCGCTCTTCCTTCTCCGGGACCACGGCCGCCACGTCGGCAAGCAGGTCGTAGGACGGCCCGGTCACCTCGCCAGCGCTCTCGCCGAGCGCGTAGCCGGACAGAAGGCCGGCCTTCTCGCGGACGGTGCGGGCGCGGGCGGCGATGGTTTCGGCGCCGGGCGCGTCCACGAACGTGGCTGACACGATCCGGGCATCGGAGCCCTCGCCGACGAAGTAGTGCAGCCCCTTGTCACCCCACGCGAACATGGTCGCGCGTACGCCGCGCTTGTAGGACGACGTGCCGAGGACCATGTCGTTCTCGGTCTGGCCCATGACCTTCAGGCACCAACGGGCGCCCGCGTTCGCGCTGATCCCGGTGGGCAGGGACTTCGCGTCAGGCCGCTGGGTGGCCAGCAGCAGCACAATCCCGGTAGCCGGTCCGCGCTTGACCAGGTCGGTGGCGATCTCCTCGAACTCCTTGCCGTAGTCGGGGTGCTCGAACAGCACTTGGCACTCATCCACCCCGATCACGATGGGGTGCAGGCCAAGGGACCGCTTGGAGGCAAGTTCGCTGGTCACCTTCGATTCCGGGCAGATGTCCCGGGGCAGGGAGCGGATCACCTTGGTGCGGCGGCGTAGTTCCTCGCGCAGGGCCCGGAAGTCGGCCAGCGCGTACTGGAGGGTTTCGTCTTCCTCGCCGACGCCGTGCCGGTGGGAGACCTTTTCCCCGACGGGGTCCAGGTCGCCGGTGCCCTTCATGTCGTAGGAGTGGATCTCCGCCCGCGGGTCGAGCGCTGCGATGAGCAGCAGCAGACGCAGCAGGAACGTCTTGCCCATGCGGGGGATCGCGCCGATGACGCCGGCGATGAACATCAGGGTGACGTCGACCCAGCGTCCGCGCTGGTCGGTGCCGTAGGGGACGGGCTTGAACAGGTCCACGGTGCCCGACTTCAGCAGCGGCCAGAGGGGCTTGCGCGCGCTCTTGAGGTCCTGGTCACCGACCCACAGCACGAGACGGCCGGTGTGCTCGTCCGGCACGGCTTCGGGCCACACACAGCCCAGCGGGCGGCGCAGACCGGACGCGAGACGGTCACGACGCTCGATGACGTCGGTGACGGTCACCCCGTAGGGCAGGTCGCCTTCCGCGCGCCATCCGGGGCCGTCCCGGGTGATCGGCGCGGTGAACGCGAACCCGTCCCGCCCCTTGGCCTGCGCCTGGTTGATCGCGGGAATGCCCAGCGCGCCCAGCGCACGCAGGACGATGTCGCTGGTGAGCTTGGGTGCGTCGGGGAGTTCCACAGCCTTGTGGATGAGCGGCGCGTCCGCCTTCCGGCCGGCCGACCCGAGCGCCAGCACGACCATGCCGGCCGACAGGGCTTGCAGCCAGTCCGGGGCGAGCACGTAGATGGCCAGCGCCGACCCGACACCGACGAACAGGGCGAGCACGGCAACCAGGGTTCGTAGCCGCACGCGGCCGTCACGCTGCCTCGACAGTTTCAGGTATTCGGCTGCGTCCTCGCGGCGCACGGCGGCGAGGCGGACGGGTTCGCCTTCACGGTCGGCGACCCATCGCATCGTGCCGCCCACGAACCGCGCGGCGCCGGTCGGTGCCTGGAGGGCGAGCCGCGCGGCGTAGACCGGGGCGCGCAGGGCGTGGTATCCGGCGGTGTGGGCGTAGTGGCGGGCCACCCACCCGGACGCGGTCTTCAGCTCGGAGACCGATCGCAGCCATAGCGGGATGACCGCGCGGCGCTTGGCTGTGGCAAGCCGACCGAGGTAGCCGGGGCCGGCCGCCTTCAGCGTCGGCGAGTCGACCAACACCGGCGTACTCGGGTCGGCCGACTCGATGCCCGACCCGACGGGGCGGGAGTCGGCCGACCGGTCGGCGTCCGGTCGGGCGCCGGGGTCGGCCGACTCGGCACGGGCCGACCGTGCCTTGTCGAGGTCGACCACGTCCCCGCCGGAGTCGGCGGCAAGTTCGGCTTCCAGTCGGTTGAAGAGTTCGTTGTCGTCGTCGGGGTGCTTCACTGAAGTCGTCCTTCGCTCATGAGGGATGAGGGGCCCGGTCGCTGCTTTGGTCGGTCGTGACCGGGCCCCGCATGGAAGCGGTCAGGCGGCGCACTGTTCCTCGGGGTAGGCGCACAGGACGCACATCCCGAGCGACGTCGGGATGCAGTAGCCGTAGGTAATCCGGCAGTTCGGGCAGGTGCGGCGAGCCAGCATCGCCAGCGCGAGCGCACCCCACTTCCGGGACGTCATCGGACGCACCGGCTTGGCGCGGTCGACGCGATAGAGGAATGCCACCTGCACCCCCGCCTTCCGGCCGCGATGCGTGCGCATGATCTGCGCCGCCACCTCCTGCCCGCCAGGGCGCAGCCCGGACGCGCGCAGTTGACGGCGGGTGGCGTAGCCGTCCGGGGCGAAGTGCCACGGGTAGGTCGGTATCCCGAACCGTGCCCCGGCAGGGTCGTAGCACTTGGTGTAGGCGGACATCAGACCGCCACCCCCACGGGCCCGTCAGAGCGGGTCCCGGTGCGGCCGGAGCGGCGCCCGGCGATCGTGGCGAACAGCCGTCCCAGGCCCGCCCGGCGGGTGCCGGAGCGGGCTTGCTTGGCCGCGTACATCGCCTCATCCGCCCGGCGCAGCAGCTCGGACAGGTTGTCGGCGGGGAAGTCCGCGGCGCGTACCCAGCCCAGCGAGACCGTGGTGTGCACGTCGGGGTCGTGGCCGTCGACCGGGCGGGCCAGCACGCCGTGGAGCAGGGTCAGCATGTCGGCGGCGGTGCCGTGAGTGTCGATGAGCACGGCGGCGAACTCATCGCCTCCCAGACGGCCGGCGATGCCGGAGCGACCCGCGTGGTGGGCGAGGCGGTCAGCGGTAGCCTTCAGCAGCGCATCACCCGCGGCGTGCCCGTGGGTGTCGTTGATCTGCTTGAACTTGTCAACGTCGGCGAGGACAACGACCGCCCGCGGATCCTTTAACAGGGCGTTCGCGCGGCGGGTGAACCCGTCGCGAGTGACCAGACCCGTCAACGGGTCCAGGCGCGCGGTGCTCAGGCAGCGGTGCAGCCACCGCACATGAACCACCCACCCCGCCACCAGCGGCAGCACGGCTAACAGCAGCGTGGCCAGCGTGCTCATGCCGCCACCCCCTCAGCCTCAGCCGGGACGACGTCCGCCGGACGCAGGGAACGAGCCTCCGAGCGTTCGGCGAGCAGGACGTCACGCACCTGCCGCGCCGACGCCGACCCGCACCGCAGCACCTTCCGCAGCGCCTCGGCGTTGACCGCGTCATCCGTCCAGTCCGCTGTGACCTTGCGGGCTTCAGTCAGCATGTCGGCGGCGGTGCGCTGCACCGGAGCGGGCTTGGCCTTGGCCGGCCGCTTGCGCGACGGACGAGGCGTTGCGGGCTCCGGCGACTCCGGTGCCTGCACCGGCTCAGGCTCCGGGGCGGTGGCAGCCGGCATCGGGGCGGCGGGGGCGAGTTCGCCCATGCGGAGCATCACGCGCTCACGCCGCGGGGTCTTCCGGCGCCAGCTGCGGCCGTAACGCTCGTGCAGATCCGCACGGATCAGCAACCGCTCACGCTCACACGCCAGCGCTGCACTGTAGGAGGTGACTTCCCACAAGGTCATGCGCCGCCACAGAGCGAACGTCGACAGCGGCGCCAGCAGCCACCGTGAGAAACGGATCTTCTCCATACGCCGGCCGGTCGCAGCACCGATCCGCACGGCGTAGATGTGCGCGCCGATCTCGGAGAAGACCACCCACAGCAGCGGCATCGTCCCGTGTGCGACCTTCGCCCACATTCCGTTGCCGGCGGCGACGTTCAAACCGCACGTGACCAGGGTCAACGCCCAGGGCACGAACCGCACCCACGCCAACGCCATGTCCATCCGGATCAACAGCAGGTTGGCCACCGTGAACACCGGGATCGCGGTATCGATGCCGACCGGCAGCATCCACGGCTCACCGAACCCCCACCGCGCCGCGGCCAACGACACCGCGTCGAAAGAGGAAATCAGACCGAGTGCGCCCACGCCGGCCGCGGCCAGCGCGCCCACACCGGCGAGCCCCATTTCCGGGTGAGTGAGCGGCGGCACCGTCGCGCGTTCCGCGGACTGCGACATCACTGTGCACCCCCCGCCCCGGCGAACGCCGTGTCATCGGCGGGCAAGGAGGCGAAGGCGGTCAACTCGATGTCCGCACCCCCGTACACGCCGGACCCCTTCAGGACTGCGGTGCGGCCATCGCTCTGGGTGTGGAAGTCGACCGCGGCGCACTCGATGCCCAGCGCACGGCGCCAGGACTCGAACGCGGCGAAGCTGTCGCACGACGACTCGTGCAGCGACAGACGCAGCACCTCCGGGTACAGGGGCGAGACGTCCACGTTCGGCGCGGTCAGGTGCGGAAAGTCGACCGCAAGCAGGCGCAGCACCCGCAGCGGAACAGCCAGTCCATCCAGGGTCAGACCCTCGTTCATGCCGCACCGCCGGGAAGGCTCACACCGGCCGTCTGGTTGATCACGGCGACGCGGGCGGCCAGCGCACGGCGGCGGGCCCGGCGAATACGCCGTTCGTCGAACTCCGTCGGGACGCGGTCTAGGGTCATGATCTGTGCGTCCAACAGGTCGACGTCCGCCAGGATCACGGGCATTTCCCGGTCGATGGCGTCCAGCTCAGCGTTTGTCGGCTCCATGAAGTCGGCGAACGCCGTGACAGCGTCCTGAAGTGTGACAACGTGGTTCATGGGTCGTGGTTCCTTCCACGGAGGAACGGCCCGAACAGAGCCCCCGGAGTTGCACCTCCGGGGGCTCACGCCGTTGAAGTCGGGGGGTTCCGGCTCCCCACCACCCCGCCCGTACAGCCGGCGCAGACAGCGCGGCCGGACGGGCGAGGGAGGCAACCGGCGCGGTGATAGCCACCGCGATTCGGCAGAAGGTGACCGGTTGTCCGCCGCATCCGAACGGTGCGAGGGACGGGGGATGGAGCGGCGCGGCCGTGCCGGTCGATCACGGCCGCGCCCAACGCTTTCGTCTGATCACAGTCGCTCCTTCAAAACGATGAACGGGGCGTTTGCACTGCAAGGGGGACCTTGTCCCCACTCTCCGGCCGTTGCTCGCGGTCACCGGGCCACCTCGCCAGTACGGGCCGAAGCCCTGTTCCACCTGGCCTTTAGCGGGATTGCAGCGTCCCCGCCCTCTGCGTTTGTGCAGGTAAAGCACTTGTGAAGCCATCCGATGAAGCCCTTCCGGGCCTCTCGCTTCGGCGTGAGTTCAGATTGACCTAGGTCAATCTGACTGTCAAGAGGATCCGTCGGAGGATCAGAGATTGACCTAGGTCCGGTTACTCTCGATGCCATGGATCAGAGCCCCGAAGCGCCCAAGCAGACGCCCACGGCCAAGGAGATCGCGGCGCAGTTCCGTGAGAAGATCGCGGGCCCCGACCGTGAGTACGAGCCGGGCGATCAACTCCCAGCCGCTCGCAAGCTCGCCAAGGAGCTTGGCGTGCAGCTCATGACTGTTCAGAGCGCGTTCGGTCAGCTCCGTGACGAGGGGCTGGTGCTCACCCAGCAGGGTCGCGGGACGTTCGTCCGCGATCCTGCTGTGCCCCTCGGCAGCGAGCCGGGCAGTAGCCCGGCATTCACCGCCCTGGCCGCAGAACTCAGCACGATTCATGACGCCCTGCGCCTACTTGGCGAGCGCCTTGATCGCCTTGAGCAGCTTGTGGGTAGCGAGACTCCACCGTCGCCGTGAGTTCGTCCGCGCGCTTCAGCAGTCGTTCAACCTTGGCGCGCGCCTCGCTCAAACTCGCTTTGATCAAAGCGAGTTCGGCGGGAGTCATGCCTTCCAACTCGCCGCTTTGCTCATTGATCCCTGACATGCCAATGAGGATGTGGCCCGGAACGGCGGAGGACCCGGACAGACTGTCCGGGTCCTCTTTCCTTGCAGGTCAGGGCTGTTGACGAACCGTCATCGGATGGCCGCATCCACTGTGTCGAGCACTGCCGTCCAGGGCAGCGGGCGGCCCGCCGGCGCTTCCCGAGGCTCATACAGGGGCCACACATCCGGTCCGTAGACGACATGCACGCCACCCGCCCGGAGGGTGTCGATGTGGTGCTGCCATGCCGGGTGGCGAGCGTGCGCCGCGTTCACCCGAGGGAAGACGACAACCGGCAGACCGAGGGTGCCTATCGCCTCGCCCACCTGGGTCAGAGCCTGGTTGTCCATCAGGCCGGTCGCGAGCTTGGCGACCATGTTGGCCGACGCGGGAGCGACGACGTAGCAGTCAACCGGCGGGTGCGGTCGCGCCTCGCCGGGCAACCGGGGCTCATCGCGGACGGGTAGGCCGGTCAGCTTCTCCAGCCGCTCGGCCTCGCCACTGAGGCGCAGCCACTGACCTGCGGTCGGCGTGAGCGTGACGGCCACCTGCCATCCGCGATCCATCGCGGGCTCTACGAGACCGGTACGCAGCGACTCAACGCCTCCGGCCGCAGACCCGACGACCCCGAGCACTCCACGCCTGCCTGAACTCACTGCACCGCCCTGCACCGCTGAGCCATCACGAACACTTCGGATGAACGCGAGCCACCAGTGACCGGAGACTGTTTGATCAGGTCCCGCAGCGTCTCGCGCACCCTGGGATTGTTGCGTACGAGCTGCGGCGACGTGCGCTCAGCCGTACGCAGCTCCGTGAACGCATCATCACCCTGTCCGGCGAGCGAGAGGGCGCGTGCGTAGTCGATCCGATGCGAGACGCTGCGTTCCTGCGGCATGTGGTCGACGTTGATGCGCCCGTGCTCCACCACGTACGACACGTTGTCGAGGTCCAGCTCAACCGACAAACGGTGAAGCAGGACGTTCGTGGGTCCGAAGCCGGTCTGCCAGTAGTTCTCATCCGAGCCGAGGTCATCCGCGAGTTCCTCGGCTCGACTCAGCAGTCCGGTTGCGGTGGGCCGGTCCTGGTGGCGGGCTGCTGCGACAGCGGCCCGCAGGTGGATCATCCCCAGCAAACTCAGTGCCGCAGGGTCGTTGTCGGTCACCTGAGACGACAGCCATGCGGCGGCCGTATTGCCCAGCTCCAAAGCATCGTCGTACCGGCCGTTGGCCAGCAGGGCGTGAGTGCCTGACCGTGCGGCGGACGCCAACACGAGCGGGTTGTCAGACTCGTCTGCGGCACGCATCGCGCGCTCTGCGGCGAGCCATGAGATGTCCGATTCGCCGATCTTCGCGAGGGTCGTTGCTGCGAGGTGGTGAGTGCGGGCCGACACTGCCCAGCAGTCGCTACGGTCCTCGCCGCGCCGTGCGGCTCGCTCCTCCAGTTCTTGCGCAGTCTGGAGGAGGGCGGGAAGTGCAGCGATGACGCTGCCGAGCCGCCCACCCTGGTAGTCGTTCCACGCCTGCTCCACACGCACGGCCACGGGCACGGGCGTAGGAAGCTGCGCCTCAGCCTCGGGGCCGAAGAGCAGACGAGATAGCCGGCGCGGGCTCATGAGCGCATCGCGCACGGCCGGAACGTCGTCCCGCTGCTTCTCGTCCTCCATGAGCATGGTCTGACCGAGCAGGTCGCCGAGGGGCACGCGCAGGATGCGCGATAGCTCCGCGAGCATGTCGATCCGGGGAGGCTTCCGGCGTCCCGTTTCGATCTTCGCCAACCAGTCGGTGCTACGCCCGACTAGGCCGGCCAGTACCTCTTGCGTGTAGCCGCGACGCTTTCGGTAGAACGCGATGCGCTCACCGACGCTGAGATGATCTCCTAGACCACGCATTGCGTGCTGCCTCCTGCGGGCGGTAGGGGCCTGACTCACAGTACAGAGCCGTCGGTTGGGCAGGTAGTTAGCTTTGCTTGTCGAAGGCCTTAAGTAAGGGTGCGCCGCCCAGCGTGCAGGGACCCGGACAGAGTGTCCGGGTCCCTGCACGCTGGGCGGCGCTGTGCAGCCGACCTGGTACCTAGGTTCTGTTCGTCACTCCTACGAAAGGAAGACCTCCAGGGGAGCGTCGAATCTGCCCTCTGTCAGCCTAAGGAGATTTGAGTGGGCGAGAACCAAGCCCACCGAAGTAAGGCTTAGCTGCGGGAAAAGCGTCTTACTCCATTTTTCTTCCACCGACTGCATATTTGGCGCAACGGCTATAAGCTCCTTGATTAGGTCGTCGTGACTCATCGGATTTGCCTTTAGCAGACCTTTGAGAGTTTCAATCTCTGATGCGCTAGCTCCATTCTGTTCCGTCAATACCGAGAGGGCTTGCTCATCTACGCAGCCAACCTGCACCTTATTGGGATCCCTAATGCATGTTTGGAAGTAGGAGGCTGGCAAATCTCTGACGGCAGGGTTGTCGGATTCCAGGCCCATGCAAAAGAATCCTGGGTATGTACCGGAGATGGCTTCGGGGATAGACTGAGAAATGGGCAGGAGGATCGCGCACCCGGTGGCAATTAGGTGTTGTGCGTCTGCTCCGGTGATAGTGGCCTCTGCGGCCACTGGGTCCAGATTTTCGCGCAACCTCTGATGCAGGACCTTGAGGCTCGGCGCGCCGAACTTGACGTGTCGCAGCAAGAAAATCAAGGACATTGATGAGTACTGCTGCGCTGTGAGTTTTTGTGCTACATGGATAGACTCGGAAAGTGCGAGCTGTGCAACGTTCCTATCCATAATCGACGTTCTCTTGGTCAGAATGTCGACCAGAAGGGCGCCTAGGTCGTCGTCTCCGCTCTTAGCGTAGGCTGACTCTGCATCCAAAATTGCTGCCTGAACGCCTGGGTCCTTGATGTTCTCGATGGCTTCAGGGGATTCGAGCAAAATCTGGTCAACGTAGGTACGTGCGAACGTTTCGACTCGCTCCGCCATCAGCTGGAAGGCATCTCTGGAGTGGGCCGAAAAGACCTCCATGGCCATCTTTGTGGAGATGTACTCGACATCCTCGACGCCCACACCAATGTTGATCTGTCTCGCTTGAAGCAGGGCTGAGTTTTCTCCGGCCTTCTGTCTCTGCCACATTAGCGCCCGCCAAACTTATTGTTGTTTCCAATGTTGATATCGTTAGTGGACTGAATGTTGACTGAGTTGCTTCCGCTGCTTTGTGATTGCCTTGTGGGAGTCTGAGAGCTCCCAGGTGTTGAGCGGGCCTGTATAGTTGATACCCATGAAAGGCCAATTCCGATCAGTGCGAGAAATGGCCCTGAGACTCCGGCGACCTTGTTGGACTGGTCCAGGCCAACATGCAAGAAATAAGCGCCCATTGCCACCATCACGGCCCCAAGCGCTGCCCCGCCTGCCCATAGCCGCCTGCGCGTGGTCTGTGTCAGCGTCATGCGCCCATTGTGGCGGATGTGCCCTGTTCGGTGGCGGTCTTCAGGGAAGCCAGCCTTGCGACCGCAGTGCCGAGCTGGGCCGTCTGCGGGCCGTCGGAGGGCGGCCCTTGGCAACCAACAACGACCGACGATGACCGCTCGACCGCAGGTCACTGCTGCGCCGACGACGATCGCATGAGGTCGGTCCAGGTCGACGCCACTTCCTGCGCAACAAGCGCGCGGAGTGGCACGAGTACCGGTCCGAGGTGACGGCCTTCGAGCTGCGCAAGAACCTGCCGGTGCTGTAGGGGCAGGTCAGGCAGGGCTTCCGGATTCGGCGCAGGGGCCGACGGTCGCGGACCGTCGGCCCCACGCTGTGGCACCGCCCTGGGCCGCCTCCGGGCCGTCGCAGGTGCTGAGCCTCGGCCCCAAGACTTCGTTCCAGTCCGTCAGTTGGCGCGAAGGCGAGGAAGTGCTCGCGCTCATGGAGGCGGCGCAGGGGTCGGCGGCTGGGCGAGGGGAACAGGGTCCTCTCGGCGACTCAGCGGCACAGCTCTTGCGGGAATTGATGCCTTTCGGGGTGAATAGCTCTCTCCTGGCGCAGCTCCGCACGACGGCCGGCCGGGAGTTGCGCAGCTGGCGGCAACCAGCCAACCTGGTAGTTGAGGCGAAACTCTCGCGGGTGAGGATGTGCTTGAGTTCCCACATAAATCTTCCTGTGCTGGAATATGTCAAAGGGAAGGGAGCCTCGCCATGGCGCTGGTGCATCTTCGCTGCAAAGCCGACTTTCCCGGGAAGCACTATCTCGCCGGTATCCCGGAAGCTGCTGCAACAACCCTGAGGGACAAGGATGAGCCCGGTACGCGGTGGGAGATGAACGCGCTCGGCAACAACCAGTACACCTTCCTGTGCATGCAGGACCTGGACCCCACCAGCTTCTTTGACCTTCTGGACTCGTTCAGCGAAGACCGCTATCTCGACGGGAATCCGTTCACCGGTACCATTCAACTCGTACGAAACACCAACGAGCCGAACACGGGCACCAGGTGGCTGCGTTCTAACGGGCCGGAAGACTCACTCATCTTCACTTGCCTCAGTGCGGCGAATGGACCGCGGTTGCTCGATGGCAACCCAGGACCCAACACGCTTCAGCTCAAGCCGGACAACGGGTTTTTTGGAACAAGATGGACCGTTGAAACGCCCCTCTGAAGTCCTCGGTGAGCTGGAAGGGACGGCCTTCTGACGCGGACTGTCCACGGCTTTCCGGCCCCAGCCATGGGGCGGCGATCCTGCCGACGAAGCCTCAGCAAGCCCAAGCTTGAGCAGTAGGAAGCAAAGAGCGCGTTGCGGCAAGAGGTGCAGGAGTGGTGCGACCACAATCGTGCCTGGCTGCACTGTGTCGAGGGGGACGCCCGTCGGTGCGTGGTTTCGGCGGGCTGTCCCGTCCGCGGCGTGGCCCCTATCATCGTCGTCCACCTGGGGGTGGCTGATGGTGGGGAACACCCGCTCGGTCTACGAGCGGCTGGTCGGCGTGGTGTGGGAAGACCGTACCGAGGCGGAGATCTACCGCAAGGTCGTGGAGCTGTGCCTGGAGGAGCCGGACATCTCCCGGCGTCTGGGCAAGCGGCCGGGGGCCAACGCCGAGGCCATCCGCTCCGCCATGGCCGCCGAGTCCAACGCCACGCGCGCGACGGAGCCGAGCGAGGAGACACTGGAGCAGTTCCGCCGCCGTCTTTCCGCGTTGCGCCGGGTCGAAGCCGGCCAGGAGTACCGCGCACAGGAGATGGACTGGAACTGGAGGTCCGGATTTCCCATAGCCCTCCTCTTCCTGTCCTTCCTGATGTGGTCGCAGAACCGACCCGACGTCGCCGTCTACACGGCCGCCACCGTGACCGCGCTGTCGATTCTGCTGATGCTCACGAATCCGCCGAGCAGACGCACGCTGATGCTGGCAGGCGGTTTCGTCTGCCACACCCCCTTACAGACGTTCCTCGCGCTGCGGGCACGTCTCGCGGGGAACGCCTGGGAAGCGGATCTGCGCGCCAACGGGGTGCAGCCCCTGGTCAAGCGCGTGCTGGACGCGCTCCTCGGCGACGACCCGGACGAGCTCCTGTTTCCGGACAACTACGACGGCTTCCGGACGACATCGAGTCGTCAGTACGTCGTCGACAGCGCGGGAGCGGCGCAGCTCGCCCGGAAGATGGAGCAGATGGACGGTGGGACCATCGCCGTCTGCGGGCCCAGGGGCTCGGGCAAGACCACGCTGCTGGAGCACTGCGTCACCGAGAACGACTTCTCGGTGTTCGCCGCGGCGCCGGCCACGTTCACCCCGCACGACTTCCTCCTGTCGCTGTTCTCCGCCCTGTGCGAGCGCTACATCGAGAGCGAGGGGTACCGAGTCCCCGACTTCACCCGCATCACGGCGACGCAGCGGGCCGTGCGCCGGACGGTGCCGGGGCTGAAGCGTCTCGCCACCTGGCTCTCCTACGCCCTTCCGGCGCTGCTCCTCATCGGACTGGGCACCTTCGCGGCGGTCCGGTCCCTGGAGCAGCAGCACGGGAAGTCGCTCACGTCGCAGACGCACCGCCTGTCCGGTGACGCGGCGGACCTCGTGGGCGCGGTGTGGGACGGCGAGAACGTCGGAGCGGGTGTGGCCATCGCCCTGCTGGGAGTGCTGATCTGGAGGTCCCGGAAGAACCGGAACCTCCTGCGGACCCTCAGGTACGGCTGGGACCTGGGAGCGTTCCTGCTCGGCACGACCCTGGTGGTCCTGCCGGTCGTCTCCCTGTTCCGTGACCCCGGACTGGCGCGCAACTGGGGCCGGTTCCTCGGGGACGACGTCGCCACCTTCTCCGTGGTGGGCTGCTTCTTCCTGTACTGGGTCGCGGACCCCGGCGACAGCCGGGGCGAGTGGTCCGTCGGACCGTGGGAGGTGCCGAAGAAGGCGGTCCTCCGGCTGGTCCGGATCCTGTGCCTGGCCGGCGGGGTCCTCCTCTGCCGCCACTTTCCGGCCGTGCGGGCCATGGTCACCGACGAGGACAACCAGCTCCGCATCCTCTCGGCGCTGACCGGCATCGCCCTGTACAAGTTCGGAGAATGGAAGCCCAGACCGGGTGAACCCCAGCTGGTCCGGCAGTGCCGCAACCAGCTGTACCGACTCCAGACGGTGCAGAGCACGACCTCCACGCTGAATCTGGGCACGTCCCAGCTCGTCTCCGTCGGCAGTTCGCACGCGACGGCGGTGACGAGCGTCCCGCCGAACTTCCCCGAACTGGTGGCGGACTTCCGGGACGTGCTGGCGAGCATCGCCCTGTCCAGGTCCCTGCAGGACAAGCGCACGATCATCGCCATCGACGAACTCGACCGGCTGGGCAGCGACGCGCAGGCGCTCGCCTTCCTGAGCGAGATCAAGGCGATCTTCGGGGTCGCGCACGTCCACTACCTCGTCTCGGTGGCCGAGGACGTGGGGGCGGCGTTCGTGCGCAGAGGTCTTCCGTACCGGGACGCGACCGACAGTTCGCTCGACGACGTCGTGCACGTGCAGCCCGGCACGCTCGGCCAGTCCATGAGGATCCTGCAGAAGCGGGCTCCCGGCATATCGCCGCCCTACATGAAACTGGTGCACGCCCTGTCGGGCGGTGTTCCCCGGGATCTCGTCCGCTACGGCCGCCGCGTCATGGAGACCGAGAAGAACACCGGGGCGGTGGAACTGTCGGAGATCTCCCGGAAGCTGATCCTGGACGAACTGTACGAGACCCTGTCGGGTTTCCGCGTGCTGCTGAGCCGGCAGGAATGGACCGCGGAGGCCAGCCCCGTGCTGGAGTCCTTCCGGCGGCTCATGGCCCACCTCAGGTCGGGGTCCACGGACGCGTCCGCCATCCACCGGGATCTCGCGGACTTCGCGGAGGGCAGGCGGCAGTTCGACTTCTTCGGCGGCGGACTGCAGCTGGAGGCGGCGACTTCCCGGCTGCTGCTGGAGGCGTCGTCCTACGCCTATTTCTCGCTGACCCTGTTGGACATCTTCGGTACCGAAGGGTTCAGCAGGCGCAGCGCGCGGGCCGGTTCGCACCCGGACGGCGATCCGCAGCTGCTGGCGGAGGCCAGGCAGGAGCTCGCCGTGTCGCCGTACACGGCGAGATCCCTTCTGCGGTCGGTACGCCGGGCCTGGAGTCTGCCGGTGCAGGAGCCGGCCGGCCGCCGGCCGGGACCTCCCCGCCGCCCCCGCAACGGTTCGGGGCGGCCGGCTCCCTGACGCCGGCGGCACCCGCGGCGCCCGGGATCCGGGCGGGCGCAGTGCCCGTGGATCCGGGCGACCGCGGCGGTCCCGAGTCCGGCGGGCCGGCGGGCACCGGTCTGGTCAGCCGCGCAGGCACTCGATCTCGTAGTCCCCGCTGTCCTCGTCGATCGTCACGCCGTGGGTCTCGCTGCGGAAGCCGGGGAAGCGGCGGTCGAAGGTCTCCAGCGCGGTGAGGTACCGCAGGAGGGGGCCGTCCGGCGCGCCGGTGGACTCGCCCGGCATGAGGACCGGGATGCCGGGCGGGGTGACCGTGACCATCGCCGCCGCCACCCGGTCCGCCGCGTCGGCGACACGGACCCGTTCCGTGCCGCCGCGCACCAGCCGCTGATAGCAGTGCTGCGGCGGGAAGACCGGCTCCGGAAGCTGCTGGAAGGCCGTGTCCAGCAGCTCCACCAGGCGTACGGAACGCAGTTGGTCGTGCATCTGCCGGCACAGTCCGCGCAGGGTCAGGCCGGCGTAGCGGCGGGGGTGCGCGGCCACCGCCCCGGGCAGGACGCGGCCGAGCGGGGCGTCCGCGTCGTACAGGGCCTTGAAGTCCATCAGGGCGTCCAGCAGCGTCCCCCACTTGCCCTTGGTGATGCCCATGGAGAAGAGGATCAGCGTGGTGTAGGTGTCCGTCTTCTCGACCACGATGTTGCGGGTGGCGAGGTACGCCGTCAGGACGCGCGCCGGGATGCCCTCGTCCGCCATCTCCCCGGTGGCGGTGATCCCGGGGCAGGTCAGGGTGACCTTGACCGGGTCCAGCATGCAGTGGCCCTCGGTCAGCCCGGGGAAACCGTGCCAGGCGGCGTCCGGCTCCAGCAGCCAGCAGGACTGCTCCGTGCCGAGCAGCCGGGCCGGCGCCTCGTCGAAGGGCAGGCGCGCGCCCGTCGCCGGGTCGGTGACCTCCTCCGGCTGCCAGACGCCGAAGAACCACGGTGGCCGGTCCCCGGCGCTCGCCATCCGCCGTCCCAGCCGCACCATCTCCTGCCGGAAGCGGATCGCCTCGGTC
Organism: Streptomyces sp. SID486; assembly: GCF_009865385.1. Taxonomy (GTDB): domain Bacteria; phylum Actinomycetota; class Actinomycetes; order Streptomycetales; family Streptomycetaceae; genus Streptomyces. The sequence goes on along the minus strand of NZ_WWJT01000547.1, from coordinate 18,119 downwards.
ACCGCCTCGTCCAGCAGCCACTCGCCCTGCGGGCCGTCCATCATCGCCGTCGCCACGTCCAGCGAGGCGATCATCGGGTACAGGGGGGACGTGGTGCCGTGCATCATCAGGGCCTCGTTGAACCGGTCGTGCTCCACCGGGGCCCGCGGAGCGGGCCGCACGTGCACCATCGCCGACTGCGACAGCGCGGCCAGCAGCTTGTGCGTGGACTGGGTCGCGAAGACCGTCGGCCGGTCCGGGCCGGGGAGGGCGGCGGCGTCCACGGACATGCCGTACCGGCCCGCGTACAGCGGATGGAAGCGGGCGTAGGCGAACCACGCCTCGTCGAAGTGCACCCGCGGCGTACTGGCAGCGAGCGCCCGCGCGGTGGGTACGGCATCGTAACTCAGGCCGTCATAGGTGGAGTTGGTGAGCACCGCGTACTGGGCGTCCTGGGAGACGGCACCCTCGGCGAGCGGGTGCGCCGCGATCCGGGCCGCGATCGACTCCGCCGCCAGCTCGGCCGCCGGGAGGGGCCCGGCGAGACCGTAGCCGTTGCGGGTGGGGATGAGGTGGACGGGCCGGGCGCCGGAGACCACGAGACCGTGCAGCACCGACTTGTGGCAGTTGCGGTCCACCAGCGCCAGCTCGTCACGGGTGACACTGAAGTGGCCCACCACGCGGTTGCAGGTGGAGTCGCCGTGCAGCACGAAGTAGGTGAGGTCCGAGCCGAAGACGCGGGCCGCGTTGCGTTCCGCCTCACCGATCGGCCCGGTGTGCTCGAAGAGCGAGCCCAGCTCCTCCACCGAGATCGACAGGTCGGAGCGCAGCAGCCGCTCACCGAAGTAGTCGTGGAAGGCGCGTCCGGCGGGCGACTTGAGGAAGGCGACGCCCCCGGAGTGGGCGGGGGTGTGCCAGGAGTACTCGTGGGCGTCGTCGAAACGGCGCAGCGCCCGGAAGAACGGCGGCAGCACGTCCTCCCGGTAGGCGCGGGCGGCACTGGTGATCCGGCCCGCGATGAACCCCGGGGTGTCCTCCAGCGGCCACACGTATCCGACCACCGTCTCCGACACCCACAGCGGCAGTTCCCGCACCCCCTCCTCGGCCATGACCAGGAACACGGGCAGGTCCCGGAAGCGCCGGCCGATCCGGCGCAGTACGGCGGCCCCGCCCGACGTCAGGCCGTCACCACCCGCCGACGGCACGAGCGCGCCCCCGCCCCCGTCACCACCCGCCGACGGCACGGGCGCGCCCCCGTCCCCGTCACCACCCGGCCGCGCCCCGCCCCCGTCACCACCGCGCCGCGTCCCGTCCCCGGGCAGGTCCCAGGCGACCAGGGCCGCCGCCAGCCCCGCCTCGGTCCGCAGGACGGCGTCGGCGTCCTCGGCGGTGACCGCCCAGCGCACGCCGAAGCCGGCCGCCTCCACCGCGTCCCGGATCTTGCGCAGCTGCTCCGCCGCGGCGCCCTCGGCGCGCGGATGCTGGGGTACCGCGACCAGGATCCTGCTGTCGGCCATCCGCCCGCCCCTCTCCCGGCAACCCCCCGGCCGCCACCCCGGAAAGTCTCGTGGGCGGCGCGCCGCCCGGCCCGGGGCGCGTGCCGCAAACCACCGGGACGACGGACACTCCCGGCCGCCGCGTTGACCCGAGCCGGCGCCCGGCCACGGCCGGACGTTCCGTGATCCCGGTGACGAGGGGCGGGGGTGACGGCAAGGGGAACGGAGGACCGGAAGCGCCGGTGTCCGCGCCGCCCCGGCCGTCACCGGCCGCCTCAGGGCAGGTACGCCGGCGACACCGCGGCCGGGCTGATGCGGTGCGGGGTGCCGGTGCCGTCCGCCGGGACCTCGTACAGGTCGGCGCCGTAGTCGCCGGGCAGCGCGTAGACGACCGTACGCGCGTCCCGCCACACCGCCTGGTCGTCCACGCTGCGCGGCTCGGCCAGCGGGGTCTCCCGCATGGTCCGCAGGTCCAGCACGTACAGGCGCCACGGAGCGTCCCGGGGGAGGCCCTCGACCCGTTTCTTGTACGCGATCCGGGTGCCGTCGGGCGACAGTGAGGGGCACTCGACGTTCTCGTGCACGGTGGTGACCGTACGCGTCGGCAGGTCGCCGCGGACCAGGTACGTGTGGCCCTCTGTCGCCAGGGTCGCGTAGAAGGTGCGGTCGTCGGCCGCGAACGTCACACCCCAGAAGTTGACGTCCGCCGCCCGGTACGGGTGGCCGTCCCTGACGATCCGGAAGGTCTCCAGGGACGGGATCAGCTGTCCGGTGCGGACGTCCACGACGGCGGCGCGCGTGGAGAAGTCCGTACCGGCGTACGAGTCGCCGCCCACGAACGCCGTCCAGGCGGCGAGGTGGCCGGTGGGCGAGACCCGCGCCCGGGAGGGGATGCCCGGTACGTCGTAGTGGTCCACGGTGCGCAGGCGCGCGTCCAGGATCAGCGCGCGGTAGGTGTCCGAGACCGGTCCGTGCACGGCCTGCAGGCACACCCCGGTGCCCGAGGCGGCGTGGAAGCGCAGGCACTTGACGCCGGAGGCGGTGCGCGGTCCGGCCGGGTCCCCGGCGGGGACGCCGGTCAGTTCGTCGCGGTGCGGTCCCCAGGCCATGTTCCGGAACACCAGGCGCCCGGAACCGGTCAGCGTCACCGCGCCCTCGGTGACTCGCGGGCCGCCGGCCTGCGGGTGGTCGCGGCGGTCCGCCCGCGCGGAGGCGTGCAGCACGGCGGCCAGCCCGACCGCCGCCAGCACGGCGACGGCCGCGGCCAGGATCAGCACACGGTTGCGTACGCTCACGCGGGCACCGTCCCCTTCGGGCGCAGGGTGAGGGAGAACGCGGCACAGGCGGCCAGCGCCAGCGCCGCCCCGGCCAGCGCCGCCCGGTCGCCCCACACCGTCCAGGCCGCGCCGAACAGCAGCGAGCAGGCGAACCGGGTGAGCGCCTGCCCGGTCTGCACGACGGCCAGCCCGGACGAGCGCAGCGCCTCCGGCACGCTGTCGGAGGCCGCCGCCATCAGCACGCCGTCGGTGGCCGCGTAGAAGGTGCCGTGCAGGGCCAGCACCAGCCAGGGCAGACCCGCGCCGTGCCAGGAGGTCAGCAGCAGGAGGTAGGCGGCGAGCAGGGCGCCGTGGCCGGCCAGGAACACCGTCCACCGGCCCGCCCGGTCCGCGAGCCGGCCGAGTGGCACCGCCAGCAGCAGGAAGGCGGCGGCCGTACCCAGGGGCAGCAGCGGGAACCAGCGGTCGGGGACGCCGAGCCGGCGCTGGAGCAGCAGGTAGACGAAGGAGTCGCTGACCGTGGCGAGGCCCAGCAGCAGCGCACAGACGGTGATCCGGCGCAGGTCGCGCCCGCGCAGCAGCCCCACGGCGGCGCGCAGGGTCGGCCGCTCCGGGACGGCCGCCGTACCGCGCCCGCCCGGCACGAAGAGCACGAGCACCAGCACGCCCAGCACGGCCACGCAGAAGCTCACCGTGAACACCGCGTCGTAGCCGTCCACGGTGGCCCGCAGGATCAGGAACGCCACCAGCGGCCCGAGCAGCGCGCCGGCCGTGTCCATCGCCCGGTGCACGCCGAAGGCGCGCCCGCGGGTCCGTGGCGTGCTGGACAGCGAGATCAGCGCGTCGCGCGGCGCCGTCCGCAGCCCCTTGCCCGTGCGGTCGGCGGCGAGCACCAACCCGATCGGGGTGAGCGAATGCGCCAGCAGCAACAGGGGTTTGCACACGGCCGAGACGCCGTACCCGAGCCCCGCGACCCACTTGTGCCGCCCGCCGCCCCGGTCGGCGAAGTGCCCGCCGACGAGGCGTACGACGGCCGAGAACCCGTTGTAGATGCCGTCCAGCAGCCCGAAGCCCAGCGGGGACAGGCCGAGGCCGGTCACCAGGTACAGCGGGAGTACCGCCGTCACCATCTCCGACGACACGTCGGTGACCAGACTCACCGTCCCCAGCGCGAGCACGGTCGGTGCGACCGCGGCACGGCGCCGCCCGGTGGGTGGCCGGGCGGCGCCGTGAGCGGACGTACTGGCACGGCTGTCCGCTACGTACACGTCAGGACGCCCAGATGCCGGTGATGTCCTTGGCGGAGGCCGCGTTGCCCGCGTGCGTGGTCAGGCCCTGGGTGTCCTCCAGGGTGCGCAGCAGGTCGTAGTGGTTGTACGTGGCCGAGGAGCTGGACCCGGCGGTGACGGGCTGGCCGTAGAGGACGGTGGGGATCTTGTTCCCGCTCAGCCGGTTGTCCTCGTCGAAGGTGACGACGAGCAGGCTGTTGTGGGTCTTGGCCCAGGTCGCGTAGGCGCCCAGGCTGTTCTTCAGCCAGGTGTCGCCGGAGGACACCGAGCAGTCGTGCATGTCGCTGCACAGGTTCGGCACGACGAACGACACCTCCGGCAGCGTCGAGTAGTCCGCCGGGAACTGGGCGAAGGTCCTGGCGCTCGACGTCGGTACGTTGCTGAACCCGAACCAGGGGTTGTGCTTGCGGGCGTACTTGCCGCTGGTGCAGGCCGTGGATCCCTGGCTGGGCAGGGTCTCGTTGTAGCTGGCCCAGCTGCGGCCCGCGGCGATCAGCTCCGAGGCGAGGTTGGGCGCCGAGGAGAAGCCCGGGGTGTAGCAGCTGTCGTCGGTGACGCCCTGCGTCGAACCGGAGAACAGCGCGAAGTAGTTGGGCTGGCTCGGGTGCGTCTCGGCGTACGACTGGGTCAGGTTGGCGCCTCCCGCCTTCAGCGAGTTGATGTACGGCGCGCTGGAGGATCCGATGACCTGGCTGTACGCGTGGTTCTCGAAGACCACGACGACCACGTGGTCCGGGCTGGGGACGGCGCCCGCGGCGTGCGCGGACTGCTGGCCGAGCCCGGTCCACAGACCGGCCGCGGCCGCGGCGAGGGCCGCCGCGGCCGCCACGACGGTACGGGCACGGCGATACACGGAACTGCCGGACACATCAACCTCCGGGACATGGATGGACGGCTGGCGGTGCGGACAGAGCATGCACACGCCAATATTCCCTGCGCCCAAGCCGGCCAACCTCACAGGTGAAGACCGGATGAACGGCGGGTACCTGCGCCCCCATGGCGGACATCCTCATCGGCACCTGCGGCTGGACCGACCCGGCGCTGCTGCGCAGCGGCTGGTACCCACCCGGCCACCGGGACGCCGAGAAACGCCTGCGCCACTACGCGACCCGGTTCCCGCTGGCGGAAGCCGACTCCCCGTACTACGCCCTGCCGGACAGCCGCACCACCGCCCTCTGGGCGGAACGCACACCCCCCGGCTTCCGCTTCGACGTCAAGGCGTTCTCCCTCCTCACCGGTCACCCCACCCGCCCGGCCGCGCTCCCCGCGGACCTCCGCGGCCACCCCCGGGACGAGGCCCTGCGTGCCGAGGTCTGGACCCGCTACGCCCGGGCACTGGCCCCGCTGCGCGACGCCGGCCGCCTGGGCACCCTGCTCTTCCAGTACCCGCCCTCCCTCACGCCCGGCCCGCAGGCCGAGTCCTTCGTCCGCGCCGCCCGGGAACGCGCCCACGACTGGCCGTTCGCCGTGGAGTTCCGCAACCCGGCCTGGTGGGAGAGCGGCCGTACGGCGTCCTTCCTCCGGGACCTGGACGCCACGGCCGTGGCCACGGACACCCGCGAGGGCCTGGGGCAGCCCCCCGTCACCACCCCCCACCTGGCCCTGGTCCGCTTCCACGGCCGCAGCCCGCACTGGCTGACGGGCACCAAGGAGGAGCGCTTCCGGCACACCTACACCGAGCGGGAACTCGCCGAGTGGCTGCCCCGCGTCCGGGCGCTGTCCGAGCAGACCAAGGAGGTCCACCTCCTTTTCAACAACTGCTGTGCGGACGCGGCCGTCAGGGCGGCGGAGTCGATGCGGGGGCTGCTGGCATAGTCCCACGGCGTACGCATGTGCAACCCCTTCGCAACAAGGGTGATCATCGACATAGTCGAACTAATTGACGAGCGCCCCGCGCCCTCTTCGCCGTAGGTTGGCGATCGACCAAGTAAGCCTGTTCTCAGGGGGATTCATGCGTAAGAGCCTGACGAGGAAGCGTAAACTCGCGGTCGTGGGGACGCTGGCCGCCATCACGATGGCGGTGCCCGCGGTGAGCGCGGTCGCGGCCGAGATCAACACCAGCAGGCTGCCGTTCTCGATCGCCACCGCCGGCAGCGCGGAGGACGGCGACCGCTGGAAGGGCAGCGGCAGCGGCCACGCCAAGCCGTGCGGTGACGTCCCGGTGAACGACACCAGGACCTTCAGTGTGTACATCTACCAGGACAAGAGCCTGCGCCCCGACCCGCAGATCGCCAGCACGTCCCGCAGCTACAAGCAGGGATACGGCTGCGGTTCGTACAAGGGCACGAGCACCGGTGGCAAGTACTACACCAAGGTCAGCTGGGCCGGCATCCCCGGCAGCCGGGCCTATGGTTACGCCAGCGCCGAAAACTGACCCGGACTCAGGAACCACGTGACCACTCACCACAGCACCGCCGCGGCCGGCTCCCAGCCGGTCGCGGCGGTCGCGGGCGTCACCGTGCGGTACGGAACGACGATCGCCCTCGACGATGTCTCCCTCACCTTCCCCCCGGGGGTCACCGGTCTGCTCGGACCCAACGGAGCGGGGAAGAGCACCCTGCTGTCGCTGCTGAGCACGGCACGCACCCCCAGGTCCGGCACCGTCACCCTGCTGGGCGAACAGGCGTCGGGACGGGCCCGCGTACAGCGGCTCAGGCGGCGCATCGGCGTGCTCCCGCAGTCCTTCGGGTTCTACCCACGCTTCACCGTCCAGGAGTTCACCGAGTACGCGGCCTGGCTGCGCAAGGTCCCGGCCGCCCAGCGACGGCGACGAGCCGCCGAGGCCCTGCGCCTGGTGCAGATGGAGCAGCACGCCGGCCGCAGGATGGGCGCGCTGTCCGGCGGCATGCTGCGCCGCGTCGGCATCGCCCAGGCCATGGTGAACGAACCCTCCCTGGTCCTCCTCGACGAACCCACGGTCGGACTCGACCCGGCCCAGCGCGTCGGCTTCCGGGGTCTGATCAAGGAACTCGGCGACCGGTGCGCCGTCGTGATGAGCACCCACCTGGCCGAGGACGTCGCCCACGTGTGCGACCGGGTCGCGGTCCTGCTGGAGGGCACGGTCCGCTTCACCGGCACGGTCGCCGACCTGTGCGCCCTGCCGGCCCGCGGGGACTCCGGCGCCGGCGAGCCGAACGTCGACGGCGCGGCCGTCGAAGCCGGTTACCTGCACCTGGCCGGCACGGAAGCGGCGGCGATCTGATGCGCGTCCTGCTGACCGAGATGCGCCGCGGGGAGGCCAAATGGGCCGCCGCCCTCATGGGAGCCGTCGGCGTCTACTACTTCACCTCCGAGAGCCCCGGCGACAGCGACTGGATCGGCTGGTGGACCCAGACCAGTCTCCAGGTCCAGCTCTTCTCGGTGATCGTCATGGGCTCGGTGATGAGTTCGGCCGCCGCCTGGGGAGCCGGCCGCGCCTTCCGCCACCGCACCCGCCCCTGGGCCGACACCGCCGCCAGGAACGGATGGTCCCAGGCGCTCCTGCTGTGGCTCGCCGCCTGGCTGTGGACCCTGCTCGCCTACGTGCTGTTCGTCGTCGTCGCGTTCACGCGCACCGCGGCGGTCAGCGACGTCACCGAACCCGCCTGGACACCGCTGCTGCTCGGCGCGAGCATGACGGGCCTGCAGACCGCCTTCGGCGCCGCCGTCGGCTCGGCGCTCCCGTCCCGGGTGATCGCACCCTTCGCGGGCATCTTCTGGTACGGCCTCTTCGTCCTCGTCGCGTTCGTGCCCGGCACCGCCCTCGACAAGCTCTTCCCGGCCATCGACGAGTTCTGGAGCTCGGAGTTCGCGCCGAACACCACCCGCATGCTCGTCGCGGTCGCCTGGTGCCTGGCCCTCGGCCTGCTGCTGCCCGCGCTGCCCGCCCTGCGGCGCCGGGCGACCCTCGCCCCCCGCCCCGCGGCCCTGGGCGCGCTCGCCCTCGTCGCCGTGGTCGCCGGCGGCACCCTCGTGGCGTTCCGCACCCCCGCACCCGACTCGTACTGGGCGGTCCGCAAGGCACAGCCCGCGCACCCGCTCTGCGCCGGCAGCGGAGGCACCAAGGTGTGCCTGTGGCCCGAGGACCGCCATCTGCTGCCCCAGGCACGGGCCGCCGCACGGACCGTGGACTCGCGGCTCGGCTCGCTGACCGGCCTCAACCGGAGCTTCTACGCCAGCGGCCTCGACCGGCCGGCGGGCGACACCGCCGAGCTGCCCGTGATGTCACCCGCCGAGAGCGAGGCCGACCTGACGGACGCCATGTTCGCCGCGGCCCTGCCCCAGCCCGCGTCCCCGGACTGCGGACCCCACATGCTCCCGGAGACCGGCGGCTACCCCGACACCTTCCTCTTCGAGGCCGTCGTGCGCAGCCGCGCCGGTGCGCCCGGCGAGTACTTCGGCGAGAAGTTCGGCCGCGCGCTCGGCCGTGTCACCGGCGCCCCGCGCGCCGTGCAGGACGCCTGGATCGGGCAGGCGGCCGAGCGGATCCGTGCCTGCGAACCCGTACCGCGGCTGCCGCGGTGACCCCCGTGCACCCCGCCCTCGCCTTCCTGCGCTGCCGGGGCCTGCCCCGGGCCGCCGGACCGGCCCTGCTCGTCGCCCTGGCGGCCACCGCGTTCGCCGGACAGCGCGTGGCGCTCCCCGAGTTCCGGTACCTGGTCGACTTCAGCGTCCCGGTGGCCGAGGTGGTACCGCTCGCCCACGCGGTGATCCTCGCCACCACCCTCTTCTCACCCATGGCCGACCTGGAGGCGACGTCCGCCCAGCCGATGCGCCGCCACCGGGCCGTGTACCTGGTGGCGCTGCTGGCCCTGGCCCTGGGCCTGAGCGCGCTTCCCCTGCTCGCCGGCGCCACGGCGGAGGTGACCGCCTCGGCCGCCCGCAACGTCGTCGGCTATCTCGGCCTCGCCATGATCAGCGCCCGCCTGTTCGGCAGCGGCCTCGCCTGGCTGCTGCCCCTCGGCGTCTTCGGCCCCACGCTGCTCCTGGGCGTCGGCAGCGACAACACGCCCGAAACCTGGGCGTGGTCCCTGCACCCGGCCACGAGCACCTCGGCCATGACCCTGGCCGCGGCACTCTGGCTGACCGGCGCGTGCCTGGCCGCGACCGGCCGGCCACGCCAGACGGAACGGGCGGAACGGAACTGAGACGCCGGCCCGCGCACCGCGGCACGGCGCCGTGCGCGGGCACGGCGACCCGCGGCGCACCCACCGTGGCCGCCGTGCCCGGGACAAGCCGCGGCGCACCCACCGTGGCCGCCGTGCCCGGGACAAGCCACGGCGCCCCCGCGGACGACGCCACACCGGCCCCTGCCGGTTAGGCTCTGGCCAGGACACCCGAGCACCCGAAGGGGAGGCCACGGACATGACGCCGGGGCGCAGGAGCAGTACCTTCACCCGTCTGCTGCGACACGGCTTCACCGACCCCTCCGCCGCCGAGCGCCTCCTGGACGGCCCCGAGCTGGGCCCCGTCCGCGACGACCCGGTCCTCCTGGAAGCCCTCGGCGCCACCGCCGACCCCGACCTCGCGCTGCACGGCCTGGCCCGCCTGCTGGAGGCCCAGGACGGCCCCACCGCCCATCGCGAACTACTGGACACCCTCATCGCGGCCAAGCCCCTGCGCGACCGCCTCCTCGGCATCCTCGGCGCCTCCACCGCCCTCGCCGACCACCTGGTCCGGCACCCCAGCGACTGGCAGGCCCTGGTCACGTACGAGCCGCACGACCTGCACCCGGGCGTCACGGAGTTCGAACGCGGCCTCGCCGAGGCCACCGACCCGGTCTCCCTCCGCGTCGCCTACCGCCGCTGCCTGCTCTCCATCGCCGCCCGCGACGTCTGCGGCACCACGGACGTCGCCGAGACCGCCGCGGAACTCGCCGACCTGGCCACCGCCACCCTCCGCGCGGCCCTGGCACTCGCCGGCCGCGCCGCCCCCGAGGACGCCGCCGCCTGCCGGCTCGCGGTGATCGCGATGGGCAAGTGCGGCGGCCACGAGCTGAACTACGTCTCCGACGTCGACGTGATCTTCGTGGCGGAACCGGCCGAGGGCACCCCCGAACCCGAGGCCCTCCGGTCCGCGACGAAACTGGCCTCGCACCTGATGCGGATCTGCTCGGAGACGACCGTCGAGGGCTCCATCTGGCCGGTGGACGCCAACCTCCGGCCCGAGGGCCGCAACGGCCCCCTCGTCCGCACCCTCAGCAGCCACCTCGCCTACTACCAACGCTGGGCCAAGACCTGGGAGTTCCAGGCCCTCCTCAAGGCCCGCCCGGTGGCCGGCGACGCGGACCTGGGCCGGGCGTACATCGACGCGCTCGAACCCCTCGTCTGGCAGGCGGCCGACCGCGAGAACTTCGTGGCCGACGTCCAGAAGATGCGCCGCCGCGTGGTGGAGAACATCCCCCCGGCCGAGATCGACCGCGAACTCAAACTCGGCCCCGGCGGCCTGCGCGACGTCGAGTTCGCCGTCCAGCTGCTGCAGCTGGTGCACGGCCGCACCGACGCCGCCCTGCGCAGCGGCAGCACCCTGGACGCCCTCCGGGCCCTCGCCGCCGGCGGCTACGTCGGCCGCGAGGACGCCGCCCGGCTGGCCGAGGCGTACCGCTTCCTGCGCTCCCTGGAACACCGCATCCAGCTGTTCCGGCTGCGCCGCACCCACCTCGTCCCCGAGGCGGAGGCGGAGCAGCGCCGCCTCGGCCGCTCGCTGGGCCTGCGCACCGACCCCGTGGACGGCCTGAACCGCGAATGGCGGCGGCACGCGGGCGTCGTACGCCGGCTGCACGAGAAGCTCTTCTACCGCCCGCTCCTCGACGCCGTGGCCCAACTCGCCCCGGGCGAGACCCGGCTCAGTCCCGAGGCGGCCCGGACCCGCCTGGTGGCGCTCGGCTACACCGATCCCGCCGCCGCCCTGCGCCACCTGGAGGCCCTGGCCTCCGGCGTGACCCGCAAGGCGGCCATCCAGCGCACCCTCCTGCCGGTCCTCCTCGGCTGGTTCGCCGACTCCGCCGACCCGGACGCCGGCCTGCTGAACTTCCGCAAGGTCTCCGACGCGCTCGGCAAGACCCCCTGGTACCTGCGCCTGCTGCGCGACGAGGGCGCGGCGGCGGAGAACCTGGCCCGCGTCCTGTCGGCGGGCCGCCTCGCCCCGGACCTGCTGATGCGCGCCCCCGAGGCGGTGGCCCTGCTGGGCGACGGCGACGGCGGCGGTCTCGCACCGCGCCCGCGCACCGCCCTGGAGCAGGAGATCGTGGCGGCCGTGGGCCGGGCGGAGAACGCCGCGCAGGGCGTCACCGCGGCCCGCGGTGTCCGCCGCCGCGAGCTGTTCCGCACCGCCGCCGCCGACATCGTCGGTTCCTACGGCACCGAGACCAACCCCGCGGAGGCCGACCAGGGCGCCCTGGTGGACCGGGTCGGCGCGGCCGTCTCCGACCTGACCAAGGCCACCCTCGCCGGCACCCTGCGCGCGGTAGTCCGGGACGGCTGGGGCGACACCCTGCCGACCCGGTTCGCGATCATCGGGATGGGCCGCTTCGGCGGGCACGAGCTGGGCTACGGCTCCGACGCCGACGTCCTCTTCGTGCACGAACCCCAAGACGGCGTGGACGAGCACGAGGCGTCCGCCGCCGCCAACAAGGTCGTCGCGGAGATGCGCCGCCTGCTCCAGCTGCCCAGCGCCGACCCGCCGCTGCTCATCGACGCCGGCCTGCGCCCGGAGGGCAAGTCGGGTCCGCTGGTGCGCACGCTGAAGTCGTACGAGGCGTACTACCGGCGCTGGTCCCTGGTCTGGGAGTCCCAGGCGCTGCTGCGGGCCGAGCAGGTCGCCGGCGACGAGGACCTGGGCCGGCGCTTCGTCGAGCTGATCGACCCCCTGCGGTATCCGGCCGCCGGACTCCCGGACGATTCGGTCCGCGAGATCCGCCGGCTGAAGGCCCGGATGGAGTCCGAGCGGCTGCCCCGCGGCGCCGACCCCAAGCTGCACACCAAGCTCGGCCCCGGCGGGCTGTCCGACGTCGAGTGGACCGTGCAGCTGCTCCAGCTGCGGCACGGCCACCACGTCAGCGGGCTGCGCACCACCCGTACCCGCCGGGCGCTGGCCGCCGCCCGCGAGGCGGGGCTGCTGTCCGCCGAGGACACGGAGACCCTGGACGAGGCGTGGGTGCTGGCCACCCGGGTGCGCAACGCCGTCATGCTGGTGCGGGGCCGGGCGGGGGACACCTTCCCCACCGAGCCGCGCGAGCTGGCCGCCGTCGGCCGCTACCTGGGCTACGGCGCCGGGCACGCCGGGGACATGCTGGACGCCTACCGCCGTACCACCCGCAGGGCCCGGACGGTGGTGGACGAGCTGTTCTACGCGGACTGAGCGTCCGGGCGGCGCGCCCCCCGGCGCACGGGCGCCGGGACCAGCCGGGGCAGCGCGTAGGGGTGGCTGCCGTACCACGCCCGGGCCGGCGCGAAGCCGAAGGCGAGGCAGAGCACTCCGCCCACCGCGTCGAGCCAGAAGTGGTTGGCCGTGGCGACGATCACCAGGAGGGTGGCCGCCGGGTACAGCAGCCCCAGCACCCGCACCCACGGCACCGTCGCCAGCGCGAAGATCGTCAGTCCGCACCACAGCGACCAGCCGATGTGCATCGACGGCATCGCCGCGTACTGGTTCGACATGTGCTTGAGGTCGCCCGAGGCCATCGAGCCCCAGGTGTGGTGGACCGTCACCGTGTCCACGAAGTCCCCGCCGCCCGTCAGGCGGGGCGGGGCGAGCGGGAAGAGGTAGTAGCCGAGCAGGGCCACACCCGTGGTCGCGAACAGCACCAGCCGGGTCGCCGCGTAGCGGCCGGGATGCCACCGGTACAGCCACACCAGCACACCGAGCGTGATGACGAAGTGCAGGGTGGCGTAGTAGTAGTTCATCCCTACGATGAGCCAATTGACCGAGTTCACGGCGTGGTTGATCGACTGTTCGACCCCGATGCCCAGCGCGTGCTCGACGCGCCGGATCCAGTCCGCGTTGCGCAGCGCCGCGGCCCGCTGTTCCGGGACGGCGTTGCGGATCAGTGAGTACGTCCAGTAACTCACCGCGATCAGAAGGATCTCGAACCACAGCCGGGGCCGGCCCGGGCGCCGCAGCCGGCTCAGCGGACCTCCTCTGCCCTCGCCCGTGACGGCTCGCGGAACGGCCACCTCCTCGCGACCTTCCGGATCTGTCACGGTCGAGTCACTCATAGGCACAGAGTCTGCCAGAAAAGGTTTCTTCGGCCGATCATCCCAAGGTTGGGTCCGCGGCGCACCTTCTACGACGTACGGAGGACGTTCGGGGCCGAAGCGGTGGAGCCGCGCACCACGAGTTCCGGCATGAAGACGAATTCACTGTGCGGCGCCGGAGTCCCGCCGATCTCCTCCAGCAGCGTGCGCACCGCCGCCTGCCCCATCGCCGGGACCGGCTTGCGGACGGTGGTCAGCGGCGGGTCGGTGAAGGCGATGAGCGGGGAGTCGTCGAACCCGACCACCGAGACGTCCCGGGGCACCTCCAGGCCCCGCTGCCGGGCCGCCCGTATCGCACCCAGCGCCATCATGTCGCTGGCGCAGACCACCGCGGTGCAGTCGCGCTCGATCAGCGCGGTCGCCGCGGCCTGGCCGCCCTCCAGCGTGTACAGGGAGTGCTGGACCAGCTCGGTCTCCACGGTGTCCGCGGCGAGCCCCAGCTGGTCCTGCACCGCCCGGACGAAACCCTCGATCTTGCGCTGTACGGGCACGAACCGCCGGGGGCCGAGCGCCAGCCCGATCCGGGTGTGTCCCAGAGAGGCCAGATGCGTCACCGCGAGCGTCATCGCCGCCCGGTCGTCGGGGGAGATGAACGGCGCCTGCACCTTGGGCGAGAACCCGTCCACCAGCACGAACGGCACCCCCTGCGCCCGCAGCCGCTCGTAGCGCTGCATGTCGGCGGTGGTGTCGGCGTGCAGTCCGGAGACGTAGATGATCCCGGCGACCCCGCGGTCCACCAGCATCTCGGTCAGCTCGTCCTCGGTCGACCCGCCCGGGGTCTGCGTGGCGAGGACCGGTGTGTAGCCCTGGCGGGTCAGCGCCTGGCCGATGACCTGGGCCAGGGCGGGGAATATGGGGTTCTCCAGCTCCGGCGTGATCAGCCCGACCAGCCCCTCGCTGCGCTGGCGCAGCCGTACCGGGCGCTCGTAGCCCAGCACGTCCAGTGCGGCGAGCACCAACTGGCGGGTGGTGGCGGCGACGCCCGGCTTCCCGTTGAGGACCCGGCTGACCGTCGCTTCGCTCACCCCCGCCTGCGCAGCGATATCGGCTAGCCGTGTGGTCACGCCACTGGACTGTACCGGTCGTATCTCGCCTTGCACACCGGCCGGTCGCCGGGCACGGGCGGGCGCGCGGCCTGCCGTGGGTTGCTGCGTCATCGCGCTCCCTCGGTTTCATGCTGGCAAGAGCTTGCAGAGTCTTGCACAAGTGTCGTCCTCGCCGCTCAGCCCCGGCATCAAAGGGTTGCGCGGCGGTCGACGGCCGGTCACGGCCGGGTAACCATCGTGTCCTCTTGCACTTTTTTTCTGCAAGGTCTTTCGCGATGCTTACATCGCTGTTACGTTCCCAGTCGCCCGGCCGCGGCAACGGCGCAGTCGGCAAGTCGCAGGGAGCGGGCGGGACCGCCCTCTGTACCACTCGGGCTCAACCCTCTAGGAGAACTCATGCGGCGTGGCATAGCGGCCTCCGCGCTGGTGGCGTCCCTCGCCCTGACGGCGACGGCGTGCGGCGGGAGCGACAGCGACAGCGGGAAGTCGGACGGCCCGGTCACCATCACCTGGTGGGACACCTCCAACGCCACCAATGAGGCGCCGACGTACAAGGCCCTGGTCCAGCGGTTCGAGGCCGCCAACAAGGACATCAAGGTCAAGTACGTCGACGTCCCCTTCGACCAGGCGCAGAACAAGTTCGACACCGCGGCCGGCGCCAAGGGCGCACCGGACGTGCTGCGCTCCGAGGTCGGCTGGACCCCGGCCTTCGCCAAGAAGGGCTTCTTCCTGCCCCTGGACGGCACCGAGGCCCTCGCCGACCAGGCCGCGTTCGAGCCGAACCTGATCAAGCAGGCCCAGTACGAGGGCAAGACCTACGGCGTCCCGCTGGTCACCGACACCCTCGCCCTCGTCTACAACAAGGCCCTGTTCAAGAAGGCCGGCATCACCGAGGCGCCCAAGACCTGGGACGAACTGAGGGCCGACGCCGCCAAGGTCAAGGCCAAGGCCGGGGTCGACGGCTACTGGGGCTCCACCCAGGCGTACTACGCGCAGTCCTTCCTGCACGGCGAGGGCACCGACACCGTCGACGTCGGCGCCAAGAAGATCACCGTCGACTCGGCCGCCGCGAAGAAGGCGTACGGCACCTGGCTGAGCCTGTTCTCCGGCAAGGGCCTGCACAAGGCCGACGCCACCGCCGACGCCTACGCCCACATCCAGGACGCGTTCGTCAACGGCAAGGTCGCCGCGATCCTCCAGGGCCCCTGGGAGATCACGAACTTCTACAAGGGCAGCGCCTTCAAGGACAGGAACAACCTCGGCATCGCCACCGTGCCGGCCGGCTCCACCGGCAAGGCGGGCGCCCCCACCGGCGGCCACAACCTCTCGGTCTACGCCGGCTCCGACCAGGCCCACCAGGAAGCGGCCCTGAAGTTCGTGAAGTTCATGACCTCGGCGCAGTCCCAGGAGACCATCGCCCTGAAGAACTCCACCCTGCCCACCCGCTCCGACGCCTACACCGCGAAGGTCAAGGCCGACCCCGGCATCGCCGGCTACCAGGGTGTCCTGTCCGCCGCCCGGCCCCGCCCGGCGCTGGCCGAGTACAGCTCCCTGTGGGGCCCGCTGGACACCGAGCTGCCCAAGGTCGCCAGCGGCAAGGAGTCGCTGGACAAGGGCCTGAGCAACGCCGAGCTGGCCATGACCAGGCTCGTGCCCGACTTCAGCAAGTGAGCCCGGGTGGCCGTCGGATCCTCCCGGTGGGACCCGGGGGGGAAGGATCCGGCGGCCACCGCCCCGTGCCCGGCCCAACCCCTTGAACCATTGAAGGTGTCGAACCATGACAGTCGCCATCGACCGCGCGACCGGCAAGCGCCGCGGTGACCGCGCGCCTCGGCCCGGGCCGGGGCAGCGCATCAGGAACGGCTTCCAGAAGTACTGGTACGCCTACGCGATGATCGCCCCCGTGGTCGTCGTGCTCGGCGTCCTCGTGGGCTACCCGCTGGCGCGGGGCTTCTACCTCACCCTCACCGACGCCAACAGCCTCAACTCGGCGCGCACGATCGGCGTCAACCACATCGACGCCACCTACAAGTTCATCGGCCTCGACAACTACCAGGACATCCTGTTCGGCCCGACGGCCTACGACCGGTTCTGGTCGCACTTCCTGTGGACGGTCGTCTGGACGGTCGCCTGCGTGGCCCTGCACTACTCCATCGGCCTCGGCCTCGCGCTCATGCTGAACCAGAAGCTGCGCGGGCGTACCGTCTACCGGCTGCTGCTCGTCCTGCCCTGGGCCGTGCCGACCTTCGTCACCGTGTTCTCCTGGCGGATCATGCTCGCCGACTCCGGCGTGTTCAACCAGGTCCTCGGCGCGCTCCACCTGCCGCAGCCCGAGTGGCTGGAGGACACCTTCTGGCAGCGCTTCGCCGCGGTCATGGTCAACACCTGGTGCGGTGTGCCGTTCATGATGCTCTCGCTGCTCGGCGGGCTGCAGTCCATCGACTCCTCGCTGTACGAGGCGGCGGAGATGGACGGCGCGAGCGCCTGGCAGCGCTTCCGGCACGTCACCCTGCCCGGACTGCGCTCGGTCAGCTCCACCGTCGTGCTGCTCGGCGTCATCTGGACCTTCAACCAGTTCGTCATCATCTTCCTGCTGTTCGGCAAGAACTCCGCCCCGGACACCCAGATCCTCGTCACCTGGGCCTACGCGCTGGGCTTCGGCCAGCAGCCACGGGACTTCGCCCAGTCCGCCGCGTACGGCGTGCTGCTGCTGTCGATCCTGGCCGTCTTCACCTCCTTCTACTTCCGCTGGCTGAAGCGCAATGACCAGCTCGCCGTCTGACGCCGCAGGAGCCGCCGCCATGAGCACCACGACCCTGGACAAGACCGACACCGCACCGGCCCCCGGCCCGGGCACCGCTCCCCGGCGCCGCGTGCGCCGGCGCGGCGAGCGCGGCCCGCTCGGCACCGCCCTGCTGCACGGCGGCCTCGTCCTGGCCGGCCTCGTCGCCCTGGCCCCGGTGGCCTGGCTGTGCTACCTGTCCCTCGGCCCCGACAAGGAGGACTACCTCCACCCGAGCGGCATCGCGGGCAAGGCGACCTTCGCCAACTACAGCTACGTGCTGCAGCACACCGGGTTCTTCGACTGGTTCAGATCGACGATGATCGTGGCCCTCGGGACCACCCTCATCGGTGTCTTCGTCGCCGCCACCACCGGTTACGCGGTCTCCCGCATGCGCTTCCCCGGCTACAAGCAGCTGATGTGGGTCCTGCTGCTCACGCAGGCGTTCCCGATCGCCATCCTGATCGTGCCGATGTACGAGATCTTCAGCGACCTCGGCCTCATCGACACCTACTGGTCGCTGATCATCATCAACTGCTCCACCGCCGTGCCGTACAGCGCCTGGCTGCTCAAGGGGTACTTCGACACCATCCCCTTCGAGATCGACGAGGCCGGACGCGTGGACGGCCTCAGCCCCTTCGGCACCTTCTTCCGGCTCATCCTGCCGCTGGCCCGGCCGGGCCTGGCCGTGGCCGCTTTCTACAACTTCATCACCGCCGTCGGCGAGGTCGCCTTCGCGACCACCTTCCTGCTGGACGACTCCAAGTACACCTTCGCCGTCGGCCTGCAGACCTTCGTCAGCGAGCACGACGCCCAGTGGAACTACATGGCCGCCACCGCGGTGCTGATCGCGATACCCGTGACGGTGTTCTTCTACCTCGTGCAGAAGAACCTCGTCACCGGCCTCACCGCCGGCGGCACCAAAGGCTGACCGCCCGCCGGAGCAGGACTCCCGCGCGCCCGTCGCGCGGGTGGGCGGGCCGCGCCGGCCATCCGACCCCGCTGCCGCCGCGGCCC
>NZ_WWJT01000546.1 GCF_009865385.1 Streptomyces sp. SID486 | reverse complement strand
GCCGCACCCTTGGTGACCTGGTCCTTCTGCAGACCCACCAGCAGACCCCGGCCACGCGGGGCACCCGCCGCATCGGTGATGCCGTAGGCGGCCTGCAGCGCCGTGTCCGACGAGGTCGCGGCCTTCTGACCGGCGGCGAGCTGCGCCTTGAGGACGCTCAGTTGGCTCTTCGCGGCGGCCTGGGCGGCCGCGAGACCGGCCTTGGCCTTGGTGAACTGAGCCGTATCCGGGTAACCCAGCTTGCCGTCACCGGTGTGACCCTTCGGCACGATCCGGAAGTTCTGCGCAGCCGAGCCGTTACATGCCGACTGAATGGCGTCGCTGCCGTTGTTGAATGTCAGCAGGTGCAGGCACTTGCCGGTCACCTCGTTCACCAGCGGACCAGCGTGACGCACGTCGAACTTCCACCGGTTGGCCTTGCTGCTGTCGCAGGCATGGATCTGGACCTTCGCACCGTTGGCGCTGCTGCCGTTCGCCACCTCCAGACACTTGTGCGAGTTGACGTTGCTCAGGCCATCGTTGTAGGGCGTCCACTCCTGGGCGGCCCCTCCGTTACAGCTGCTGACCTGGACCGGCGTGCCGTCGGTCTTGCCCCCACCCTGGACCTCCAGGCACTTACCAGTAGCGCCCGGTATCTGAATGACCAAGGGGGCGTCCCCGATGTAGCCAAGATCGCCCGCAGACCAGTAGTCCTGCCAGCGAGTGAGGTGGTCGGCGACCCACGACTGACCCAGCATCTCGGACAAGGCCTTGGCTCCCTTGGCCAGGGCGTCGGTGGCGTCCTTGCTCGCGCTGACGATCTGGTTGCGCTGGGCGGCCTGCGAGGAGATCTCCTGCTGCCACTCGTCGGCCGCGGCGGCGGTGACGCCGTCCAGAACCCGGTCCGGGTCGAGCGGGTCACGCCAGGCGCAAGAGGCGAAGCGGGTCTTCAGGTCCTCGACCGCGACGCGGTACTCGGCCGTGCCCTGCTGCGGCACCGTGCGCGGGAAGCCGCCGGAGGAAAGGAAGATGCGGGCGTCATCAGCACCCGCGTTCGTGGCGGGGCCGCCGTGCATCCATTGGAAGGCGCTGTGCTCGGCGAGCGCACGCTCCCACTCCTCCTGCGCCGTTCCGGTCGACCAGACCGGGTCCTTCCCGTACAGCGGGTTACCGCGATCGTCGACCGCCTGGAGTGTCTTGGCATCGACCTCAGGGGTCGAGTCCTCGTAGAAGTCGCTGTCGTCCTTCCAGAACCGGTCGGCGACCCAGGCGCTCAGACCTGTCCGCTCGTAGAAGGTCTGCTTGCCGTCGTTCGCCGTCCCGGGTGGCCAGTAGAAGTCCTCGTCGCCGACGTTGCCCGGCTGGGCCAAACCCGAAAGCGGCTTCTCCCACGCCTCCTGCCGGGCGTCGAGGTCATCCATCTGCTTGTGCGCGGCGGCCCGGTCACTGTCATACGCGCCGGCGAGCGGTGTCTTTTCCCAGTGCTCCCGGTTGGCGAGCACGTGGAGCCTGTCCGACGGCTGGTTCAGGCCGTCCTGTGCGACGGCGGCCATCGACGGACCACCCAGCCGCAGTACCTCGCCCATCAGGCACTGGTCCTGCCGCAGTTGCTCGGCGGCCGTGTCCTCGTACCAGGGGTAAGAGTCGCTCACGGGCTCGGCGTTCAGCCGGACCGAGCCGGGCTGGACGGCCAGGCCGGCCAGCACGGCCAGCGTGGCCACCGAGGTGACGGCGGAGGCGAATCTGTGAGGTTTTCGGTGTCCGCGCAGGCGGAACCAGGGTCTGGAATGCAACGGAGCGTCTCTTTCCTTCTTCGCGGTTTCATCGCGCGGCGAGGGGAGATGGCTGAGCGAGGCGCTGCCGCCCCGTCCGGGCGTCAGGAGTTCGGCAGGTGGCTCGGCCGCAGGGGTGCCGATGGTCGGTGCGATGGCATGGCGATACGGCCCCTCCCCCGAGAGCGACACCGCTCACCCGGTCGCCGGATGATGTGGACGAGAACAAACGGGCTGGTCAGGTACCCGTCAGGCGTGCGGCAACTGTATGCAGAGCGCAGGTATCAGTACAGCGACTTCCTCGCCAACAGGGGGGCGTTGGCCAGAACCGTCAGCCGCTCACAGAGGACTCACAGACTCCAGCGATCGTGGACTTTCTGTGCGTTTTCCATGTACGTAGCGCCAAGGACACGCCGTCGACGATGTATCCGTCCCGAGGCACAAGTGGCTGATCTTCGCTCTTGAGCAGGCACCGTGGCAGGGCGGGCCGGGCAACATACGGGGGGCTTGGCCCAGTACTGCAACGGTGCTTCCCGGAGCTGGGAACCGGTTCCCGCTACCCCGTCCGCCGTCGCAGATGGTGCCGCACCGCCCGCTGGGCCACCGGCCCCAGGGACTCCACGGCGGACACCAGCGCGCCGAGTTGCTCCAGGGCGTCCAGTGCGGCGTGCGCGCCCGCTTCGTCGGCCCCCTCGTACAGCTCGATGCCCACGAAGGACGCCGCGACCGCCCGCGCCAGTCCCGCCGGATCGGCGAACTCCCCGAACGGGGTCGCCGCCAGCACCCGCCTGAGCACCTGCTCTATCTCGTCGATCCACAGCCGCAGCCCGGCCGCCGTGGCCGGCCCCAGCGCCGCATGCGTGGGCGCCCCGGCCAGCAGCTGCCCCAGCAGCGCCACCTGCCCGCCGGCCCGCTCGCGCTCGTGGATCTCGCGGCCCACCACCAGCAGTTCGGACAGCGAGTCCACACCGGCGAGCCGCTCCCGGTACCGGGCCACCGCCTTCTCCGCCCCGTACCGGCACGCCGCGGCCAGCAGTTCGTCCACCGATCCGAAGTGGTAGAAGACGAGCGCCTGGTTGACCCCGGCCGCCGCCGCCACCGTACGGGCGGAGGTCTTGGCGATCCCCTGCTCGGTGAGCGTCCGCAGCGCGCCCTCCAGCAGCTTGTTCTTCGTCTCCACGGACTTGGCGGTCTCCGGGCTCACGCGCGCGACTCCTCGCGGACCGGCCGCAGCCCGGGCCTGACTCCGCGGCCGCGGACGTCGGTGTACGACGCCGTGAAGGACCCCTCGTAGCCGAAGAGCGGCCCGAAGTACCGGTTCACCACCCGGACCCGGATGCGGAAGCGGCCGGCGGCGTCGTCGTAGGACTCGCGCACCTCGGCGGTGGCGCCGACGGCCTCGGGCACGCGCACGTCCACCGGGCCCTCCCGGAACCGGTGTTCGCCGGAGCGGATGAGCAGGGAGCCGTCCGGCTCGGCGTGGAAGTGCAGCTCGCTGGCGAGGTGCTGGTGGGTGCCGAGGTAGTCGAGGATGCGGTCGCCCTTGGGGCTGAGCACCATCTGGGCGTCGAAACGCCGGGGACGGCCGGGCAGGTCGAAGGTGCGCACGAAGGTCACCGTCTCACGGCCGTAGGTGTCGGCGTAGGGGACGTTCTCGATCATGAAGGGGACGTTCCTGCCGGCCCTGGGGACCAGGATGTTGCGGGTGGTGCCGAGGGACAGGAACGGCTTCACGAAGGCCGGCCCGTGCCAGATGCGCTCCATCACACCCCGGCCGGTGCACGCCTCGCCGCCGGCCAGGCCGACCGAGAAGCGGCGCTGGAGCTGCGGGTGCAGACGGTCGAAGCCGGAGCCCATCACGGTGCGGAACATCGAGGTCATGACTGCTGCTCCAGAGTGCGCAGGAGGCGCGGGGCGCGGACCGGGGCCGGCGGGGTGCGCACGCAGCGGCGGGCGGCGGGGGTGCCCGCGAGCGGGGCCTTGAACAGGGCGAGGGAGACGCCGACGACCAGCAGCAGCGGGCACACGTAGGCGAGGGCGTCCGTGACGGGGCCGGGCAGTCCCGGGAGCGAGCCGCGGACGAGCCCGGTCAGGCACAGGCCGAGGACGAGCGTGCGGACCGTCAGCTCCGCCAGCCAGTTGTACCGGGCCCGCTCGGGGGTGATGCCCCGCTCCAGCCAGAGCCGCAGCCGGTCGAAGGACCAGGCCGTCGCCCAGCCCATGAGCGGGCGGAACAGCAGCCGGTCGGCGAGCGCGCCGAAGGCACCCCAGCGGGGCCGGTAGTCGTAACCCGTGAGGAACCGGACGCCGTCGGCGACCGGGACGTAGCGCCAGTAGCCGCTGCCCTCGGCCAGCAGGGACAGGGGGTGCGGGGAGGCGAAGCGCAGGGCGGAGGTGCGGGTGCCGTCGGGGCGTTCCCTCTCCCCCGCCGAGACGCCGGTGCCGGCGACGGTGAGGAACGGCAGTACGCGCGTGGCGTAGCGGAACCGCTGCGGTTCGCCGTCCGCGCGCGGGAGGAGGCCGATCTCCGTGAAGCGCAGGTCCCAGCGCTGGTGCCGGGCGGGGTCCTGGGTGTGGTCCCACAGCTCGTCGAGATCGGCGCGGATGTGCGCCTCTATGTAAAGGCCCATGCGTTCCCCCACGTCAGAAGCCGGTGACGGCCCGCATGTTCCCCACCTCAGAAGCCTGCTGGAGGCTTACCGGCCGCCGGTTGAGCAAGTGCTCAAATCATCTGACGCCGAACGTACACCCGTTTGAGCGATCGCTCAAACAGGAGGAACGCGAAAACCCCGGCCGGTGCGGCCGGGGTTCACGGGTGGCGCGGCAACCCCGGCCGACGCGGGCCGGGGTGCACGGCCGGTGCGGGCCGGGGTTCACGGGTGGTGCGGCAACCCCGGCCGACGCGGGCCGGGGCTCACGAATGGCGCGGGCCGGGGTTCTCGGGTGGTGCGGCAACCCCGGCTGGCGCGGGCCGGGGTTCACGGGTGGTGCGGCGAGGTCGGTCAGTCCGCGAGGTAGCGCGCGGCGAGGTCGGTTCAGTCCGCGAGGTAGCGCGCGGCGAGGTCGGTTCAGTCCGCGAGGTAGCGCTCGACCGTCTCCACCTTGGAGGTGAGCCCGTCGGTCACGCCGGGCCGGATGTCGGCCTTGAGGACGAGCGACACCCGCGGCGCACGCCGCTCCACGGCGGCCACGGCCTGCCGGACCACGGCCATGACCTCGTCCCACTCCCCCTCGATCGAGGTGAACATGGCGTCGGTGCGGTGGGGCAGGCCCGACTCGCGGACCACCCGTACGGCGTCGGCGACGTACTCCCCCACGTCCTCACCGACGCCGAGCGGCGTCACGGAAAAGGCGACGATCACGCGCTCACGGCTCCTTCCTTGCGCGCGCGGGCGGCGATGACGGCGTCCTCGGCCTCGCGCCGCAGCTTGCGCTCGGCGAAGAAGCCGCCGGTGGGCAGCACCGAGAGGACGAAGTAGAGGGCGGCGGTCTTCAGCGGCCACTTGGTGCGGTTCCAGGCGTCCGCCCAGAACACCACGTACAGAACGAACAGGACGCCGTGGATCGCACCCATCACGGGCACCGCGTTGAAGTCGGTGGTCCGCTTCAGCACCGAGCAGGCGAGCAGGACCAGGAAGGACACGGCCTCCGGGGCCGAGACCAGGCGGAGGCGGCGGAGGGCGGTGGCGGTCTTGATGTCCACGAGTCACCTTCGGTGGGAGTAATCGTTTGTGAACGCACGCACAAGCGTTCCCCCATTGTGGCAAACGGTGCCCCTAGGGGTCCGCTCAGGGTGGGTATCCACCCGTGGGCCCTGTTCGGTCCACCCGCCCGGCCGCTACTTTTCCCAGCGTGGCGATGTTCCGGCTCCAGGGGAGCAAGGTCCTCGCCGTCGACATGACCGGCGACGCCGTGAAGGCGAAGAACGGCTCGATGGTCGCGTACGACGGACAGATGGCCTTCAAGAAGCTGAGCGGTGGCGGCGAGGGGCTGCGCGGGATGGTGACCCGGCGGCTCACCGGCGAGCAGATGACGGTGATGGAGGTGAAAGGGCACGGGACCTGCTGGTTCGCGGACCGGGCGTCCGAGATCAACCTGGTCGGGCTGCACGGGGACAAGCTGTACGTCGAGGCGGGCAATCTCCTGGCGACGGACGCGGGACTGCGGACGGGGACGACGTTCACGGGGCTGCGCGGCGCCTCGCAGGGCAACGGCCTGTTCACGACGACCGTGGAGGGGCACGGCCAGGCGGCGATCGTCTCCGACGGACCGGCGGTCGTCCTGCGGGTCAGCCCGCAGTACCCGCTGACCGTCGACCCGGGCGCCTATGTCGCCCACCAGGGCGACGTCCGGCAGTCCTTCCAGTCCGGTGTGACATTCCGCACGCTCCTCGGGGAGGGCGGCGGCGAGGCCTTCCAGATCCGCTTCGAGGGCGACGGGCTGGTGTACGTGCAGCCGAGCGAGCGGAACACGATCGCGGGGGACCTGTGAGATGAGCTTCCGGGAGATCAACTCCAAGATGGTGGAGGCGACCGTGCTGCCGGGGCAGCGGCTGTTCAGCCAGCGCGGGGCGATGCTCGCCTACAGAGGGGACGTGTCCTTCACGCCCAACGTCCAGGGCGGCCAGGGCGGCGTGATGTCCATGCTCGGCCGCCGGGTGGCCGGCGAGGCGACCCCGCTGATGACCGTGGAGGGCAGCGGCACGGTCCTCTTCGGGCACGGCGGCCACCACGTCCACGTGATCGCCCTCTCCGGCGACACCCTCTACGTGGAGGCCGACCGGCTGCTCGCCTTCGAGGGCACGCTGCGCCAGGGCACGATGTTCATGGGCTCGCAGGGCGGGGTCATGGGCATGGTGCGCGGCCAGGTCACCGGGCAGGGCCTGTTCACCACGACCCTGCAGGGCCGGGGCGCGGTGGCCGTCATGGCACACGGAGGGGTCTTCGAGGTCCCGATCACCCCGCAGCGCCCGGTCCACGTCGACCCCCAGGCCTACGTCGCCCACCACGGCGACGTCCGCAACAAGCTCTCCACCGCGCTCGGCTGGCGCGACATGGTGGGCCGCGGCTCCGGGGAGGCGTTCCAGCTGGAGCTGAGCGGCAACGGCACGGTGTACGTCCAGGCGTCGGAGGAGAAGCTGTGAGCACCTACGGGACTCCGGGCGCCGGACCGGTCGTGCACGACCCGATGACGCTGCCCGCCGACGACAACGTGAACGCGTACACGTTCTGCGTCGAGCTCAAGAGCGGCCAGTGGTTCCTGCAGAAGGGAAAGATGATCGCCTACTACGGGGCGATCGCGTTCAACGGCATCGGGCACGGCCGACTCGACCGACTTGTCCGTACGTCGTTCCATTCGCCACTGCACGCGAGCGACTGGGTGGTGGCGGAGGGCTCGGGCAAGATGCTGCTGGCCGACCGGGCCTTCGACGTCAACTCCTACGACCTGGACGACGGGAACTTGACCATTCGCGCGGGCAACCTGCTCGCTTTTCAGCCAACTCTCGCGCTGAAACAATCGATCGTGCCGGGTTTTCTGACCCTTATCGGAACCGGGAAGTTTGTGGCCGCGTCCAACGGACCGGTGGTGTTCATGGAACCCCCGATCCGGGTCGACCCCCAGGCGCTCGTCGGGTGGGCCGACTGCCCCTCTCCGTGCCATCACTACGACCATGGGTACATGGCGGGTGTACTGGGCGGTCTCCGTGCAATGACGGGCTTCGGCGGGGTCTCCGGGGAGGAGCACCAGTTCGAGTTCGTGGGCGCCGGGACGGTCCTGCTGCAGTCGACGGAGACCCTCATGGCCGAGGCGGCGACGGGGGCCGTTCCGCCCGGACCGGGGGTGCCCGGCGGTGGCGGAACGGCACCGGGCGGACACGGTCCGCAATCGTCGGGCGTACCGCGCCTTCCCGGACAGCTGGGAGACCTCCAGCGTCGCTTCGGGCTGTGAGCGGTAGTCTGCGGAGTGTGACGTCGAACGCGTGCGCACTGTCACACCACCCGAAGTAGTTCGTCATTCAACTTCTTAGGTAGACTTCATTCATGGAGACCGAGACGGCCACGCGCTGGCTGACCGATGCGGAGCAGTGCGCCTGGCGCACCCACCTGGAGGTCAACAGGCTGTTGACGTACCAGCTCGAAAAAGATCTGCAGCCGTTCGGCCTGACTATGAACGACTACGAGATCCTCGTGAACCTGTCCGAGTCGGAGGACGTACGGATGCGGATGAGCGACCTCGCCTCCGCCACCCTGCAGTCCAAGAGCCGGCTCTCGCACCAGATCACGCGCATGGAGAACGCGAATCTGGTGCGCCGAGAGAACTGCGACACCGACCGCCGGGGCCTGTACGCCGTGCTCACGGACCACGGCATGGAGACCATGAAGAAGGTCGCGCCCCACCATGTGGCTTCGGTGCGGCGGCATTTCATCGACCTGCTGTCACCGGACGCGCTGACGGACCTGGACAAGTCGCTCAAGCCGATCGCCGAGCACCTGAGGGGGCAGCGGGGTCGCCCCTGAGCCTCCCGGAAAGCCCGGGGTGCGAGAGCCGGACAGGGGCGGAGCCGCTCACCGGCTCCGGGAGGGTGCCGCCACACCCGCCCGCGCCTCCCCGGCGGCACGGCCACCCACGGCCCCGGCGGCCACGGCCGTCACGGCGGCCAGCAGGGCGGCCCCGCCCATCAGGGCGAAGCACAGCGCCAGCGGCAGCCGGCCGATCAGCAGCCCCGCCACCACCGCCCCGCCCGAACTCCCGGCGTTGACCCCCATGTTCACCCACGCGCCGGCCTGCGTGCGGGCGCCCTCGCCGGCCGTCTCGTCGGCCAGCAGGTACGCGGTCGTCAGGGCCGGAGCGACGAAGGCACCCGCGAGAGCCACCGCCCCGGTGAGGGACCACAGGCCGGGCGCGAGCCCCGCCGCGGCGATCACCACGCCCAGTCCCGCCGCGAAACGGTGCAGCCGGATGCGGGCGGGCACACGCCACCGCACCGCACCGCCCACCAGGCCGCCCAGCGCGCTGCCCGCCGAGAGCGCGCCCAGCACCCAGGGGACGAGGGAGGTGTCGTAGGAGCGTTCCATGGCGAAGGCCGCCACCAGCAGCTCCACACCGCTGAGGGCCAGACCGGCGCCCAGGGCGACGGCGACCGGAGGCAGCAGCCCCGGGGCGGAGCCGCGCGGCCGGCGGGCCGGAGCGGGGCGGGGGCCCGGCAGGGCCGGGGAGGTGACGAAGAAGCAGGTTCCCCCGACGTTCACCAGGGCGCTGAGCAGGAGCCCGGCGGCCGGCGGGCCGACGGCCGTGAGCGCCCCGACCAGCGCCGGACCCGAGACGAACAGCAGCTCCTCGGCGACCCCGTCCAGGCTGTAGGCCCGGCGCAGCAGATCGGCGTCGGCGACCAGTTCGGACCACAGGGCGCGCATGGTCGGGCCGAGCGGGGGCGCGCAGGCGCCCGCCAGGGCCGCGCAGGCGGCGATCGGCACCGCCGGGGCGCCGGGGCGCCAGGTGAGGGCGGCCAGGACGCACAGCAGGGTGCCGTGGAGCACCGACATGGGCAGCAGGGCGCGGCGCGGTCCGTGGCGGTCGATGAGGCAGGCGCGCAGCGGCATCAGGCAGACCGTCGTGGCGCCGAACAGGGACAGCACGGCGCCGCAGACGGCGTAGGAGCCGGTGGCCCGGGTGACGGACAGCAGCATCGCCAGGCCGACCGTGCCGTAGGACAGCCGGGCGGTCAGGGCTGCGGTGAACGTGCGGCGCGCGTGCGGGACGCGCAGGACGGCGGCGTACGAGGGCCGCGGAAGGTGTGCGGACACGCGGAGGTTCCTCTTCGTGAGGCGTGGGCGAGGTACACCGAAGGGCGCGGTGGCCGGTGGTCAGGCCCCGCGAACCCGGGTGTGCGCTCTACGCCTTGAGGAGGAACATGCCGGTCAAGTTACCAGCGCCGGCACCGCGCCGGTGGCTCTCAGCCCTCCGTGAGGCCCGCCACCAGCTCGTCCGCCGCGCGGTACGGGTCCAGTTCGCCGCCGACGATCCGCTCGGCGAGGGCGCTGAGGCGGCGGTCGCCGTGCAGGTCGCCGATGCGTTCGCGCAGCGCGGTGACGGCGATGGTCTCCACCTCGCGGGCCGCGCGGGCCCGGCGCCGCTCGGCGAGGACGCCCCGCTCCTCCATCCAGGCCCGGTGCTTCTCCAGGGCCTCCACGACCTCGTCGACGCCCTCCGCGCGGGCCGCGACGGTCTTCACGATCGGCGGGCGCCAGTCACCGGGGCCGCGGGCCTCGCCCAGGCCCAGCATGTGGTTCAGTTCCCGGGCCGTGGCGTCGGCGCCGTCCCGGTCGGCCTTGTTGACGACGTAGACGTCGCCGATCTCCAGGATTCCGGCCTTCGCCGCCTGGATACCGTCTCCCATGCCGGGAGCCAGCAGCACCACGCTCGTGTCCGCCTGGGAGGCGATCTCGACCTCCGACTGGCCGACGCCGACCGTCTCGACCAGGATCACGTCGCACCCCGCCGCGTCCAGCACGCGGATGGCCTGCGGAGCCGCCCAGGCCAGGCCCCCGAGGTGGCCGCGGGTGGCCATCGAGCGGATGTAGACGCCGGGGTCGGAGGAGTGGTCCGACATCCGCACGCGGTCGCCGAGCAGGGCGCCGCCGGAGAACGGGGACGAGGGGTCGACGGCCAGGACGCCGACCCGCCTGCCCTGTCTGCGGTACGCGGTGACGAGCGCGGAGGTGGAGGTCGACTTGCCGACGCCGGGCGAGCCGGTCAGGCCCACCACGTAGGCGTTGCCGGTCAGCGGGGCCAGCGCCGCCATGACCTCCCGCAGTTGCGGGGACGCCCCCTCCACGAGGGAGATCAGCCGGGCCACGGCACGCGGCCGGCCTTCCCTGGCCTGGGCCACCAGAGAGGAGACGTCCTGCATCAAACAGCTCCGTTCGCTTTCGCTTCAGCCACCTAGCCGCGACATACCCGCGACGTACCTTCAGCCGTACCTTCGGCCGCGTCCCGGCCTCGCCTTCGGCCGGTCCCCCGGCCTTCGGCGGGCTCAGCCCTTCGGCACCCGCACGACGAGCGCGTCACCCTGGCCGCCGCCGCCGCACAGCGCCGCCGCGCCGACACCGCCGCCGCGGCGCTTGAGTTCGAGCGCCAAGTGGAGCACGAGACGGGCGCCGGACATGCCGATCGGGTGACCCAGGGCGATCGCACCACCGTTCACGTTCACCTTTTCGGTGGACACGCCGAGGTCCTTCATGGACTGCACGGCGACCGCGGCGAACGCCTCGTTGATCTCGACGAGGTCGAGGTCGGAGACCTCCAGGCCCTCCTTCTTCAGGGCGTGCAGGATGGCGTTGGACGGCTGGGACTGCAGACTGTTGTCCGGCCCGGCCACGTTGCCGTGCGCGCCGATCTCGGCGAGCCACTCCAGGCCCAGCTCCTCGGCCTTGGCCTTGCTCATCACGACCACGGCCGCCGCGCCGTCGGAGATCTGCGAGGAGGTGCCGGCCGTGATCGTGCCGTCCTTGGTGAAGGCCGGACGCAGCTTGGCCAGGGAGTCGGCGGTGGTGTCGCCGCGGATGCCCTCGTCCTTGCTGAACAGCACCGGGTCGCCCTTGCGCTGCGGGATCTCCACCGGGGTGATCTCGGCCTCGAACAGCCCGTTCTTCTGCGCGGCGGCGGCCCGCTGGTGGGACAGCGCGGCGATCTCGTCCTGCTCGGCGCGGCCGATGCCCAGGCGGGCGTTGTGCTTGTCGGTGGACTCGCCCATGGCGATGCCCTCGAAGGAGTCGGTCAGGCCGTCGTAGGCCATCGCGTCGAGCATCTGGACCGCGCCGTACTTGTAGCCCTCACGGGACTTGGGCAGCAGGTGCGGGGCGTTGGTCATCGACTCCTGGCCGCCCGCCACGACGATGTCGAACTCGCCGGCGCGGATCAGCTGGTCGGCGAGGGCGATGGCGTCCAGGCCGGAGAGGCACACCTTGTTGATGGTGAGCGCCGGGACGTTCATCGGGATGCCGGCCTTGACGGCGGCCTGACGGGCCGGGATCTGGCCGGCGCCGGCCTGCAGCACCTGGCCCATGATCACGTACTGCACCTGGTCGCCGCCGATCCCCGCACGGTCGAGGGCGGCCTTGATCGCGAAGCCGCCGAGGTCGGCTCCGGAGAAGGACTTCAGCGAGCCCAGCAGTCGCCCCATGGGCGTCCGGGCACCCGCGACGATCACCGAGCTGGTCGTTCCAGAAGACATGAGGTGCGATCCCCTTCCAGCTGCGCACAGCCGAGGAGTGAACGAGGGTTTACTTCGAATGTACTGAGCGGTACAGCACGCCGTCATCGGCCCGTCGGTGTGATCGCGCGCACGTTGCGTAACCACTCCGGGGGCGCTCCACTGAATCCATGCTGACGCGAATCGACCACATCGGGATCGCCTGCCACGACCTCGACGCGACCGTCGAGTTCTACCGGGCCACGTACGGCTTCGAGGTGTTCCACACCGAGGTCAACGAGGAGCAGGGCGTGCGTGAGGCCATGCTCAAGATCAACGGGACGTCGGACGGCGGTGCCTCCTACCTCCAGCTGCTGGAGCCGACCCGGGAGGACTCGGCGGTCGGCAAGTGGCTGGCGAAGAACGGGGAGGGCGTCCATCACATCGCCTTCGGCACGGCGGACGTCGACGCCGACTCCGAGGAGATCCGGGGCAAGGGCGTCCGGGTGCTGTACGAGCAGCCCCGGCGCGGTTCCATGGGGTCGCGGATCACCTTCCTGCACCCCAAGGACTGCCATGGCGTTCTCACAGAACTGGTCACTTCGGCCCCTGTTGAGTCGCCCGAGCACTGACCCCCGTACATAAGGGCCGGTAGGGTTGGGGGCGGTCGTCCCCGCAACCGGGACGACCGCATGCCGGGGTCCGGGTTTCGGGGGACGAGCGTCGGGGCAGCAGCCCGTGCTCCGCCGTTGATCTGACACCATTCCCCGGGGGCCCCGTTCGGCGGATGGACGGAGCTCGTCGAAGAAGCTGACCAGGGGACGGATGGGACCGCGCAGTGCGGGGCTACGAGAGCCAGGAGCGAGAGCCGGCGGCTGACGTCGACCACCTCTCTCGGTTCGAGGCCGAGATGAAGCGGCTGAAGACCGAGCGGGAAAAGGCGATCCAGCACGCCGAGGACCTCGGCTACCAGGTCGAGGTGCTGCGCGCCAAGCTGCACGAGGCGCGCCGCACCCTCATGACCCGGCCCGCCTACGACGGCGGTGACATCGGCTACCAGGCCGAGCAGTTGCTCCGCAATGCCCAGATGCAGGCCGAGCAGCTGCGCCAGGACGCCGAGCGGGAGCTGAGCCAGGCCCGTGCGCAGACCCAGCGCATCCTGCAGGAGCACGCCGAGCAGGCGGCTCGGCTCCAGGCGGAGCTGCACCAGGAGGCGGTGACCCGGCGCCAGCAGCTGGACCAGGAGCTGGCCGAACGCCGCTCCACCGTCGAGTCGCACGTCAACGAGAACGTGGCCTGGGCGGAGCAGCTGCGCGCCCGCACCGAGCAGCAGGCGCGCCGGCTGCTGGAGGAGTCCCGCGCCGAGGCCGAGCAGGCCATGGCGACCGCCCGCGCCGAGGCCGAGCGGCTCACCCGGGAGGCCCGCGAGCGGCTGCAGAGCGACGCCGAGTCGGCCCGCGCGGAGGCCGAGCAGATCCTGCGCCGCGCCCGCACGGACGCCGAGCGGCTGCTGAACGCCGCCTCCACGCAGGCACAGGAGGCCACCGAGCACGCCGAACAGCTGCGCACCGACGCGGTCGGCGAGTCGGACGCCGCCCGCCGGCAGGCCACCGAGCTGAGCCGGGCCGCCGAGGAGCGGATGGCGGCGGCCGAGGAGGCGCTGCGCAAGGCCCAGGCCGAGGCCGAGAAGGTGGTCACGGAGGCCAAGGAGTCCGCCGCCAAGACCCTCGCGAGCGCCGAGTCGGCGGGCGAGGCGCGCACGCGTACCGCGAAGGAGCAGGTCGCCCGGCTGGTCGCGGAGGCCACGAAGGAGGCCGAGAGCACCAGGTCCGAGGCCGAGCACCTGGTCGCCGACGCCCGCGCCGAGGCCGAGAAGATCGTCGCCGAGGCCGCCGAGAAGGCCCGCTCGATCACCGCCGAGGAGACGGCCAGCCAGCTGTCGAAGGCAGCCCGCACCGCCGAGGACGTGCTGAACAAGGCGTCCGAGGACGCCCAGAAGACCACCAGGGCCGCCGCCGAGGAGGCCGAGCGGATCCGCACGGAGGCCGAGACCGAGGCCGACCGGCTGCGCGCGGAGGCGCACGACATCGCCGAGCAGCTCAAGGGCGCGGCGAAGGACGACACCAAGGAGTACCGCGCCAAGACGGTCGAGCTGCAGGAGGAGGCCCGCCGGCTGCGCGGCGAGGCCGAGCAGCTGCGCGCCGACGCGGTCGCCGAGGGCGAGTCGATCCGGGCCGAGGCCCGCCGCGAGGCCGTCGGGCAGATCGAGGAGGCGGCCAAGTCCGCCGAGGAGCTGCTCGCCAAGGCCAAGGCGGACGCCGACGAGCTGCGCAAGACCGCGACCGCCGACAGCGAGAAGGTGCGCACCGAGGCCATCGAGCGCGCCACCGGGCTGCGCCGGCAGGCCGAGGAGACCCTGGAGCGCACCCGCAAGGAGGCCGAGCGGCTGCGCGCCGAGGCCGCCGAGCAGGCCGAGGCGGCCCGGGCGGACGCCGAGAAGGCCGCGCGAGAGCTGCGCGAGGAGACCGAGAAGGCCGTCGAGGCCCGCCGGGGCGAGGCCGCCGAGGAGCTGACCCGGCTCCAGACGGACGCGCAGGAGCGGCTGGCGTCGGCCGAGCAGGCGCTGGCCGACGCCCGTGAGGAGGCCGCCCGGATCCGCCGGGAGACCGCCGAGGAGAGCGAGCGGCTGCGCGCGGAGTCCGCCGAGCGGATCCGTACGCTGCGGCAGCAGGCCGAGGCGGAGGCCGAGCGGCTGCGTGACGAGGCGGCGTCCGACGCGTCCGCCTCCCGCGCCGAGGGCGAGGCCATCGCCGTACGGCTGCGGTCCGAGGCCGCGGCCGAGGCCGAGCGGCTGAAGGCGGAGGCCCAGGACACCGCCGACCGGGTGCGTGCGGAGGCGCAGGCCGCCGCCGAGCGGCTGGGCACGGAGGCGTCCGAGACGCTGGCCGCCGCGCAGGAGGAGGCCGCCCGGCGCCGCCGCGAGGCCGAGGAACTCCTCGGCGCCGCCCGCGAGGAGGCCGGCCAGGAGCGGCAGCGGGCCCGTGAGCAGAGCGAGGAGCTGCTGGCCTCCGCCCGCAAGCGGGTCGAGGAGGCGCAGGCCGAGGCGACGCGGCTGGTGGAGGAGGCCGACCGGCGCGCCACGGAGATGGTGGCCGCCGCCGAGCAGCACGCCCAGCAGGTACGGGACTCCGTCGCCGGGCTGCACGAGCAGGCGCAGGAGGAGATCACCGGGCTGCGTTCGGCCGCCGAGCACGCGGCGGACCGTACGAAGCGGGAGGCCGAGGAGGAGGCGGACCGGGTCCGCGCCGACGCCTACGCCGAGCGGGAGCGGGCGAGCGAGGACGCCTCCCGGGTCCGGCGCGAGGCGAACGAGGAGGCCGAGGCCGCCAAGGCGCTGGCCGAGCGGACGATGGCGGAGGCCATCGCCGAGGCCGAGCGGCTGCGGGCGGACGCCGGCGAGTACGCCCAGCGGGTGCGCACCGAGGCTTCGGACGCGCTCGCCGAGGCCGACCAGGCGTCCGCCCGCACCCGGGCGGACGCCCGCGAGGACGCCAACCGCATCCGTTCGGACGCGGCGACCCAGGCCGACACCCTCATCACCGAGGCCCGCAACGAGGCCGAGCGGCTCCAGTCGGAGACGGTCGCGGAGGCCGACCGGGTGCGCTCGGAGGCACTCGCCGAGGCCGACCGGGTGCGCACCGAGGCGCTCACCGAGGCCGAGCGGCTGCAGACGGAGACCGCCGCGGAGGCCGAGCGGGTGCGCACGGAGGCGCTCACCGAGGCGGACCGGGTCCGTGCGGAAGCGGTGGCGAGCGCCGAGCAGATCGTCGGGGACGCCACCGGTGACGCCGAACGGCTGCGCGCCGAGGCCGCCGAGACGGTGGGTTCCGCGCAGGCGCACGCCGAGCGGGTCCGGGCGGACGCCGAGCGGCTCAAGGCGGACGCGGAGGCCGAGGCCGAACGGCTCGTCAACTCCGCGCGCGAGGAGTCCGAGCGGACCCTGGACGAGGTCCGCAAGGAGGCCAACAAGCGGCGTTCCGAGGCGGCCGAGCAGGTCGACAAGCTCATCACGGAGACGACGGCCGAGGTCGACAAGCTGCTCGGCGAGGCGCAGGAGCAGGCGCTGAAGACCACGGCGGACGCCGAGTCGCAGGCCGACACGATGGTCGGCGCGGCCCGCAGCGAGGCCGAGCGGATCGTCTCCGAGGCGACCATCGAGGGCAACTCCGCGGTGGAGAAGGCCCGTACGGACGCGGACGAGCTGCTGGTCGGCGCGCGCCGGGACGCCACCGCGATCAGGGAGCGCGCCGAGGAGCTGCGCGACCGCATCACCACCGAGATCGAGGAACTGCACGAGCGGGCCCGCCGCGAGGCCGCCGAGACGATGAAGTCGACCGGCGACCGCTGCGACGCGCTCATCAAGGCCGCCGAGGAGCAGCTGGCCAAGGCCGAGGCGAAGGCCAAGGAGCTGGTCTCGGAGGCGAGCTCCGAGGCGGGCAAGGTCCGTATCGCCGCGGTCAAGAAGGCGGAGGGGCTGCTCAAGGAGGCCGAGCAGAAGAAGGCCAGCCTGGTCAAGGAGGCCGAGGAGCTGAAGGCGGAGGCGATCCGCGAGGCCCGGCGCACGGTCGAGGAGGGCAAGCGGGAGCTGGAGATCCTGGTGCGCCGGCGCGAGGACATCAACGCCGAGATCTCCCGGGTCCAGGACGTCCTGGAGGCGTTGGAGTCGTTCGAGACGCCCGCGGCCGGCAAGGACGGCGGAGTCAAGGCGGGCGCCACGGTGGGCGCCCCCCGATCGGGTGGCAAGTCGTCAGAGAGCTAGCGGACGGTGAACGTTCCGTTGTCTTCTGGGGGCTTTGCCCCACTCCTTGGCAAGCCCTGCGACGGTCAGCCACCCGAAAGAGGTGCCATTCTCCAGATCAAAACCGTATCCGCTCGATGACACACCGCTTCGGCCCCTAGGATTCCCTTATCACCTCACCGGTCTCATTCGACAGGAACCCCATGAGCGACACTTCCCCCTACGGCTTCGAGCTTGTGCGGCGTGGGTACGACCGCGCTCAGGTGGACGAACGTATCTCCAAGCTCGTCTCCGACCGTGACAGCGCTCTCGCCCGCATCACCGCCCTGGAGAAGCGCATCGAGGAGCTGCACCTCGAAACGCAGAACGCCCAGGCTCAGATCACGGACGCCGAGCCGTCGTACGCGGGTCTCGGCGCGCGGGTCGAGAAGATCCTGCGCCTGGCCGAGGAAGAGGCCAAGGAGCTGCGTGAGGAGGCCCGGCGGGCGGCCGAGCAGCACCGCGACCTCGCCGAGTCGGCGGCCCAGCAGGTCCGTAACGACGCCGAGTCCTACGCCGCCGAGCGCAAGGCCAAGGCCGAGGACGAGGGCGTCCGGATCGTCGAGAAGGCCAAGACCGACGCCTCCCAGCTGCGTGCCGAGGCGCAGAAGGACGCGCAGTCCAAGCGCGAGGAGGCGGACGCCCTCTTCGAGGAGACCCGCGCCAAGGCCGCGCAGGCCGCCGCCGACTTCGAGACCAACCTGGCCAAGCGCCGCGAGCAGTCCGAGCGCGACCTGGCCTCGCGTCAGCAGAAGGCCGAGAAGCGCCTGGCCGAGATCGAGCACCGGGCCGAGCAGCTGCGCCTGGAGGCGGAGAAGCTGCGTACCGACGCCGAGCGCCGGGCCCGCCAGACGGTGGAGACCGCGCAGCGCCAGGCCGAGGACATCGTGGCCGACGCCAACGCCAAGGCGGACCGGATCCGTTCGGAATCCGAGCGGGAGCTGGCGGCGCTCACCAACCGCCGCGACAGCATCAACGCCCAGCTGACGAACGTCCGCGAGATGCTCGCCACGCTGACCGGCGCCGCGGTGGCCGCGGCCGGCACGTCGACCGACGACGAGCCGGTCTCCCGGGGCGTCCCGGCGCAGCAGTCCCGGTAGGTCCGGGCACTCGTACGCACTCCGAGGGGGGCGGTGGGCGACTCCCACCGCCCCCCTCGCGTGCGCGCGGGCACGCGTGCCGTGTCCGTCCCCCGCCGCGCGCGTAGCCTGGGGAGGAGGCGCGGGCCCTGCGGCCGGACCGTACCGGCCGCGCGCGATCCGTCCTCCTGCCGGAAGGAGTGCCCCGGATGCCGGACGGCGAGCGGTCCCTCGAAGACGCCATCCTCGATCTGCTCGACCGGCGGGCGCCGGGGGCGTCGGTGTGTCCCTCGGACGTCGCCCGCGCGGTGCACGGCTCCGGGGACGAGGGCTGGCGTGAACTGATGGAGCCCGTCCGCCGGGCAGCGGCCCGGCTCGCCGCCGAGGGGCGGGTGGAGGTCACCCAGCACGGCGATGCCGTCGACCCCGCCAGGGCCCGCGGACCCGTCCGGATCCGCCGCCCCGGCTGACCGGGGAGCGCGCCGCCGGCGGTCGCCGCTCGAGTGGCAGCCGCCCACCGCCGGTCTTAGCGTGACCGCATGATCGAGCTGGAGGGGCTGACCAAGCGGTACGGCGAGAAGGTGGCGGTCGACCACCTCACCTTCTCGGTCCGGCCGGGCATCGTGACGGGATTCCTCGGACCCAACGGCGCGGGCAAGTCGACCACCATGCGGATGATCCTCGGGCTCGACCGCCCCACCGCCGGTGACGTCCGGATCGACGGCCGGCACTACGACCGGCTCAAGGACCCGCTGACGTACATCGGCGCCCTGCTGGACGCCAAGGCGGTGCACGGCGGCCGGAGCGCCCGCAACCACCTGCTGTGCCTCGCCCAGAGCAACGGGATCCCCGGCAGCCGGGTGGCGGAGGTGCTCGAGACCGTCGGCCTCACCGCCGTGGCCCGCAAGAAGGCGAAGGGGTTCTCGCTGGGCATGGGGCAGCGGCTGGGCATCGCCGGGGCGCTGCTCGGGGATCCGCGGATCCTGATGTTCGACGAGCCGGTCAACGGGCTCGACCCGGAGGGCATCCACTGGATCCGGAACCTGATGAAATCGCTGGCCGCGCAGGGCCGGACGGTGTTCGTGTCGAGCCATCTGATGAGCGAGATGGCACTGACCGCCGATCACCTCGTGGTCATCGGGCAGGGGCGGCTGCTCGCGGACACCTCCATGGCCGACTTCATCCGGACGAACTCGCGGTCGTACGTCCGGATCCGCTGCCCGCAGCGCGAGCGGCTGCTCGACGTGCTGCACCAGGCCGGGATCACCGCCGTCCAGGCGGGCGGTGGGGCGCTGGAGGTGGAGGGCGGCAAGGCCGAGCAGATCGGTGAGCTGGCCGCGCGGTACGGGCTCGTGCTGCACGAGCTGAGCCCGCAGCAGGCGTCGCTGGAGGAGGCGTTCATGCAGTTGACGGCGGATGCGGTGGAGTACCACTCGCAGGCCGGTCCGAGTCCCGTCCCGCAGGACTGGGGCGCCGGCTGGAAGGGGGCCTGAGCCATGGCGGCCGCGCAGGTCATCCGCTCCGAGTGGACCAAGATCCGGTCGGTGGCGTCCACGGTGTGGACGCTGTCGCTGGCCCTGGTGGTCACCGTCGCCCTCGGCACGCTCATCTCCGCCCTGACCGACAGCCAGTTCGGACACATGCCCGCGCGCGAGCGGCTCTCCTTCGACCCCACGGTCATCAGCTTCGCGGGCATGACCCTCGGCCAGCTCGCCATGATCGTGTTCGGGGTGCTGGTCGTCTCCAACGAGTACAGCACCGGCATGATCCGGGTCTCGCTGGCCGCCGTGCCGCGGCGCGGGACCTTCCTGGCCTGCAAGGTCGCCGTCGCCGCGGCGCTGGCGCTGGCCGTCGGCATGGTCACCGCCTTCGCCGCGTTCTTCCTCGGCCAGGCGATGCTCGGCGCCCACGGGGCCGGCATCGGCGACCCGGGCGTCCTGCGCGCGGTGTGCGGCGGCGGGCTGTACATGACGCTGATCGCGGTGTTCTCCATGGGCGTCGCCGCGATGCTGCGCTCGCCGATGCTCTCCCTCGGCATCCTGATGCCGTTCTTCTTCCTGATCTCCAACATCCTCGGCAACGTGGACGCGACGAAGAAGATCGGCCGGTTCCTGCCGGACCAGGCGGGCAGCCGGATCATGCAGGTGGTCCCCCGCGTCGGCGACGACACCCCGTACGGCCCCTGGGCCGGGCTCGGGATCATGGCGCTGTGGGTGGTCGCCGCGCTGGCGGGCGGCTACGTCCTCCTCAGGCGCCGGGACGCCCAGTAGAGCCGGCGGTCACCCGGCGTGACGTCTCGGCTTTACCCTCTCTTGGGCGGAACCGTCAGCGCCTCGATATCCTCCTAACCCTTACGGGGGCGTGTGCCCCGCTGTCCTGAACCTTTCGATGGGTGCGGAGCATGATCGAGGCTGTCGGCCTGACCAAGCGCTACGGCGACAAGACCGCCGTGTACAACCTTTCCTTCCAGGTGCGGCCAGGAGCCGTCACCGGCTTCCTCGGGCCGAACGGCTCGGGCAAGTCCACGACGATGCGGATGATCCTCGGACTGGACAACCCCACGTCCGGGTCGGTCACCATCGGTGGCTACCCGTACCGCAAGCTGCCCAACGCCCCCCGGCAGGTCGGCGCGCTGCTCGACGCCAAGGCCGTGCACGGCGGCCGGTCCGCCCGCAACCACCTGCTGAGCCTCGCCCAGCTGTCGGGCATCCCCGCCCGGCGGGTCGACGAGGTGCTCGGTGTCGTCGGCCTGCAGGGGGTGGCCAAGAAGCGCTCCAAGGGGTTCTCGCTCGGCATGGGCCAGCGCCTCGGCATCGCCGCCGCGCTGCTCGGCGACCCGCAGGTGCTGCTGTTCGACGAGCCGGTCAACGGCCTCGACCCGGAGGGCATCCTCTGGGTCCGCAACCTGATGAAGGCGCTCGCGGCCGAGGGCCGTACCGTCTTCGTCTCCTCCCACCTGATGAGCGAGATGGCGCTGACCGCCGACCACCTCGTGGTGATCGGGCGCGGACAGCTGCTCGCCGACATGAGCGTGAAGGACTTCATCTCGGCCAACTCCGCGGACTTCGCCCGCGTGCGCACCCCGGACAGCGAACCGCAGCTGCGCGAGAAGCTCTCCTCCGCGCTCACCGAGGCCGGCGGCCATGTCCTGCCGGAGCAGGACGGCGCGCTGCGGGTCACCGGGCTGCCGCTCCCCCGGATCAGCGACCTCGCGCACGAGGCGGACGTCCGCCTGTGGGAGCTGTCGCCGCACCAGGCGTCGCTGGAGGAGGCGTACATGCGGATGACGCAGGGCGCCGTGGACTACCGCTCGACCGCCGACCAGAAGGCGGGCCTGCAGCAGCCGGTGCCGGCCGGCGCGCAGCCGCCGGTGCCGGTGCCCGGGCAGGGCCAGCCGGGCTGGTACGCCCCGCCGCCGCCCCAGCAGGGCGGGCAGCCCTTCACGATGCCGGCCGCGCCCGCGGGCCCGTACGGCGGCGCCCAGGCGGGCGGCCAGGGCGGTCCCGGCGCGCAGGCGGCCAACCCGTACGCCCAGCCGGGCGCCCCGGTGCAGCAGCCGGCCCAGGCCGCCCCGGCCCAGCAGCCGGCCCATCAGCCTGCGGCCCCCGCGCCGCAGGCCCAGCCCCCGGCCCTGACCAAGGAGGCGGCACCGGCCCCCACCGCCCCGGCCGCAGCCCCGCCGGCGCCCGCCGCCCCGCCGGCGCCCGCC